>CAYMKI010000089.1:0-12831 GCA_964390695.1 uncultured bacterium
ACTAGAAAGGTGAATTACGGAAAGAACTTTCTTAATTTTTGGCCAGGGCATGGGCCAGGGCATGGGCATGGGCAAGGAAATAAATTATGCAAGACGTTCACTCAATGTTCTTACACCAACCACATATTGTGAGCTAGGATTTTGGAGGCAAGTTGGGTTTAAAAGTAACCTAAACCAAATTTTCAGATTTACAGACGATAGCAGCTATATACAATTTAAGCACTCCGTAGGCATGAGTATCTAGAGTTCCAGATTTTATCAAGTATTTGCCATCAACGGCTATGCAGCGCTCTCCACTTGTAATCCAATCAGGACTGTTAGCTATCTCTTGATAAAAGGTTTGTACTTTAAATTTTGCTTCGGTATTGTCAAATACGCAGATAGCCATACCTTGCCGACCCAAAGCGTCTGTAAATTTAACAAGTGGATATGGCATCATCATCTCGGGTGTAATGAAATTAATGGCTCCATGCGAATGGATCCTTTTACCTAAATTGATAGAAGGGATACGTTCATAGATAGCCGTTCCTCCCACAAGATCTAGAATCAACTGATTGACATTTTCAATTTTTGTGGGTTGAAATTTCAGTATTTTGTTTCTTAGTTGATTAATCTCTGATTTTAATGTAATCATCAAAGTCTGATTTTCTTCTTCCAATTGTTTGGAGGGTTTGCGATATAATTTTTTCGCAAGACGGAGATTCTCAGCTTCATTAATTTCTTTTCTAAGATTACCTACCTTACCTACATTGCTCTGGGCAACTTGCAAAATGGTTTCTCGTTTGTCTATTTCGGATTGAATAATATAATTCCATTCAAGATTTGTGTAATTCGCTTTAGGAATTGTAATCATGATTTACTCCATATACAAAATTCATTTTGAGTTATTATCTTAAAGGCTAGTCTATAATTTGTCAATGCTTAACATCACGCACTTAAACAATTTACAATTGTTAATCAAAAACTTAATATAATAATACTATTCCCACAGCATATTATTTTTCTTTCTGAAAAATCGACACTACTATCAATGATTTTTTATCTCCAAATACGGTTTTAATTTTTTAAGAGCGTTAATTGTAGATTGAGAAAAGTTAGTATGAATTAGGATGAGCTCTTTTAACTTTTTTGCAAAGCGAAAAGCCTCAAGCGCTCCTTTATCACTGATATTTTCGCAACGGGTTAGGTTAAGGTGGGTGAGATCATGGCTATGGCTCATAATTTCGATCAAAGCCAAGTCGGTGATGGTTGTTCTCGATAAATTCAAAGTGATGAGCCTTGAATTAAGTCGGGGTAAATCCATAAATCCCTTATCTGAGATATTTCGGCACTCTTCCAAATTTAATCCTTCCAATGATTCACAAGACTCTAGAATAATTCGTAGATCTTCATCGCCAACTTGTGCGCAGCGAGCTAAACTCAACGTCTGCAGCCGTTTAAATCTTTGCAAGACCATCCAACAGTGATAATTCAACTGGGGATTTGCCGCAACATTCAATGATAATAATTTAGGACAAATCGCTGCCAAAGCATTCAAGCTGTCTTTGTTTAACCACGGGCAAGCGACAAGATCCAGCTCTGCTAGTGTAGCTGGAATGTCATGAAAATGATCATCGAATTCATCTGTATAGCTTAGGTCCACTCCTATGAGTCTTGGACAGTTATTTACAACCTGACTGAATTCTGGCTGCGCATAGGTCTTGCCTCCAAACACTAGATGTGTAAACGACTTTCGAAGCTGCTCGAACAATTGGAGGGAATTTTCACTGAGCCTTAAAAATTCAAACTTCAAGTGCCCTATAGGAGACTCCAAAAGCCTAGCATCTAAATCTAGATGCTCCAGGTATTCATAGCAGCCTGAGCGAAGTTCTTTCCATCCCCTCTTTTGACAATTCAATATCTGTTCTACGACATTATCGCGGTTGATCCATTTCTTTAAGGCTTGTTGACAGTCTACGATAAAAGTGATTAATTCCCACTGCTGAGCCAACTTCAAAACGCTTTCGCCGGTTGCTTGGTCTTTGACATACAAGCTGTCCGAATATCCTTTCATGATATATTCATGAATAGGTTCTAGGACATTAAAAGCCACCTCTTTTAGATAAATACAATCCGACTTTCGATCACGGCATTCTAAACGTATCAGGTCCTTCAGATATAAACTGCTAGAGCCATACATCAGGGTATTGATAGGCAAATCGACATCTTGTAATTTCAAGGTGACATTATTGGACAGGTGCAGCTTGCCGAGGCCGGGGTATTTGCGTAACACCTGCGCTAACCTGCTAGCTAACTCTATCATCAACTGGTCCCGAAAAAACTGTTGGTGTACCCAGACGATAGCTTCATGCATGAAGGATTCATGTGCTTCTGCCCACGACTCTTCCGGACAAGCCGTTTCCAAAAACAGTATCAGATCGGGAGGATGCTTTTGAAGCAATTTAAACAAAGCTTCATCGGAATCTACACGTTTGCAATAGTCGAGTTCAGAGGGTAACAATGTAGGCATTTGCATAATATATCACCTATAAGGATTTGATCTCGACTATAAATCACCTCAACGCTTTGGTAAATATCCTTTTATATCTCTGTTCATTAAATTGACTTAAACTCTTGAGAGATGATAGAATACATTTCGTGTTTTTAAAATTCATCTATCTCTCTTGAGGATCTTTATGCAACCTGATATGTTAGTAACCCATTCTTCCAACTCCCCTGTTACGCTTCAGGTAGAAGCACGCCTTCCTCAGCATGAAATTCAGTCCATACAAAGATCATACACCCTAGCTTTGGCCTGCAGCCAACAAATGCTTGCTGCCACACAGAAGCTCCAGGAAGAGATGCAGCAATGGGAAGAGGAAAACAAAGCCTTGATTCAATCCTGCCAAACGCGCATCTCCGCGAGTAATCTACTGTTAACGCAATCTAGGGAAAATGAAATAAAACTCTCCGAACAAACACAGCAATCGCTGGAATCGATACAACAAACCCACACAGACACCTCCCAGTTCCTTGAATCCTGCAAAGACCACAAACAACAACAGATGGCAGCATACAGCGATACCTTGAAAGCGGAAGCAGTAAAAATAGCCCAACAAGCTGTGGAAATTCAGAAATTAAAAGCTGCTATAAACCAATTATCTTAGGTCTAAACAAGAATATGAAAGTCCAAACCCTTACAGTACCATTAGCCGCTCCCCATCTCGTCCTTCGGTTGAAAATGGAATCTGCTCTAGAAAGATTGGCTTCGATCATCGAAGGCATAGGCAGCGAAATGTACAAGGAATACAAAGACACCCTTTCCTTTCAACTGATGGAATGGAGCGCCCAAGTCATGGCCATCGACTTAAGCGACGAGACCCTGGGCCAAGAAATGTTTAAGGAAGAGGTCCAGAAAAACCTTGAGATGTTAAAGACCGGTATACTGGTCGATTTTATCGCTAAATCAACCCTGAAAGACCCCATGCTTGTCGTGGAAACCGGCTGGACATGTGAAAAGCAATTACTGCAATGGAACCAATTAGACCAAACAGCCTATAAGGGCAAGCCTATCACCCTCGTTCCTCATGCTTTCGCCCAACAGATGCTGGCATGGGCCTTATCTGTGACAGAAGAAACCCCCACCAGTTCTGCCTCATCAGACACAGCTATAACTAGTTCCTCCACATCCAATCAGCTTATTTCAACGCCTTCCCAGACTCCACAGGAAGCAAACCTAGAATCTTACATGCGCTCCTTCCTGATGACTTATAAAATGCAATTTCAGCAGAAGATGGCCATGTTCAAACTCAACCAATTTATCCAAGACGTCTATAAGGAATCCGAATTGCTGCAAAGTCTTTTAACCTTGATAGACCAACGCTCGAAAGAACGGATGGAAAAAGCTCAAGTGCAAATGGAAAAAGATCGCAAAGCGCTCGAAGAGCGCATGGACAATATGCAAAAGGCTCAAGCTGAAACCGTCAAGCATCAGCAAGCCTCCAATGCAGAAATGAGACAACAAGTCGAAGCCGCCCAAGCGGAAGTCTTAAAAGCGAAACTCAAAAGCTTGGACCAAGAAGCCGAGATGCGCTCGCTGCGCCACGCCTATGCCTGCCGATTGCAGGAGATCCAGGCTTTACACGACAGCGTTTCTAGCGACACAGGATGCGTTATTCTATAAAAAATAAATAAGGATATTTACCCATGGCCATAACACCTCAAAATGGATCATTTGATCTCACCCCACCACAAGGAAACATAGACCCTCGTGAATTAATGATCGAAAAGCTCTCAGAGCAAAACGAAAACTTGCTGGCTACCATGGACAAGGCCCAGTCTATTTTCCATGAAACTCAAACCAAACAAAAAGAGGCCATCGAGAATCTCTCGAAGACCAATGACGAATTGCGCGAAGCCTTGGTGAAAGCCGAAGCCAGAAATCAGGAATTGCAGCTCGCCCATCAAAAGGAAATCAACGCGCTGAAGGAAAATCACCAGCTTCAAATAGATACTGTTAAGGAAGATATACAAATAGCTATACAAGGCTGTGAACAAATAGCAGCTCATATAAAACAAGTACAGCCCTATGTAGAAGCCTGTTCGTTCAAGAACGCTCTGCAGTATGGCGATGGAACTATCCAGGATACAATTCACGGATGGGGGTGGATTTCGATTAGCGGCTATGTCAACCGCCTTATGGAACAGCTCGACGATACCTTCAAGGAAAGAGTCCCCGACGTGCATACAGGCTTAAAGAAAATTAGCGAAGAATTTACCTTTACTGCAAATTCCATCGCCAACAAATTAAATCGCATGAAAGAAACACTAAAAACCTAACGGGGCAAAATCATGGCCATGATACCCAATTCTACTTTTTTGAACGTAACACCCACTCAGCTACCCGAAGGCAGCGATCCTCGAGAGTTGATGATCGAAAAACTCGCGGAGCAAAACGAAATCTTGCTAGCCACCATGGACAAGGCCCAATCCCTTTTCCAAGAAACTCAAGCCAAACAAAAAGAGGCCATCGAGAACGTCTCGAAGACCAACGACGACTTGCGCGAAGCCTTGCTGAAAGCCGAAGCACGAAATAACGAATTGCAGCTCGCCCATCAAGCTGAAATCCAAGCGCTGCATGAAAAATATCAATTGCAAATCGAAGAGGAAAAGAAAAGGAACAATGAATTGCAGAAAATACACCAGGACGACAAACACAATCTAAGCGTCTATGAACAAGGCCTCCTTGTTGTAGAAAAAAAAGTCACACCTCCATATCCAGATTGGATGATGATGAGAACAACTATGTATGCTATTTATTACAATGAACTTCCCAATATCCGCAAAAAACTAACAGTATCAACAGATTAAGTCTCCAAATGGTTATTTTACTATGGCTATAACACCCCAAAATGAATCTTTAAATCTTAAAAAACTTCCCGAAGGCAGCGATCCTCGAGAGTTGATGATCGAAAAACTCGCGGAGCAAAACGAAATCTTGCTAGCCACCATGGACAAGGCCCAATCCCTTTTCCAAGAAACTCAAGCCAAACAAAAAGAGGCCATCGAGAACGTCTCGAAGACCAACGACGACTTGCGCGAAGCCTTGCTGAAAGCCGAAGCACGAAATAACGAATTGCAGCTCGCCCATCAAGCTGAAATCCAAGCGCTGCATGAAAAATATCAATTACAAATCGAAGAGGAAACGAAAGAGAAAAATGATTTACGGAAAATTCACCAGGATGACAAACACAATCTATCCGTCTATGAACAGGGCCTCCTTTTAATCGAAAATATCGTTGGCCCTCTTGCTGCTGCTCCCCATGATCATAAGAATAGATATACACTATTAATGGCTCTAGTTAAAGTAGACAATCTATTTGCTACAATCCGCAAAGATTTAAAAATATTTACAGAACAAGTCCCCCACCAGGAGAATAGCTAATGTCATTCACTCGAGTTGAAACGGTCACATCATCTCATTATGTCCTGCCCATGAAACACTCAGCGTCTTCCTATCTGCAGGCTATGAGTGTCTCTTCCCTCTTTTCAGACGAGGAGCATGAGCTCATGCAAGATTTAAATGCGAATATGACAGCTATAGGCACCCCCTTTGCTTTGGCTCTTTTTTTAAGCGATATCTTATATCCTGCCATTGACAAGCAGCAGGACGAAGCCCTTCTAGAACAGATGCTGCAAATTGAAGACAGCGTAAAAAACTTGTTGGCAGAAGCTTTGCCAAAAGGGTCTGATATCGAAGCTTTCCTTAAAGAAACACGCACCCAGATAGATCAGGATAAAGAGGCTTTACATAACAAGCGCATCGAGGAGCTCTTTGAAGAAAAAATTACACTTCTATACAAGCTAGCAGATGATATGCTTGCAAAGATGGATCAGGGGTATGAACTCCTCAAAACCAAGATATTGACTATCATCCAGTTGCATGAAAAGATGGCTGCAGAGAGCGCCTCGCAAGCAGAACGCATAGAGCAACTTACCCAAGAATTATTGGCCATCTCCACGGAATTTCAACACCTAGGAGATAAAAGCCAAGAAAATTATAAAACCTACCAACAACTCTTAGGAAAATGCCATGAACTCTGCAAACAGATCTGAGCGACGTAGAGCTTTTCAAGAGACCCTACAGTTGATGTCCCTGAGGCATCAAGGCGTGCCGGCGGCAGAGGCTCCCCGGCAAAACAGCCGTGAAAACCTGCAGGAACTCTATGAAAAGACACAAGAAGTGGTGGAAGAACTGCTCGCCAGGCTTCAAACATCCGATGCACAGATAGCTGCCCTATCAGAGAAATTGGTGTCGGTGCTCGACACAGAATCCTTGCAAAATAACAATACCGCCATGCACCGCCAAGTGCAGTCTTTACAATCCATTCAAAAGGGATTAAAATCATCTCTGGAAGAAATTCAAGGAGAATTGGAAGCCGAAAAAAAGCACAAGGCCGATCTTGTCCATATGCTCGCAGAGCTGCGTCAAAAATTAAAAGAACATTCCGGATCCAGGCTGGAAAATTTCATGTACCAAGGAGGAGAGAGAATCTCCTACCGCATCGCCACAGGGAATCCTTATCCTAGTGACAATGGCAGACCTCAAAGCCAGCGAACCCCAGCAGAACACAATTAACCTTATAGTATTTTTATGGCACAACCCGTCTATAGAGCTCCAGCGAATTTCATACCGGAACTGCATGACCCGGTTTTACAGCTAAGGCGCACCGTCATACAAGATGTCAAACGCTTTGGTGAACAGCTAACTGCTTCGCCTTTGCAAGACGGTTTAACCGGCACCCTTCGCGTCTGGCAGAAAAATTTTGCCTCCGCTCTGGAAATAAGAAATGCAGACTTTGCACAAGTCTTGCCATCATTCCTCGATAGTCTTGAAAAATCGCTGGTAGTACCTGTCCTCAACTATCCCTTAGATGAAGAATGCATGCTCGGAAGCGATGGCCATACCTACGGCAAAAGCTTTCTACGCCTCCATTCTCATCGCTCAGTGCCTCCATTCAATCAACGTTCGCCGCTAAAGCCCGATGACCCTACCCCCTTTACAGCCATGCCGCATGATATCGCCCGCAACCTAGTCAAATGGCTAAAAAAATACCGGTCTCATTTCCGATCTGAAGAACTAGAAAAGGAGGCGGCCCAGATCCCCGAAAATGCCGGCCAAGCCTTCGCCGATCCTCCTCAAGTACAGATGCCACCCAATAATCTCCGAGACAGGGTGCAACGCATCCGGCAACAGCAAGCGGAAAGACGCCAAGAGACCGAACAGCGGGAACGCATCCGCTTGCAAGAGCGCCAGATCGTAGAAGGCATGATGGATCAGATCATCGATACTAATGTAGCGCAACTGCAACAGCATGCCGCTGCGCAGCATACTGCCGCGATGCAGAGGTTGGATGCCATAGAACAGCCTTTGACATTACTGCAACAGCATGCACAGCAATTACAACAAGATATACAGGTCCTGCAAAATGATATTCACGATCTTAGAACGCAACAAAGCTATGTCGATGTCCAGATAGAAGGCGCCAAAGCGGATAACATACAACTGCAAATAGCCATTAAAGAAACCGAGCAAGCCATCAAAGAAAGGGATAAAGGAGGCTTCGGAGAAGTTTTTACTGCCGTAATAGCTATTGCCGCCTGCGCTGTTGGTTCCTGGGCTATTCAAGCTGCTCTTCAATCCCTAGGCGCATCATCGGTAAGTGTTACATTCAGCCCTATGTCTAATGGCGCTAAAGCACAACTTATTCTGAAAGGATTTTAATGAATACTCCCCCGCTCTCTCTGCCTTTGCCTTCACTCCCCTTAATTCCTCCTGACATGCAAAAAAAACTCGCCACCCCCTCGCTTTTATGGCCGCAAGACTTTGCTGGAGAGCAGCTTTCTCATCCTACCGGCTTATCTTCAGGCACGGAACTTCCAGATCATCACGATCTCTACCTTTTGATGAACCGCATGGCAACCCAAGTGAATTTATGCTCTGCGACGGCTTTTACCGGAAAAAAATTACACACTCAAGGAGCTCAAGCCTCTGCACAACTGCAAGCTATTCTAGAAAGTTCAAAGCAGATCCCTCGAAGCAGCGCTTCCTGTGACAGCATAGCACAGCTTAAAAGTCAGGCCACGATTACCAATATCCCTGACATCGAGCCCTTTTATGAACGCCATAAGAATGCTACCAACAATAAATACCGCCAGCAAGCTGCTCAATGCGTAAAAAACGATAATATCTTAGACTTTGTTGAAAGTGATAAAAGACCCAAATTACTGTATATCGTTGCTGAGAGAGATGCTAATGGCGCTTTGAAACCCGATTGCAACATACTGAAAAGTCTCCACAACGTATACGATGTGAAGTATATGGTCGTTAACGATATTGAAGATGTTTACAGGGAAATGCGTACCTACCCTGAAAATTTTTTATCGGCTTTGGTGATAGATTCCCATGGTTCAGATAAGAGCGTAGACTTCGACTTTGAATGGAATGGATTTTTCCCTGATGAAAAAGCTCTCTCCACCCTTAAAGATAAATCGACTGTGCTGCTACTTGGTTGCTCGACAGGCCAAGTTAAAGAAAGAAGCCCCTTATATAATGTCCGCAATTCCCTAAAAGACCCTAACAAGCATATTTATTTGTTCGCACCTAGAGTCCCAGTACATTCAGGCCAGATAGAAATTTTGTCCCAAGAACCTCTATATATACGCTTCAAGGTCGGTTATGTATTTTGTAAACTTCATGAATGGATTAAACCTAATTCTCCCCAATGTTGCAGCGAACTACCAAAACTAGGCTGGGGATTTTATCTGGATGCCACGCGTCATATAACAACATCAGAACAAGGAGGTCATCATGACCACACCAGCCACAACGGCACCGAAAGTACATATAGAGACACAATGTTTCCCGAAAGAAGTGAAGAGCTCGAAGGTGAAGTCGATTTTCCGGACGAATGGTGATCCGGAAATAACCCCCTCTACCCCATCAGTCTTTTCCTTAAGTGAGCTGCCGGCTGATCCTCATGACCTTTATCTCTTGACAAACCGCATAGCCGTCAAGGTAAGTCAATACTCTGCAGCGGCTTTTAATGGGGAAAAATTGCACCTCAAAGGCTCTCAATCTCAAGCTCAACTACAACTGATGCTTAACGAGGGAAGCTTACGGCATACTGCATTTCAATATAAACAATCACAAACTACACAGAATCTCAGCCAGCTTGAAAAATCCCTTGCTGCCAGCCAGCTGCCCACACCGCGTTCTTTTTCCAGTAGAAGACAGATAGCCTCCACACCCACTCAAACTACCCATAAAACAGCTACTTTAGCGGCAAGCCTGCAGATCGAAGACCCCTCGCTACCTTTATGTCTGGCACCTGTATCTCAAAACTTAACACCTGAAGAAAAAAAAGAAGTCGTTAAAGCCACTATAGGACAAGCTGCCAACTGCATAGCAGCCCCCTTTGCAGCCCTCAACCTCACCGTTAAGACTGCTTTTAAGGTCGGATATCTGGCTTCAGTGCACCACTATTGTGCAGAAGTAGAACCGCATAACAAGCAATGCATCTCCCAGCTGCGTCACAGCCTAGAAGGACGGAATCCCGAAGTCAACAAAGCCTTCAAAGAAGCCATGCCAAGATGGATTTTAAACACTGGGAAAGCTTTGGCAGCCTTAGATCATCATCTCCATCTCTTTGACAGTTACATGGTCCAACATTTTTACACCTATCCAGGACTGATGCATGCGGGAGCCGAAGGGATGATAGATGTAGGACTGGGAACCCTCATGGGTGCAGCAGCAGGAATGGGAGTCAAAGCATTTAAAGGCGTTAAAGCCGCGGCAAAGCCCGCAATAAAGGCAACCAAAGATGCCTATGAAACCCGAAAATTCGCTAAGCTGATTTCAAAACCTGCAGCAGGCGAAACTTCAAGCGCCCTTATTCCTGTTTTCACAAGAATGAAAGCCGCCGCGGCCAATATCAAACAATATACCAACCCCGATGCCTTTCTTAGGGATTTGCCAAAGTCCTCACATACCACCTATCAGCTTAGAGACACTCAAAATCTTTTACCAGAAATTGCAAGAGGAAGATCTTCCAGCCAAGTGTATTTTGTCTTTGAAAACGAACGCCCCTGCTCTTTAGTGGTCAAAGATTTCCCGGGATTGATCTCTGGTCACAGCCAGTTTGCCAATACGCTGATAGCACAAAATAAACTCAACGCTATGCGTCTCAGCCATTTTGATTATCCTGCCCTTAAAAAAATCGGCCAGTATCTGCCCGAAGGCACTGCCTATAAGCACGGCTTGCTTTTGATGAGCCAAGCCAAGGGAAAGTCTTTAGTACAATGGCTGCATGAAGTCAAACAACTCCCCTTAGGAAATCCCTTAAGGGCTGAGTATTTAGCGCAATTCCGCCAGCCTATCGAGAAAACAGGACGCGGCATTGCCGAATTGCATCGAAAGAGTCTGACCGATATCCCTCCGCCGGCGGCATTCATCGAACAGGAGTGCCAAAAAATGCTGGATTTTTTTCTGGGCGTAGAGCAAAAGCTACAGTCCCACGGCTTATCGCTGGCCTTTGGTAAAACCGAGATGGAAACGTTGATAGCCCAATTTAAAAAAAATCCCGGCTATGCCGCCTGTTCCCATGGAGACGTCCACTTTCCCAACTTTATCTGGGATGCTAACTCATTGAAAATTACGGCTATTGACACCGGATCTTTAGCAAGATCCCTGAATGCACAGGGGCGGCCCATAGGCATCCCTGCCACCGACTTGGCCCAAATGAAGGTATCCATCGAATATTATGGCCGAGGCATAAATTTGAGCCATGAGGAAATTTCCTTATTACAAAAGGCCTTTTACCAAGGATATGCCAAAGAACTCAATATAGCCATGCACAGCCCCGAAGCGCTGAAATTTTATGATGTGTATTGGAACCTGCTGACTTTAGAACTCAACACCTTCGAATCGATCAATCCCGCTCCATACATCAACAATTTAAATGCGTATTTTCACAAAGCCCTCGATACAGCACAAAAAATTCAATCCCTGAAAAAACCTTGGGCACACGAGCCCTTGCTAGAAATGTCAGCGACAAGACAGTTGCAAGATCTCAAAGAAATCCGGCAAGGCATCATGAAGACCTATACCGCTGCAGAGCTAAAAACTAAAGAGCTGGTATTGAAGAATGGATATCTTTATCAAGGCAGCTCCAAGGATAGCCTGCACTCCACCCAAATGATTAACTTTGTGATTTTGGAAAACGGCTCTATCCGCATCGATTTTAAACACCAGAAGGATAATATCTGGTCTTATCACAGCTCCTTAGTGCTGCCTCACGAAAAACCCGTGGCCGCCGGCGAAATCAGCTTCTGGGGAGGCAGAGTGTCTGTGCTGACCGAAGTATCGGGACATTACCTGCCGCACAAAAGAATACACTATGTCGAAGAAGAGCTTAAATCCCGTGGAGCAGCTTTCACCGAAGATTACGTGCTCTTAAAAGCCGAAGAATTAATCCTAAAACTCAACTAAATCAGGAGATAAAGATGACTCTCAATTCAACAACTACTGCTGTTGAAACATCTAACACACAACCCTATCATAAAATGGATCCCAGAGAACATATGATAGCCACCCTTTCACAACAAAACCAATCTTTGTTGGATATGATAGATGCTGCTCAGGTTGTTTTTCAAAAGAATCAGTCCCAACAGCAAGAAGCTATCGAGAAGCTATCTAAAACAAATGATGAATTGCGTATAGCCTTAATCCAATCACAAGAACAGAATAAACAGCTACAGCAGTTGCATTTAGCCGAAATCCAAGCCTTGCATGAAAAATACCTATTGAAAATAGACACTCAAAATAAAGCCTATGAAGACCTATCTCAGCGATGTGAATCTATGAAACGCAACGTAGAAATCTATGAACAGGGAATTCAACAAATGGAAAAGCTTCTTGAAGACCGTACATACGGAGCTTGTGGGTACATGATAAATCAAAAATACCGCGTACAAATTGAAAAAATACGCCGCCAACTAGGGGTATTGTTGTAAAATATAAATTGTAATGGTGAGTCCTTACCATAGGCTACATCAGGAAGAGCAACATGTGCAACGGAACTAACAGAATGAATCACATCCACCTCTAACGATAAAAAATCAAAAACAACAAATCAGTCTTATCCTGTAAATCCTACCCATCCTGCTGACAAAAGTAGTAAAATGCCTTGGATATATATCTAATACTCACAACAATATAATCCATTAATACTTCATAATTATGTCGTCCTTTCAGGACTCTGCGTATTATTTATTGCTACCCAGGCCTCGCTC
>CAYMKI010000090.1:0-12797 GCA_964390695.1 uncultured bacterium
CAAAGAAGGACGTCCTCAAATTACTCTGGATGTTACCGCCGAAATTATTAAATTCAGCCCATTTGGCAAATCCGACCGAGCTGAAAATCAATCAGGCAATTCACAGGCCAGCTACGGTTCGTTCAACAACTCGCGTGAAGGCGGAGCCGCCTACGGTGATTCTGGCTTCTCCGGAGGTAATCATGGAGGATCTCAACCAGGTCATAAGCGAAATAATCAAGAAGATCACGCTGAAGCTGAAGAAGATGAAGTTCCCTTTTGAAAGATGTCTAATCTTACAACATCCGCTTAATCCTTTGGGCGGATGAATCCTTTTATTAGTCATTTTAGATCGTGTAAGTGAATCTTAAACAAAGCAGAAAACAATGAAATTTTCAGTTCAATCCAAAACAAAAAAACATCCCCATGCAGATTTATTAGTCATTCCTTTGATCAGGCGACATAATAAAATTGACATCGCTGTTGAGGATAAAAACTGGATGCGTCAACTTGATCTAGAGCGAATTCTTGCGGTTGGGGACGTGAAAGCTAAAGAAGGCGAAGTGGTTTTTCTATATCCTGCTAATCTCGCGGAAAAACGCCTAGTGCTTCTGGGGCTAGGAGATGTCGACAAGATCACCATGGAATCCCTGAGGCGCGCTTTTAGCCAGATCACCAAATCAGCCCAAGCCAAAAAGATCACAAAGCTCAACCTCCTCTGTCCCAAGATTCCAGGCATGGACCAAGAAATCGTCGTCCGAGGTGTTTCGGAGGGCTTGCTCTTGCCTAATTATCAATTCACACTCTTAAAAAAAGACAGCCTTAAAGATAACACGCCCTCACGGATCGAAAGTGTGTGCTTCCTAGGCCTTGAAACCTCGTATTTGGAACAGCTGAACAACTACAAAACCATTTGCGAGGGCGTCTACTTTGCACGCGATTTGGTCAATCACAACGCTGATGAAGTCCTATCACATCATTTGGCCGATGTAGCCACCTCTTTAGCCAAAACTTATCCCAAACTCAAAGCCACAGTTTTTGATAAAAAACGCATAGAAAAAGAGAAAATGGGCTTGCTATTGGCGGTCAACCGCGGTTCGACCATCGATCCGGCGTTTATTATCCTGGAGTACAAAGGGTCCCCCAAAGCCAAAGAACACACTGTCATTGTGGGCAAAGGGATCACTTACGATACAGGAGGCCTCAACCTTAAGTCCGCCGGCATGGAGACCATGAAAGCCGATATGGCCGGGGCAGCTGTATGCCTTGCCACGCTAAAGGTCATCGCCGACTTAAAATTACCCCTGCATGTAACGGCGGTGATTCCGTGTACAGACAACCAGATTTCTCCTACAAGCTACAAGCCTGGCGATGTATACACTAGCTATACCGGAAAAACCGTCGAAATTACGAATACAGACGCAGAAGGGCGCTTGATCCTAGCAGATGCCTTAGCTTATGCGGAACGAAACCTCAAACCTACACGCCTTATAAATTTTGCGACTTTGACCGGAGCGATAGAAATAGCCCTGGGGGGCGAAGCCACGGGCATGATGTCCAATAACGACGCCTTGGCAGATTCCTTTATGCATGCGGGCAGTACCACCTTCGAAAGAGTATGGCGGTTGCCGCTTTTCGAAGAATATAAAGACAGCCTGCGATCTGATATTGCCGATATCAAAAATTATGGATCGCGCTCGGCGTCTTCCATCGCGGCAGGCATTTTCATGCAGCAATTTATCTCCCCGCAAACTCCTTGGGTGCACTTTGATATCGCCAGCACCGCCTTTTTCTCGGAAGCCAAACGCTACCATCCTAAATTTGCCACGGGCATTGGCGTGCGCCTGATGATCGAGTTTTTACTCCATAATTAATGAATTTGGAATGATAATAGACATCTTGCCTAATTAATCTCCTTGATTGATGCTCAGAGGTTTCAGTCAAACCCCGTCGGGT
This sequence comes from uncultured bacterium, assembly GCA_964390695.1. Lineage (GTDB taxonomy): Bacteria > Chlamydiota > Chlamydiia > Chlamydiales > Parachlamydiaceae > CAWACC01. The sequence continues at coordinate 1,936 of CAYMKI010000090.1, forward strand.
TTGCTGACAGCGCTTAAAATTGTACACTTCGCACGCAATTTTTTGCTTTTAACTATTTTCAAAGCCTTATTTTTATATTAATATTTAATACATCTTTACTTTTAAATAATTTTTATTGTATAATATTTTTTAATTAAGTTGTTATATATAACATCAGTAATTAAATGAGGGAATAATGTTTGAGTTAGCAAAAATTGCAGGATATATCAATACTAGTCTAGCTAATATGCACCCGGATTCGTTAAAAAATCCAGTCAATGCCACAAATATTAAAGAAAGAATCGCAAAGCTTGCAGAAGCCCTGAAAAAAACTAATGACGCAGATCCAGCTCTCAAAGATAAAGTACTGAATGATTTGCAAACGACCTTGATCGAAAAAATGCAATCAAACAAAGACAATAAACCTTTACAAGAAAGCTTAGAGATTTTATCCGCTGCCCGCTCCGGCGTGAAAAACACCTCTGTTGAGATAACTCAAGAAACCCCTCCAACCACACCTCCCGTAAAGTTAAAAGAATTTAACAACACCCTAAATGAAGATGGCATCAATCCCAGCGGATTAAATAGATTAAAAGAAATCTACAAGCTAAGCGGACCTGACATGGTTCGTCTTTACAATAGATTTTCAGATCCCGCAAATACCCCTTACTTTTCGTCTCGAGGCACACAACTTGAAGAAGATATAAAAAAATATTTAACCACACACACAGATCCCTCAGACCCAATGAGAACTGCTCTGAAAGGCTATTTTGGGACGGATCCCGACGAGATAGGTCATATATTCGACGCTGCCTGCTGGAGTTTTGCCTTAAGCGCTTGCCGTGGCTCTGAAAACGCGCACAAGAATGAGGACTGGTTCGTGCGCCCCAGTGCATTTTTCAATTTATTCAGCCCCCACATCCTGGAAGATGTCAACGCTACCACATTGGAGCGTGTATTTTCTTCACCCATTTTGAGTATCTCTAAACATGAATGCGATGTCATCTTCACGCACAGAGAAACCGTTGAATCCCTAATCGAAAAAGCCAGGGCCGCCCATCTGAGCCAAGAACAGAAGCAGATAGATATAATCAGTCAAGAAGTAGTAAAAGTCTATCTACAGATATTGGGCTATGAAATCGCAGAGGAAGGTACCTCCCCTTACGTGATTGGCATGTACGCCGATCAAAATGGCATTTCCGATCAAGACCATTGGGGACTTGAAGTATCTACAGATGAACAACCACATCTGTTCGAAACTCTTATCTATAGACCCATAGGACACAAAAACACCAGTTGGGACAAAGATAGCAAGGCGGCCCATAAAAAAGTCATCTCCGTATGGGTAAAAAAGCTGAGACCTCAGCAAATCGACTTAGTAAAGAAAATTATAGAATTTGGCCAGCCATCAACTAATAGTAGGTAGTTTGCGAGCTTTTAGGATGCAATCTCAAAAACTCCTGATAAGACTCCTTTTTGATCGAGGTGTTGACTAGAAATAAGTTTTCTACCTGAAATTCTTTCAAATGGAGAAGACTCTCATCGGTGATTCCTTTGCAGTTAGTGAGATCCAGAACCTGCAGAGGCCTAGGCAAATCTTTGAGGGTCCTATCGGTAATCCCTGTATTTGAAAGATTGATGCGCCTTAGCTTTGTCATCGTGGATAAATAACGGCCGCATATCTCTGAAATATTCTCACAGCCATTCAAGCTAAGTGTTTGGATGCCTTTAGGTAGCTTTGTGACAACCACATCAGATATGGGAGTATAGGATAAATCCAATTCGATCAAAGCAGACATCTGAGACAAAGCCTCGCAGCACCCATCTGACACAGCTGAACATAACGCCAGCTTTAAAGTATGCAAACCTGAGGGCAACTGTAAAACTGTGGCATCCGAGCAAGAGGTACCGCTAAGGCCCAAGTACTTCAAATTTACAAGCCTTTGCCAAGAAGCCTCCCCATTCTGGAAGTCTCTAAAGTCTTTACAAGATTCAGCCGAAAACCCGCATATACTCAAGGGGAGAGAAGCCACAACATGATGGCTCACGCTCGTATTGGAAAGCTTAAGCTCTTTAAGAACTTCCATTTTTGAAAATGCAGGCCCAGCCGCATCGGTAACATTCTCACAATAATGCAAGTTTAAGACTTCTAGCTTGGGCAAGCTAGTCAGCTCTTGAAGACAGGCATCTGTGACCCAAGAGTTAAATGAAAGATCGATGAGGCTGAGATGAGCGTGACCTGATAATACTTTCAAGCACCCTTTTTCAAGTAGTTCACAATCTCGGAGGATGAGGTGTCGCAGAGGCAGTTGGGATATTTGACCTAACTGCTGCGGCGTAATCTTGGTGCTTTGCAAATCTAAGGAAATAGGTGCAATTAAAGCCTCTTTGAGGTCATTCATCAAAGCGGAGAATTTCTCGGAATCATGGCAAGCCTCCCCTATCAAAGCCGCGAGCTGTTCTTCGAGAATTAGCTGCACATCCTTCATCTCACAGATGACCGAGTCATTCAGCAAGCTCGCTATCTGCTTAACTTCTAACTTGTCTTTGTGGTCTAGCAGTAACTTAGCGCAACGCTGCTGAAGCCGCTTGGCATCAAGACGAGCCGCTAAGTGAAGCATTATCCATATATCATCTAGCTCAAATCTATCCTTAGGTTCTGATTTAAAACAGCTTATAACCTTTTCAAGATCTTCGCAGGAAAAATCCTTTAAATTTATTTGGTTCCACGGCAAGTTAGTTTTGTATTTAAAGAGCAATTGCAAATAAGCGGCATCCAAAATTAAAGACGAAGTGTAAAATTGACGTACTCCGTCTGAAAGCTCAATAGTCAGTTTGGGGGTTTTGATCACGCTTTCGAATAATCTTAATTCTTTACTTCCGTTTTTACTATCGTTATTTTGTATGAGTTTATAAAGGCAATCCAATTCATGCGATTTTTCATCGTTCAGTTCGGGGTATTTTTTTAAAATCTGCAGGATGTTATGTATCCTATGCGAAAGCTCTTGGCTCTGCTCGTCTTTATTTTCATTTTGCTGGAGAAATCTTAGATTATTTAATGTTAAGTCCACATACTGCATAGAATCGTTTTTATTATTGATAATCAAAGAAATACACAATCCTTTTGCACAAAAATTCATTTATTGTTTTTATTCTACTTTATAAAAAAATTAAAATGAAGAATTTTTAACCACAAAATATTGTTTGTATAATTAAACTTATTTTTTAATACTAGATATTGTAACAATTGAATTTTACATTAATTTAATAAGAAAGACATGATTGAAATAGATAGAATAAAAAGTTATTTGGCATAAAAATTGCTTATAAACCATTAGAAATCTTTATGATTGTAGTTCATTATTTTTTTTTGTTAGTAAAGGGAGGAATAATATGAATGAAATAAATAAAGAAGTTATTTTTTTAACAACCCAGCTAAATCAGAGACCTGTTGATTCGGCTACCAATCCTGTTTACGTAGATAGCATCACAGATAGAATCAAAAAAGTAATAGCAAAATTGAATGAGATGCCTGGTGTGGAAACAAGCAACAAAGATCAATTATTAGTTCAGCTACAGGATACCATCACTAAAAATAACGTAAGATTACAAGAAAAATACAATAATTGTTTGACCATCATCTCAAATGCCAGACAAAACCTCGCCGTTGCCCCTACATTAGCTCCTCAAGCACCATCAGCACCTCCTAGACCCCCAAGAGGCTACAACGAAAAACTAAAGGCAAAGGAAATCGATACAGCCAAATTAGATAGCTTGAAAACCATAGATTACGTAGATGTTTACACTTTGAGAGAAAAAAACTTGCAGTTTGTGCCGGATGATCAACCAGGTCCTCCAAGTTGCCACACCAAACCGGCCCTAAAAAACACTAAAAGCGATCCGTTAGAAAACGAGATTTTAGACTATCTTGAGAGTCACCCGAATAAAGATGACCCTTTGAGAAAGATCATGGCCGGATATATCGGCACGAACAGGAACGAAATGAAAAAAATATTCGAGAGCGCCTGCGTCAGTTGGGCAGTAGCTGCCTGCGAAGGCACGCCGGTTAACAGTAAAAATCCTGACTGGTATGTGAGACACTCTGAATATTTTAGCTTGTTCAATCAAGACAATCTGCAAGACCTAAAAAACTGGCCCATTCTCATCAAAGATTGTATTTCGGCTATTGAGACTTTCAAACAAAAACCTGAAATATTAAAAACGATTTTAACCAATTGGACTCTGCCTTTAACACAGAGAGATAACGACAAGGATATCGAATTCGCCATGAAGCTATCCAAGGTGCAGGATGAGTTGGACGCAAAGCCTCCTAAAATGGATAGCGCCCTCAGCTTGTTAGCTGATATCATCCAGGATATTACTGAACAGCAATCGCAAGACACCAAGACTAAATTCATTCAGGATATTTTGAATAACGTTTCACCCAATCTAGAGTCAAAGTATGATTATGTATTCAAAAAATATGGAAGCATGATTACAAATATACTCTTTGAGGCTATTAGCAAGACTTCGCCCGAAGAATACCAGCAAGTCTTTGATCGGCACGTTACGAACATAGATAAATTAGAGTTTCTCTTCCAAAACCCCTTTTGCGGGCTTAAAAACAATGAAAAAGACAGAATTCGTAAGTATGGGAATGAAATTAACAACTTACTTACACGCTCAAATCAAGCACAGAAACAAAACTTCAAGGAACTTAACCAAGAAGTGGTAAAGCTATATCTCCAAACATTAGGCTACGAAATTGTCCCTGAGGACACCACTCCCTATAAAATCTGCATGACAGCAAAACTTGAAGAAATTTCAGCTCAAGATCACTGGGGAGTACAGGTTTCAACTGATAGCAAAGACCACATATTTGAAACCCTGGACTTTAAGCCTATAGGCCATAAACCCCATGACTGGAAAACCGAATGGGGACCAAAAGGCAAAGTCTTGGTCACTGTCCCCGTCAAAGAGTTGACCCCGCGTCATTATGAAATTATAAAAAATGTCATTTCGCACGGAACGGGATAATTTTTCAAGACCCTGGGTTAGACCCGGGAGCAAGCTCTCCCGGGAAGCCCTACAAGAATACGTGTATTTTTTTCTTCCTTCTTTAATCCAATTTCCTTAAACTTTTCCTTTTGAGAATCAGGAGTCTTTCCATGAAAAAAAAGTCTATTTATTTGCTAGCTTGTCTATTGCCTTTGATGGCCAACTTTGAAACTGCTGAAGCGGCATTTGTGCTAAAAAAAGGCAAGTTTTACGATGCCAATCTCGTGGCTACCCTGCCCGTACAAGAACATTTTGAGCTAGGCTTGAAAGCCATAGATCAATCCGACTGGAAAGAAGCCTCTAAGCAGTTCAGGATCGTTACCGGAAATTTCCCCAAATCTACCTATGCTCAAGATGCTTTTTTCTACCTAGGCGTAGCTGAATTCAATCTGGAAGAATACGACTTCTCCAATGAAGCTTTCTCCAGCTATATCGAATCGAAGAACAACCCCAAGCATTTCCAAGAAGCCATAGAATATAAATTCAAAATCGCCCAAAACTTAGCATCTGGCAGCAAAAGACGTCTCTTAGGTACGCGCCGCCTTCCTAAGTGGGCCTCCGGCAGAACGCTAGCGCTAAAAATTTACGACGAGGTCATCGCCTCCCTATCCAGCCACGAAATAGCCGCACAAGCTCTTTTTGCCAAAGGCAACCTGCATTGGGAATTGGAAATGTATAGACCCGCTATCGAAGATTTTCAACTGATAATCAAGCGGTTTCCTAAAAATGAATTAGCGCCTGATGCTTATGTCAATATATCTCATATATACTTGGAAATGAGCAGCCAAGAGCTGCAAAATCCCGACATCTTAAACTTCGCGGAGATGAATTTGAAAAAATTCCGCACGGCATTCCCTCGAGAAGAGCGAATAGCTGAAGTCGAACAAGATTTGGATGACATCAAAGAAACCTACGCCATGGGTCTGTTCGAGACTGGAAAATTCTACGAGAGAACTTCTAAGCCCACCGCATCATTGATCTACTACAACAACACAGTCAAGCACTTTCCCGATACCGATGTCGCCAAAACCGCCAAGGACAAAGTCCAAAAACTAACGCCTGATAGCGAAAAATAACTCAAAAGGCTTATGATGAAAGCTCGCCTGAGATCCTATATAACCTGGACGTTGGCCATCGCAACCTTGTCAAGCTGCGGATACCACCATGAAAGCGAAAACCCCCGCTTATATCAGCGTACCCTCTCTATAGATCCCATCCAAGAAGATTGGAACGGAGACCTTACGGCTGCCCTTGTGGAACAAATGGCAGCCAACTGCAGTATTAAATACCGGCACTGCGGAGGCGACCTCATCCTTCACGTCCAACTGGAAGATGTAGATGAAAAAAATATCGGGTTCCGCTATGATCACCATAACGATGGAAAGATACGCAAATCCATTATCCCTACAGAAACGCGACTGACAGCCTGCGCCCTAGTTTCACTGGAAGAAACAGGCTCAAATACCACGGTACTAGGACCGGTCAGAATCACAGCCAGTGTAGACTTTGACCACGATTACTATACCACATGGCATGGAGTAAATATATTTTCCCTAGGGCAGCTCAATGACTACGACGAAGCCTATGACGCCGCCTATCCACCTCTTATCGAGGCCCTAGCGCAAAAAATTGTCGAGTACCTTGTCGAAGCTTAACTACTCACGTAGTACAATGTTATTTTTGAACCACAGAGCCCACAGAGAACACAGAGGGATTAAACTCGAAGATAGTATTTAATCTTGCTTTTTTTTATATCTCTCTGTGGGCTCTGTGGTTGAATATCCTTTATGAAGGGTGGTGAACAGCCACTGTATTTGGGTATGTGTTTTGTTTCGACGAACATACTGAGTGCATAGGATGTGCTAAGTTATGAAAATGCAATATGAAGCCGATCTAAAAAATTTGCCTAAAATGATGTCGCTTATACGCGAAGGGGCCTCGTCTATGGGCTTTACCGCCTCCGTTTTGCATCATATCGAATTAGCCTGCGAAGAGGCCTTGGTGAATGTTATACGACACGGCTACCCTGCTCATCATGGCCATATCATCATACAATGCCAATCCTCTACTGCAACAAACGGGATCGAAGTGACTATATCTGATGACGGCGTCCCCTTTAATCCTCTTGAAAATATAAAACGCCCCCCCCGTGGAGAAAAATTAGAAACCCTCGGCCTAGGGGGTTATGGCATCTATATGATCGTTAAACTGATGGATAAGGTGGAATACCACAGAAGTGGCAACCTCAATACCCTCGTCCTTATCAAACACATTATTCCGGAATCGCAGGTATCGAAATCACCTCCTCAGCCTTGAGCTTTCTTTTCTTTTCTAAGCTCTTCAAGTCAGCATTTGTCGCAAATAAATCTTTATCTTTTAAATCGATCCAGCGCGTGCTCTTGGGAAATTGATGTGCTCCGGGCTGTTTTACAGCGCCTTGCAAATAAACCGTGACCAGTTCTTCGCGGGGCACGTAGATATTTTGACCTTCACGCAGCCTTCGCGAAGTTTTGAAAACCTTTAGATCTGCCGTGGGTAGAGGTATAGCTTCTGCGAATAAATCCTGCAGCGTGCTCCCCTTGTTTAATGTGTATTTTCCCGGGTGCGCTACAGCCCCATCTATGGTAACAGTTAATTGATTCGAGATTATGGGTTGCGCAGTACGGCTGACCTGCAGGTCGCTGTAGGGAGAAGGCCTGGAAATTATGGTGAGCATCAGAATGAACCCTATGATCAGGGCGACAGCTACCCATTCGTGAACCAACAACGAAGGCTTTTCACTATCGGGTGAGGTCATAAATGAACTAATCCCTTATTATCCTGCAACCGAAAGGCTGCAGGATAAGCGAATGTATAGTTGGGTTTAAGCGGAAACAAGCTCGCCAATATGTGTTTGAGCTTTCGCTTGGTTCTTTGGATCCAACCAGTGGAAGGTGTTATGGAAAGAACGAATCGTTCCAGCAATGCTGAGAGCAAATCCGACGCCCACTAAAGCTGCGCTAATGCCTGCCAGCACTGGAGCACTAATGGCAACGCCTAAAGATACACCGGCCATACCGGCCAAAGCCATGATAGGCTTAGTTGCCAATAAAGCTGTCAATGCTATCTTAGCTGATTCAAAAGCTGTGACCACCCAAGATCTTGTGACTTGAGACTTTTGAGTGCGCACTTCTATTTCATTGCGATCGATCTCAAAGTTGACCACGTGCTTGATGATGCGTGTTTTAAGAGATTTATCTTTGATCTTAGGAATGATGGATTCCAATTTGTTAGCATAACCCTTTCCAACAGAATCCATAGAATTTCCGAACTCTATTAAAACAGCGTCTTTGCTATTGGCGTCTTCAACCAGGAAGGCTTTTAGATCTTCGTAGATATTGTCGCTCTTGAGTATCTCTTCCAAACGAGCTATAGCAGCGGAAGCCAATACAGCGGATTTGGAGGCTTCTTTTTGATCTTCAGGCGCCTTAGCTTGAATTGCGGCAAGTTCTTTTTGCTGGCTTAAAAACTTTGTCAATTGGTCTTTGATTATGTGCTCAGCGAAGGCCTTTTGAACATTCTTCGTGACATCTTTAGTAGAGAACTCATTCCAGAAATAATCCATCCTGCGGATTTCTTCTTTATTGATCTCTAGATCAGCATAAAGCTTTTCTTTTTCTTTGGTCAGCTTATCGATAGCGCTTTGCTTTCTGGCCGTACGGGCAGAGTGCAAGTGGTTTTCTTTCTTATTCAGCGCTTCATGTTTGTTGTAGAGCTCTTTCACGGCATTTGTATAGGCCTTTGTGAGATCTTCAACTATGCGCTGGCTGAGGCTCTGTATATCCTCAGGGTACAATTTCTCGTGGATACACAAGAAGTAATCCCTGCATATTTTCTTGATTTTCTTATCTGTCACTTTATCTTCTAAAGCACCTGACAGCAGTTTGATATTTTTTTGAGCTAGGTCTATTTTTTTCTCGGCGGCTCCTCGCTCGTCTGCACAGTTCTTTAAGCTGAAGATGGAGGCTGCTATGCTGGCAATATTTCCCACCAAGGTAAAGCTGCTGATGCTAAAAGCTGTTTGCAGATAGGGAGAGATGCTGCCCAATTTTTCTGAAGCCCAGCCGGCAAAATCATACCACTTCAATTTAGCGGGAATAAGCACAGCTGTATCGATACCCGAAGCTATCAATTTAGAAATTGCATTCCCCTTTTTTGCTGTGGACTTGCTGGCAAAATCTTTATCGGTGATGACCTTAACAGTTCCAAAAAAATCCACATATGATAAGAAATTTTTAACCGGTGTCAAAAATGGGTCGAGGCTTTTTTCGCAAATCTCAGGCAGATCTTGCTTGATGAAATTAGGCACTACTTCCTGAAAGCGAGCTGGAAGCTCTGCTAAATATTTTGGAATTGCTTTGATTACAGTAGAATAGCCCAACACGGTATTGACAAATGCATTCATGTTTCCTGCACTTTCTGTTAATGCGACAATACCGTCGTTAATACTTTTAAGAGACATTTAAACCTTCCTTGTTTGATTTTGAGGGTCTTTATTTAAAGTAGCTGCTCAGCTAGGTCGGGCTTTTTCAGAGTAGCTCTGAAATATAAGCTCGCACCTAAAGCCGTCACGGCGCAAGCAGCCAAAGCAAAGATGATGCTTGCCTGCGTCAATCCTGCTAATAGGGCTACTTGAAAAACAGCTTGCGCCGCGGCAGCAACACCGTCCACGGTCGCACGGAATTTTTTGTTTTGCTGGTTGAGCAGCTTAACTTTTAAGCGCCCTAAACCAACTTGGTTATTGATTCTAATTTTAGGATGCAAAGGATCCACCTGGTTCATATCGGCAAAACTCAATTTAGCAATGCTCGAGACCTTATGTGTAGTGGCTAAAGAGTCAATCTGCCCTTTGGTAAACTTGTGCTTGTGCACTAAATAATCTAGGTACTCATCTTCCAGTTTGGATGCTTTTTGTTTGGAGACCCAATAGCGCTGCAAAGCATCGGCCAACTGCAATCCGGTCACGGCCACTCCTGCCCCCTCGGCAAGAGGAGCATAAGCTGTTAAAGCCGGAATCCATTTAAACACCTGTACTTGGCTTAGCTTATTACCCACTTCAGCAATGTGAGGAATAGATTTTAATACGGGCAGGCTTTGAAGAAAAGCGCCCGCTTGCTCAGCCCATGCAAAGATTCGGGCTTCGCCAATCACGGCTGCCAAATCTAGGGCTGTTAAAAATACCGAAGTGTTGATCCAATGTATGGGGATCTGTAAAACATGATAAGCAATGGAGGCTACGCGGAAGTGAATCAGATCCTTATAGGCATCGCCGTTCAGGAAATAGTGCAGATCATTCACATGCTCGCCTAGATCGACGACCTTAAAAGCTGTTGAGAATGGTTCGGAAATTTTTTTCAGCTGATCCGCCCCATCGGCCAATTCTGCAAAGAAAGGCAGCACATGTTCGTTGATTGTCTGGCCTACAGCTGCCCATGAAGTGGGACCGTCGGTAAAAAAGGCCACCGTAGCGACGGCTTTTTTAAAGAGATAAGAAGGGTTAAGGACGCTTGCATCACTTTCTTCGGGGTCTTTACAACAGGAGAAAATCGAACCACATACACTATTCATAAAATACCTCAAAAGTTATTGTCGATCACAAAAACGCTATATCCTGATTCTAATGAAATAAGCAATTGGGAATCATAATGAATCTATAAGAAATTGTAAAGCACAACTTTTTGCTTGCCAAGAAATCAAGATGTTCGCTATCATACAGCCTTTAGTCAAGGGGTATTAGCTCAGTTGGTTAGAGCGCCACGTTGACATCGTGGAGGTCAGCTGTTCGA
>CAYMKI010000091.1:0-12769 GCA_964390695.1 uncultured bacterium
TTTTTTTAGCGGGAACTGCTGCATCCATGGCTATGTCTCTAATATCTTGGTCTCTAGATCTTCAAGCAAACGCTGCAAGTTGAAGTTGATCATGCCTACTGAGGTTTCAAGGCGGCAATTGCCTTTTTCTATCAGGGGATCTGAGCAAAAGTGGATCTTTGGCAGGGTTTCCAAGTTTAGATTGAAATCATGCAGCTTTGCTTTGATATTTTCATAATCATCGGAGGAAATCATGACATCGACAGGCGTATCTTTCGTTACCGCTTTGACTTGTGCGAGCAGTTTTTCAATGAGTTCTTGAAGAGCTTCGGGTTGGGATAATTCTCTTTGCAAAAGTTTTTTGCAGATGACTAGGCATAATTTGACAATATCCGGCTTTAACTGTTCGAAAAGTTCTTCTTTTCTCACCAAAAATGCCATGGCGATGATGTTTAACATGCTGATAGTGTCTTTGAATTCTTCATGGGCAAGGGCAGAACCCTTTTGCAATCCCTGCTCCAACCCTTCTTCGTAGCCTGTTTGATAGCCTTGGCTTCTACCTTCCAGAACACCTTGGCGGTAAGCAGCTTGCTCCATAGATTTTAATTCTTGCTCCGGTGACGGCGTTTGCAGGGGAGCTTCCAAGACGGAATGTTCGGCGTGCTGTATTTTTTTCTGCAAGGTGTTAGGATTTAAAATTTGAGTGTCTTCTATTTTAGCACTCTTTAATATATGTTGCGGCCCTTTATACGTCATACCGAAATACCTTTGTGAGGATGCAGATAGTAATACACATCTTTTTGCGCCGCGCGGATGATGTAGGGGGTAATAGGTTGTTGAAGCTCTATCTGATGATGGATTCTATCTAAAAGGTCTTTGGAGAAATATTGCATCCATTTAGCTTGTAATTGCACATCGGTGTCATAGAGCGCTAAAGCTACGTCTATAGGAGAAATGTTTTCTATGATTTCTTTGATTTCTTTGTCGCTCAAGGGCTTTAATTCCTCAGCCACAAACAGCAGATTGAGTATTTTAATGGCAAATGCTGGTTTAATGTGTTCTAGTTCACTTAAGAGCTGAGAGCGCTGCTGGTTGTCCAAGGACTGAAGAGTGGATGCTGCAATAGCTATAATGCTCGGAGCTGGTTGTTTGTCGTCTGCTCCAAGATGAAACAGGCGGGAAGACTTTTGGAGCAAATACTGCAAGCTCTCCCCATCCATCTGATCGAAATCCGCCAAAGCTAAGAGGGTAGCGACCTGTTTTTTAGAGGGCAAGTAGGGGAAAATGGCGCTGCTCTGGACTAAGTCTTGATGGCAAAAGAGCAAGGCCAGCGTTTCGGCGGTTTCTTTTGCCAATAGGGCGGCAAGTTCTTGGGCTGGCAAAGAAGATAGGCGTGATTTTAGATTTCTTTGTCTCTCATCCTCAGGGCTTTTTTGCGAGGGAAGAGAAGGTGAGGCTTGTTCCTGTTGCTTATTTGACAATAATTCCGAAAAATATGCTCTGCCTTCGTCAGTGCTATTGGCTTGCGTATCCTGCTTGCTGGCGCGATTGCGGAGATTGTCTAGCAGTTCCTCCAGATTCTTTTGAGGAGGTGGCGATGGAGGAGCTCTCGCTGTCAGCAATTGCGATGCTTGAGAGCGCAGCTTCCACACCAAAGCGGTGATGATGATCCCAAAGATAGCTACTACAAGTGCAAGATAAGGCAGTAGGTTGAGGCTGGGAGTTGTTTCCGGGGTGAGGGTAAATTCCGGCAGCTGGTTTTTAACGAAAGGCACAAAATCCACCGAACGATGAATGGGGACATTATACCCTTTTAAAATCACATCGAGCTGATTTTCGATTTCCCGCTTCAATTCGTTTTGATCTCTAAGGGGAAGGTGCGCATCTGCAGATGTTGCACCTGAAGCTTCATTCTGCGCAGAAAAGAGATTTTGGTTGATCACCACTCCGATGGAGAGGCTTTCCACCTTGCCTGGTTCTGTGGTTATTTTTACGTGGTCTACGGGCACTTCATACTCTTCTGTCGCTGATTTTTCACTCTTCTCTAGAAGGGGCGATTTTGGTGCTAGCTTTGCATTGAGAAGATCGCTCACCGTTTTAGTCTGCCCTTCCTGGTTCTGCTTGATGGAGCTGATCACAGGAGAACCTAGAGGGATGCCGTTGGCGCTTCCCGAATAGGTGGTCCTTTCTTCGGTGATATGGTTGCGTGTCAGGGAAACCTGCACCGTGGTGTAAAAATTGTTGAGGCCTACGACTGAAGCTAGCATGCCCTCGATTTTAGATTTCACATACTCTTCCATGGCCATTTCGGCATTTCGCAGAGTATCATGTGCGCCTTCATAATCCAGCCCTTGATACATTCTTCCGGTCGTGTCTGATATGGCGACTTTGCCTGGCGTCAATCCCCGGACGGCGCTGGTCAAATGAAAGGTGATGGCCCTGATTTCATTCGCCGATAATCGGGTTCCTGGCACCAAGTCTAGAATGACTGAAGCTTTGGCCGGTTCAGGCTTGGCAGAAAACGATTTATTTTGGGGAATATCCAGGATGACATTGGCATTGCGCACATTTTCGAACTGGGTCAAATCTTTCTCGATTTGGCCTTTCAAAGCTCTCAGTTCCAGCATTTGAAGTTCTTTTTCTCCCTTGATCCATGTTGTTGAGTCGAATAATTCATACCCTTTGCTTTGGGCGGATTTGAGCAATCCATACTGAGATAAGTCCATGCGAAGCTGCTGTTGAGCTTCTTTAGGTACTAAAATCAAGTTGCTATCGTTGATTTGATACGGAATTTGTTTGGCATCTAGAACTTCTTTGATTTTCACTAGATCGCTATTTTTCAATTGTTCTGCAGTATACAGAGGGACCAGATGGGTAGAGGATGTACTCGTGAAGAGAGCAAATGAAATCGGAAGAAGCAAAGCAAGGGAACCGGCTAGGATTTTGGTGATAGGTTTGAGGGATCTCCAAAAAGCTACAGCATCTTTTGTTAGCAGGGATATTTTTTGAAAGTTCATGTTTTACCTAATGATGGTTTGGGTATACCTAGGTCCCATGCCCAATTTTTCAGGATGCGTGGGTATACCTCCGCTCTAAAAGTTCATCATAGAAATGATATATACTTTGTCAACTCATTTCCGTTAGATTTCAATCAGCACTTCCCGCTAAAAAAAATCACGAGCCCCAGAATGGGGCGAAAGACGGTAGCCCAGGGGAAGGCAGCCCCGAAGGGGCAACGCGCCCCTGGGTGAATGAAGATTTAGCGGGAACTGCTGGATTTCGATTGATCATAATCTGTAAGTGATATTACATATCAAAGGTATGGATACATCTTTATACCGAGGTCACAATACCACACAATTTCAAGGGATCTTTCAAGATCTTTTGCTTTATGGGGATACCGACCACGAGCGCATTGTAATCAAAGACCAGGGCGAGGAGGTTTATCCGGCCACTGCACGGAAAGAGTATTGGAGTTTGAATGCTCAGGAAGAAAGAGTCTCCACAGTGGTATTGTCGTTTTTAGAAAATCACCTCGAAAAACTCACAGCAGAACCCTCTGCGAACACATTATTTTTAAAGCTCGATCCTTTCTTCCAGGGAGAGCCTAGGTTATATTTTAATGTGATTCATCAGAATTTTTTTCGCTTAAATGCTCAAAGGGAAGCTCAGGCGGAAATAGCGCATCATCGCCAAGAATTTGAGAAAAAGCTGGAGCAGTTGGAATGCACGCGAATAAAAGAGATGGAAGCCTCGCTGAAAAACAGTGAAGATAAGCATATGGGGGAGGTGGCTCTTCGATTACAGATGGCCAATGAAAAGGTGCAAACCACCATATCTTGTATCCAATGTGCTGAGCAGCAGCAAGCTAGGCTCAAGGAAAAATGTGTAGAAAGCTCTCAATTCGGATTTGATTGCCGCGATGGAGTGTTGTATCTGTATCGCGGGGTATTGGACAATGTCGCGTATTTTAAGTCCCCGCAGCATGCAGCATCTGGCCAGCATTCATCCACAGCAGAGGGTATTTCAGCAGACAATAGCTGTTCTGCACTTTTCTCATTTAAATCCTATAGCGTGAAGACGTTAGATATATTCATCAAGTGGTTGGAAAACCGTCAGGTGGTCAAGCAGGTTGTCACTTTTCAAGAATTATTAGATTTGTACCGGTTGGCTGTAGAGCTTCAAGATTCCGCATTCAGTACGGATTGTTTAGTTCAAACGGTCAAGAAGTTAAACCATGATAATGCCCTAAAAGTTTTATCGCGCGTGGATTTTCCTCCTGAAAATCCCCTGATCCAGTGCAGCTTGAACATGCTGCGGTGTAATCTTAAAGTATTAAAAAACCATCCCCGTTTTGTTGAACTGAAACGCCGCTACGTGATGGCTCTGTTCAATAACCTTAAGCATCACGCGGGTAAAGAAATGCAAGCCTTCAAGGCTCTGATGATTTGGGGGCAAGCTCAGGCTAAAAAAAATAATCTCGGCCTCAAAGAGCTGTTTCATCAATCCGACCAAGGCGGGCGTTTGATAGATTGTATCCACTGGGATCAGTTTACCTACCAGGAGTTTGTACGAAAAGTCAAGCCTTTAGGCTTCATGAGCGCTGACGAGGAAAACCAATGTCTTTCCCGCCTTCTTAAAGCTGAAGAGGGTTCTAAAGGGAATTTTTATGCTTTCAGGTTCACCAAGATAGATGACGCTACGGCGAAAATTGCGTGGAATATACCCATAGAAATCATTCAATCTCTAAAAAATACAGATCCACTTCCTTACACCCGCGAATTTTCCTTTCACGACAGTGAATGGATTTTTATCATGGGAAAGTCTGAAGAGAGTATCATTTTTACCTTGGTGGTTAAAAATGCACATCTCGATTTTGACTATTTTTTAGAGCTGCCCAAGCTTCGTTGCTTTTCGCATCCCCCCGATCAGCCTGAAATCCAATATTATCATCATCCCAGCCAAGCGGACAATATCCACATTAAGGCTATAAAATTTCGGTTTGCAGACCTGGAAGGTAGCCTAGACGCCTCTCAAAAAAGCCTGCCTTTAAAGATTAAATTGTTTCTGAAATAGCCTGCCTACTGTCAGGGTTTTAGGACCTCGTTTGCAAATAAATAAGGCAACAATTAAAGAATAAAAAAAAGGAGAGAAGTATGGATGCTTTATCCGTTTCGCGATGTGATCCCCAGCAATTTAAAAAAGTTTATCAAGATCTGCTGCAGCTGGGTACCCTCAACCATGAGCGTTTGGTTTTGCGCAGAGAAGGACAGCACAGCCTGCCGGCGACAAGCAAAAAGGGTGTATTGGATTTTTTTAGTTTGGATGAAAAATCCAGGCGAAAGGTTTTGGAATTTTTAGAAATCCATATGGATCAGCTCATCGAACAGGAACAAGCACACCATCTGTTTTTAAAATTAGAAACTCTCTTTGAGGGAGACGAAAAAATTCGTTTCAACCAAATCCATCAGCTATTCTTCAAATCCATGGCAGCGCAGCAGATGGAAAAGGATAGGCTGGCCAAGATGCAACAGGAAGAGCAGCAGCTGCATGAAATCGAAATACAGCGCCTGCATGAGCTTGAGAAACGCGTTCAGGAAAAAGAAACCGAATTGTTGTCAACCATTCAGCTGCGTGCAAAAGCTTCTGAGGCTCAGCTTCAACAGACAGAAGATACCCTACACACCTTGGAAAATAAATTGGCTGTGCTGAAGAAAGAAAATGCAGCTCAAGCCGATACGTTGCTGGTGTGTAAAGATGGTCAGCTGCAGTTCTATATGAAGCTATTGGAGAAAGTGTGCTTGTTCAAGATGCACAAGCAGCATCAAGCTCAAGAAATGAAGAGGACTAATCTGACTGCTGAGGAAGCTCAAAGATTTGCTTATAAATTCGATTTTAAAGACTTCGAAGTGCGCATTCTCGATCTCTTTAGCCAGTGGCTATGGTCTCCGGATGTCCTCACACGTGTGACTCGTTTTGAAGACCTGTGCGAGCTCTACCGTCTGGCCGACTATCTGAATGACATTTCCCTCCAATCCGATTGTTTAACGCATGTATTGAAGTATTTGAATGACGATTACGCCATGGATATTTTATCTTCATGTGAGTTTACAATCGAAGATGGTCTCGTTAAGGCCTGTTGCGAGCGGGTAGCCAAAAATTTCAAACAGCTCACTTCGCATGCGAAGTTCGCCGAAATACAGGCGGAGTATTTTCAGCATATTCTTAAAAGCGACTACCTTCACGTGGACCACGAAGAAAAAGTATGGCAGGCATTAATTTCTTGGAGTGAAGCACAGGCAAAGAGAAGGCATGTTGCCTTGAGAGATGTGCTCATGGAAGAAATACAGGGGGAACGCATCTTGCATGCTATACGTTTCGAAAACTTGGATAAAGAGCATTTTATGACACACGTTCTTCCTCTCAAGGTGTTATCGTTGGAAGAGGTCAATGACAAGCTCGCTCGATATCTCTGCAATGACCCTTCTGCCCGACCCCGTTTTTATGCCCTTCAATGTAAAGATAAGGGAAATGACTGCGCCAAGGTTTCCTGGAATATGCCCATTAGCGATTTTTATGCTATGGGCGATTGGAATGAGAACACTATCATCAGACAGAAATTCAGTTTCAAAGAATGTTTGTGGGAGCTTCAGATGGGACGGGAGGGTGAGGATGTCATCATCGCTATTTTAGCGCATGACCCTGCAGCACATTTTGAATTTTTCCTGGATATCCATAAGATCCATTACTACACAAAACCTCCGAAGCAGAATGTTGAGCAGAAATTTGAAAACAATGGCAGAGGCGAGAGTTCTTATATCCGAGGGGTGTGCTTTAAGTCTAAAATATTGGAAGACAATATCGAAGCCAGTAAGCATTGCCTCCCCATCAAGATCAAAATATACACCAATTTAAACAAAGGCTGCGATGGTTGAGTTGCTATAAAGTCTTTTCATATGGTATAAGGGCATGCATTCAGCCTAGGAGTTGTCTATGTTACCATCAGCTGCTCTAAAATGCACTCATGATTCATTTTACGCCATCTATCAAAACCTTGGGCTCTACGGCACTCCCGGACATGAAACCTTAAAAATTATGCCAGATGAATCCGGCGCTTATGGCTATCCTGTAACATCAAAAAAAAATTGGCTGGATTTAAGCGATATAGATCAGAAAACCTCAGAATTTGTATTGACCTTTTTAGAGAAAAATATTACTCACCTGACAGCAGCTGCGCATCCACATCAGTTCTTGGATAAATTCGAACCTCTGTATAAGCGCGCAGAAGAGTCTGTGCGGTTTCATGAATTGCGCCAAGAGCTGTATAACTTGCATGCTGTCAAATCCACCGAAGCGCAGAGTCAAGCCATCTTAGAGAAAACTGAAAGACAAATTCAAGATCTGCAAGCTAAGCTGGAAGCGTTGCAGAAAAGCCTGCGGGATCTTGAAGATACGCTTATCGTGTGTCAAGATGCCTCTCTGAGCGAGCATCGGCAAAGATTGGAAAAGGTGGCCTTTTTTACGCGCTGTTTTAAACATCCTGAAATGAATAAAACGAAGCTGGAAGAAGCTGAAAAAAAACATTATAAGTATAAATTCGAGTTTGGCGACTTTCACTCGAAAACCTTGAGGGCGATGATGGCATGGATCGACGATCCAAAAAGTCTGGAAAAGGTTAAAGAGTTTGATGCTTTATATGAGCTATATCGCTTAGCCGATCACCTCAACGACGATGCCTTTAGACAAGACTGCCGTTATCAGATGTGCCGCCATCTAAACGCACAACATGCTTTGCAGGTGCTAACCATAGCAGAATATACGGCCGACGACGAAATGTTAGGCGATTGCTATCAAAAAGTGATCGCGAACTTCCGCGACCTAAAGGACCAGTCTAAATTCTTGGAAATCAAACCGGAATATTTTGTGCGAATGGTGCAGATCGAATCTTTTTATCAACAAGATGAAGAAGCAGCCTTCAAGGTTATAAGCTCTTGGGTTAATGCTGAAGCTAAGCGTTCTTCCAAAGCACCTCAAGAGGTTTTTTATAGTAACATAGAAGGTGAAAATCTAGCGAGTAGCATTCCTTTCAAGTGTATTTCTAAAGCCTATTTCATGTCGCAGATTAAGCCTTTAAATCTGCTGTGTAGTGAAGATGCGCTGAAATGGTTTGAATATTATGTGGCACGTGCAGATCAATCCGTCAAGAAAGAAGAAGATGTGAGTATTATAACTTATGGAGAAAATAAAGCCGAGATCACCCTGAAAATCTCTTTGAATGAATTTTCCTCTATCGGTGATTGGTCTAGAAATAAATATACAAAACCCGTTTCGTGTCTTGGATTTTTATGGGAGTTGGAAATGGGTAAAGAAATGGGTGCAACTACACAGTTTATGAATTTTGGTCTTAGAATTCCTACACACACCAGGAATTTTGAATTTTTTTTAGATATGGATTTTATTCAGCTGTATACTGCAATTCCAAAGCAACTAATTGGCTTTGTGAATGGTGGATTTTCTAGAGATAATTCTTTCATTAAAGGTGTAAAAATTCCATTGGAGGAATTGGATCGTCTCCATTCAGTGAATGGATGCATTCCAATTAAGATCACACTTTTCTTGAAAAATACACCTCCTCCTAAAAAGCGATAATCTGATTAACACGCGTTGCAGATATCTGTTGCCGTTATAGTGCCTCCAAGTTTGTACTTTTTTTAGATTAGATATCTTGCATAAATCGATTAAGGGTCAGGCTGCAGGCATGGAACGTATTAGCTTATGGGTAACGCCCTGGGTAGTGCGTGGATATGGTGTAGCAGCCTGTATGGCTGCTACATAAGATCTGAAAATATACATCTAGGATTATAGCACCCTTACAGGGTGCTATAGATAATGATTGCCAAACCCAGGGCGATTCCCTGGGCTGTTACGTACCAGCCCCTTGGGCGGATGAGAGGGCGGTATTTATAACTCACTTTACGCAAAAGGGATAGCAATCAAATGGATATTTTGATTTCAAAAAAAAGTCAAAAATGCTCGCTATATTTTTATCAATATGACTGCGCTTTTTGTCTTTTTCCGGAATCAAAACCTCTCATTAGCTCATCTATCCCATTCAGTTTAATTGTGTATATTCTGCTTCAGTGTAGGTGTTTGCAGTAAAGTCTTTTCTTGTGGTATAAGCTCGTGTACTCATCCTAGGAGTTATCTATGTTGCCGCTAGCTGCTTTACAATGCAATCAGGATATATTTAAAGCTATCTATCAAAATCTTAGCCTTTATGGTACTCCCGGACACGAAACCTTAAAAATTATGCCCGACGAATCCGGCGCTTATGGCTATCCTGTTACATCTAAAAAAACTTGGCTGGATTTAAGCGATATAGATCAGAAAACCTCCGGTTTTGTATTGGACTTTTTAAAGAAAAATATCACTCACCTGGCAGCAGCAGAGCATCCACATCAGTTACTGTCAAAATTCGAACCTATGTATAAGCGCACAGAAGAATCTACGCATTTTCATGAATTGCGCCAAGAGTTGTATAATTTGCATGCTGTCAAATCCACCGAAGCCGAAAGAGAATCTATTTTACAAGATGCAAGAGCTCAAGAACTATCTATCTTACAGAAAACTAAAAGGCAAATTCAAGATCTGCAAGCCCAGCTGGCAGATTTGCAGAAAAGCCTACAGGATCTTGAAGATACGCTCATCGTGTGCCAGGATATCTCTCTGAGTGTGCATAGGCAAAGATTGCAAAAGATGGCCTTTTTTAAGCGGTGTTTTCAACATCCTGAAATGCATAAAACAACACTGAGCGAGACCGATAAAAGGCATTATAAGTACAAATTCGAATTTGTCGATTTTCACTCAAAAACATTGATGGCTATGATGGCATGGATCGACGATCCAAAAAGTTTGGATAAGGTGAAAGAGTTTAATGCTTTATACGAACTTTATCGTTTGGCCGACCAACTCAACGATGACACCTTTAGACAAGACTGCCGAACTCAGCTGTGCCGCCATCTGAATGCAGAACACGCTCTGGAGGTGCTAACCATAGCAGAATATACGGCAAACGACGAAATGTTAGGCGATTGCTATCGAAAAGTAGCCTATAACTTCCGCGACCTAAAGGACCAGCCTAAATATTTGGAAATCAAGCCCGAATATTTTGTGCGCATCGTGCAAGTCAAAAAGTTGTATCAACTAGATGAAGAAGCTGCCTTCAAGGCTATACGCTCTTGGGTTTATGCTGAAGCTAAGCGATCTTCCAAAACACCTCAAGAGGTGTTTTATAATAACATGGAAGGTAAAAATTTAGCGAGTAGCATTCCTTTCAAGTGTATTTCTAAAGCCTATTTCATGTCGCATATAAAGCCTGTAAATTTGCTCACTAGTGAAGATGCGCTGAAATGGATGGAATATTATATGGAGCAAGCAGATCAACCCGTAAAAAAAAATCAGGATGTGGGAATTGTAACCTATGGAGATGATAAAGCCGAGATCACCCTGAACATCCCTTTGGATACATTTTCCTCTATTGGCGATTGGGATGGAGATAGATATGATAAGCCATTTTCATGTCTTGGATTTTCATGGGGCGTGGAACTGGGAAAAAGCAACGCAAAGGCAATGATTTTTGCGCTTAGAATCTGGAGTCAAGACAGGGATTTTAGGTTTTTTTTAGATATTGCCCATATTCAAATATATAGCAAAACTTCAAGTCAAAAAACTGCTTTTGCAAACAATGGACTTAATGATGGCAACATGAACTTTATTAAAGGCATTTCAATTCCTCTGGAGGAATTGGAACGCCTGTATGGTGTGTAAGGAGGTGTCTCGCTTAAGATCTTGCTGTTTCTGGAAGATACCCCTCCTCCTAGGCCGCAATAGGCCGACTAATTAATTGTGTATACGCTGCTTTAGGAGAGATATTTGCTGTAAAGTCAGATCTTGTGGTATAAGGGCAGACATTCAGCCTAGGAGTTATCTATGTTGCCATCAGCTGCTCTAAAATGCAATCATGATTCATTTCACGCCATCTATCAAAATCTTTGCCTTTACGGTACTCCCGGACACGAAACCTTAAAAATTATGCCTGACGAATCCGGCGCTTATGGCTACCCTATGACATGTAAAAAAAAATGGCTGGATTTAAGCGATATAGATCAGAAAACTTCCGGTTTTGTATTGGCCTTTTTAGAACAAAATATGACTCATCTGACAAAAGCAGAGCATCCACATCAGTTCTTGGATAAAATCGAACCTCTGTATAATCGCACAGAAGAGTCTGTGCGGTTTCATGAATTGCGCCAAGAGCTGTATAATTTGCATGCAGTGAAATCCACAGAAGCGCAGAGTCAAGCCATCTTAGAGAAAACAGAGAGGCAAGTTCAAGATCTGCAAGCTAAGCTGGAAGCATTGCAGAAAAGCCTGCAGGATCTTGAAGATACGCTCATCGTGTGCCAAGATACCTCTCTCAGCGTGCATAAGCAAAGATTGCAAAAGGTGGCCTTTTTTACGTGCTGTTTTAAACATCCTGAAATGCATAAAACCACACTAAACGATACCGAAAAAAGACATTATAAGTATAAATTCGAATTCACCGATTTCCACTCGAAAACTTTGAGGGCGATGATGGCATGGATCGACGATCCAAAAAGTCTGGAAAAGGTTAAAGAGTTTGATGCTTTATATGAGCTATATCGCTTAGCCGATCACCTCAACGACGATGCCTTTAGACAAGACTGCCGTTATCAGATGTGCCGCCATCTAAACGCACAACATGCTTTGCAGGTGCTAACCATAGCAGAATATACGGCCGACGACGAAATGTTAGGCGATTGCTATCAAAAAGTGATCGCGAACTTCCGCGACCTAAAGGACCAGTCTAAATTCTTGGAAATCAAACCGGAATATTTTGTGCGAATGGTGCAGATCGAATCTTTTTATCAACATGATCAAGAAGCTGCCTTCCAGGCCATACTCTCTTGGGTTTATGCTGAAGCTAAGCGTTCTTCCAAAGCGCCTCAAGAGGTATTTTATAGTAACATAGAAGGTGAAAATCTAGCGCGTAGCATTCCTTTCAAGTGTATTTCTAGAGCGTATTTCATCTTGCATATAAAGACTTTAAATCTGCTTACAGGAGAAGATGTGGTGAAATGGTTGGAATATTATGTACAGCATGCAGATCAACCAGTCAACAACCAACACGATCTGAGTATTGTCACCTATGGAGAAAGTAAAGCCGAGATAAACCTGAAAATCCCTTTGGATACATTCTCGTCTATTGGAATTTGGAATAGAACTAAATTAAAAAAAACCTTTTCGTGTCATGGATTTTTATGGACTTTGGAATTAGGTAAAGAAATGGGTGAACATACACATTTTATGATTTTTTGTCTTAGAATTCCTACGCACACCAGGAATTTTGAATTTTTTTTAGATATGGACCATATTCAGATACATACTGCAACTGAAAAACTATTAGTTAGCTTTGAAGGAGATGGATTTCGTGGTGATAATACCTTCATTAAAGGGGTAAAAATTCCTTTGGAGGAATTGGATCGCCTCCACCCTGTGGGAGGAAATATACTCATTAAGATCACACTTTTCTTGAAAAATACACCTCCTCCTAAGAAGCAATAATCTGATTTACGCGCTTAGCAGATATCATTTGCCGCTATCGCAGCTCTAAGTTTGTACTTATTTTGTTATCAAAAAAAGTACAAACTATATAGCACCCTTACAGGGTGCCATTGATGATGAATGCCGAACTCTGGGTTGTTACGTA
>CAYMKI010000092.1:0-10377 GCA_964390695.1 uncultured bacterium
AAAGTACACACTGTCTTCCTTAAGCAGAATGGAACTCTTGTCGGCAGCTTATTCCGTGCTTTCACTAAACCTGAGTTGGCACAAGAGTTGAATGTATGGAAAGAAATGGGAGCTTGGTTTTTGCCCGATAGGCGTATGGTCAAAGCTCTTTTGGCTCAAACAGGGTATGAGATCAAAAGCTGCAGCTATCGCTCGGACCCTGGATATATTGAGCCGGCCTGCATCCAGTTCATTGCTGAAAAGAAAAATTAACAGATGTTCCTTATAAGCTTGACTTATGCCAAATCAGAAGGCGAAGCCTGAGGATTTGGCAGAAGTAAAGAATATTACTAGGAAGGAAATTGATCTTTTAGAAGCGATCCCATTTTTTCTGCATAGGGAGTTTGGCTTTCTTGCAACAGCTTCATAATCGTTTGTCTTTCAGCCAGGGGGGTATCTTTTTTTTGTGCATATGTATAAGCTTCATTTATGTACTCTTTGTAATATTGTTCTAAATATTGTAATAGTGTCCGACCACCGTCTGGTATCTCAGCGTTTTGTGAGAGTGCTTTAATGCGCTCGCTAAACAAAAGTTCATGCAGTCGTTTCATTTTCTGCTGAATCTCCTCGATCAGGGTCTTTTCGTGTATTTGTGGAACTATGTTATATCTGGAGCATAGCTCTCTTGCGAGCAGTAAAAGGAACGAAACACCGCGATCCTTGAGCGTTATAGTGAGGCTGGTGCACTTTTCCCAAGTCTTTTCTAGGTCGATACTCCAAGCGTCTCTAAATACGTTGTCTTGGTAGTGGAAATAAAATGTTGGGGAGGTTTGCATAAGCTGAAATAATACTAGGTGTTTGCTATAGAGGATTTCTCTGTTGTTTGACTGTGGTGGTAGTATAGATTTTTGACAATAATAGGCCAGTTGCTTCTCGAGTTCCTGGTTCTGAACCGTTAAGGGTATCAAGAGGTCACCTAAGAATTCCACAAACTTGGGTGTGCGGGCGCAATCTAAGAGACCCATCAATTGTCTTTGTTCATTTTCGTTGATGAATAGATGAGAAGCTTGCATTACATTCAACAAATTAGCCATTACATCTTGCAATTCTTCAGAATTCTGTGTTGCTGTGGAAAATAACTTTGAAGATAGGAGATTCCATAACAATTTAGAATGATCAGGATGATCGTCGAAAAAGCTTCTAGGTAGTTTCTTGAAGAGAGAGATTGCTTCGGATATTCTGTTAAGTTGTACGGCCAGGACAAAGGAATTCCATTGGTCCAGCTCAAGTGTGGAGATCTGGCTGGGCTCCTCTGTAGTTATATCTTCAAAGATAGCAGCCAAGCGTGAGTTGCGGTATTGCACCCTTTCGGATGGAGGTATCAGGGCTATTTCAAATAAATCTCGCATAACTCGTTTCTTGTCGCCTAGGATTCTTTGCAGAGGAGCTTCCCACTGTTTTTGACTCAGCGACTGCCAACTTCCGGAGCATAGCTGTGCGTAGGTTAAGAGGTTTATATATGATTCATTTTGCTCTGGCTGCAATAGTTTAGGGCCGGCTATGATTTCGCCCTCGGCGCTCAATAATCGTATATCATTGGAAGCTTGATTTTTTCGAATGGATGTTTTTATCTGCGAAGCTTCATGCAGCGAAAGAAATATCACGCGAAATTTTTTTGTTTCCGCATCTTCGATGAGCAGCATTTGATGCGGTTTTTTGGCCGTATCGGAAAAGAAATCATGTTGTGTAAGGCGTGTGGTCAGGAAGTTTTCGGTCACTTGAATCTCCGCAGGAAATAAGTGGGCATAATTTTTAAATGCCGGCTGCTCTGCAAGGTAATCGGATAAGCTCCATATAGCTGGGAGCGAGCTAGTTTGTTTGCTAGGATATGCGCTGCGGGTAAAATAGTCTGCCTTCAATAATGTCGGCCAAGTCAACTCGTCGGCGGGATTGTCTCTGTTATTTGGCGTCAAGCTTTGATCGATCCGTTGCCGATCTTGCTCCTGTTCCTGCTGTTGCTGGGTTTGTTTTTGTTTATTTGTTTCTTGTCTTTGTTCGTGTTCTACGGTGCTGCCGAGCTCTACTTTCGGTCGCGAAGATGGCAGGTTTTGAGGAAGGAGGGGATCGGCTTCGCGGATGATGTTGTCGAAATCTTGTTCAAGCGTCTTTAGGTCGAGATTCAGGGAAGAGTCGATTTTCTTTAAATCAGACAATATTTGGGCTTTTAAGTCTTCAAGCACTTGCTTTTTGGGGATATAACTGGGGATGGAGGCGTACATTTCGTATAGCCGTTCGCGTTGAGATTTAACAAAAAAGGCTTTGCATGTTTCGTAAAGAGAGATTTCCTTTTCGATGTTAGATTGAGCATACATGGCATGGCGTATAAAAGAGGAGGCAAGATCGTACATTTTTTGATAGGTGACACGGATATTATCTTCTTGTTCTTGCCGAAATCCATTCATGGATGCAAATAGCAAAAGCTTATCTAGACTCAAGTGCTGGTCGTTTGTGCCGAGGGTTTGGTTGATGTAGGCTAGCAAAGATTCCGTATAGGTGAATTCGACTTTTTGGTTGTGCAGCAGCTTTCTCATTCTCATCACGGCTTGGAGCACATCTCTAAGCGTTGCACTTTCATTGAAGGTGACGATAGCTTTGGCCTCATTGGTTTGCAGTATATTGGCACCTGTGGTGTGTCTGTGATCGTAGAAAGTGAACAGCTCTTCCGGTTTAAGCCCTGTCACGGCTGCGATGGTTTCAGGGTCTGTGCCGGGCAATGCCACGGCTTCGGAGGATCCTTTTTTAATGAAGTTCAATTCGTTGCTGTCCGAGTCGTAGTAGAGGACCCCTTGGATAGGTGTCTCTGATTTTTTTTCATGGAAATAGTCAAGGATCGATAAGGCGATATCTTTATTTGAATATCCTTTGAATAACACACCCAGATCTATCAGAGCATGAAATTGGTTGCGATCCTGGACGGTTTTCGGATCGAGGATCTCATGAAGCAGTTGGGAAGCTGTGAGTTTATCAGAAGAGATTTTATGTGCGGTATGGCTTTTGCTAAGGAGCACATCTATCACTCGCCCATTCGAACGCAGATCACGGGCTATCTTGCCGCTAAGTGAGGGATGGAAAATGTAGGGGTTTTCCAATGTTCCGGAATACCCTTGAAAGGATTTGACCCCGGCCGCCCCGTTTTGCGGGTTATTGCTTATCTGTTCGACAAAAATTCCATGTGCAGGAAAGGCTTCTTCGCGCAGATAATCTAAAATGAGCTGGATGGATTTGGGGGTTCCATTTTTCAGTTGCTTTTGCAGGATAGCGAGGGTGTCGTTGGACTCTACATTCACATTGAAAAGGTCTAAAGGGGTGCCATCTTTGCCTTTAAATGTTTCGGCGAATAGCTTGCAGGCTTGAGTGTCTTCGAGTGGTATTTGAGAGGCGCTTTCCTTCCATTCGTCCATGGCTTTATTGCATAGGTTAAGGATAAGCTGTTTGGTTTGGTCTAGGTCCAGCCCTTTCGTGATATACAGTTGGCAGGTTTTGTTGACGGTTTCCCATCTATCAGATATTTCCGCTTTTTCGTTGGGTGTGTTTGCGGCTAGATTGGGTTTGGCCATTTGCATGCGAGGGTTTTCCTTAGACCGTCCATAGTGCTCATCAGCGGTGCGTTTCCAGGCTTCGGGCAGCCAGTCAAGCAGCTGCTGCCGCATCAGGATCATATAATCGGCGGTGTCTTGGCGGTGCTTTACCGAGGAATTGCCGCACTCTCTAATCCATTCCGGAATTGGATGAGACCTTAGGGTGAAGTAATCGATCAGTTGCTGCTTATCCAGATCTGCTGGCAAGGCTAAGCGAGACTTAAGTTCGTTTGACGCTGCCATATATTCCACCATCTCTTTGGCTAGGGTCGTTTTGATGGCTTCATATTGCTCCGGCAGCATGCGTGCTTGTTCATTCTTCTGGAGATTGAGTCCGAGTGCTATGATTTTAGGGTCGGCGGCCTTTTTGAACAGCTCGGTCACAAGTCTCACTGCGGTGGGGTCGAGGTGTTCGATTTCTTCTGTGGGCGAATTCAGCTCTTTTCTTGGATTGCATGCCATGTCGACTTCATCAAAGGTGGCGGCGCCGCGCTCTTGGATCAAGGCGAGGATTTGTTTCAGTTTATGATGGCATTGGGCAAGAGCGGCGATGTGTGATTTCTCTGCCTGTATCTTGTCTGCATGCCAACGGCTTTGATGTTCCGCAAGATCTTTTTGTCGCCGGCTTAGCTTATCAAGGCTTTCTATATAGGCGTTTTGCATGCTTTGCAACGTCTCCATGGAGATCATCACATAGTTTCGGTCGTGGATAGCGGATACTAAGAGCCCGTAGAGATATTGCAGGTGATTAAATGATAAATACTCCGAATCCCTTTTAAAGTCTATGGCAATGCCTTTTTGGCCGAAATAGGATTCGGACCTTTGCAGCATATCTTGAGCATTTGTTTCGAAGAGTGAGGATGGCGGCAGCAAGATGGACAGGTGGTAGCCATCGGCTTTTAATAATGCCAATAAGGTACCGTAGACCACCGTTTTGCCGGCGCTCATAATCCTTTGAAGGATTTTGGAGGCATATCCTTGTTCTAAGCCAGTGTCTAGACGCACCAGATCCTGCAAGTCTAACACCTGTTCTTTGCGTAAGTTGAATCCGGAAAAATATTCAAAGAGCAGGAAGGCAGGCCTGGTGCTGGGGTTATATTCTCTATGTGCATTGAGGCATTCGGCACATTGGTGGTAGGCTTCTTGGATTTTGAAGGCGCTTTTATTGGCAGCTTGCAGTTTTAGGGCTTTCGAAAGGTATGCTAAACTTTTTTCATACAGCTGCAAATTAGTGGATTGCATGAAATAGTTTCCAACTAAGGTATGTAGCTCTGATATTTGCTCTTTAGTTAGGAAAGGCAAATGCAGGGCATATAGTTCTGCATCTTCTTGAGCAAAGAGCATGGCTAGCTTTTCGAACGATGTCGGCAGTATCTTGTGCCCCAGTAATTTTAAATGAGCTCTGAGCTTGGCATCGCTTTCTTCGGGCAGCTGTTGTGTCATGGCATCGATTTGAGCTTTTAACTCTTTTACAAGTGTGTGCGTATTTGAGATCTTTTCTTTGATCGAAGCTTCTAAATCGTTGAGTGGAGCATTGGGCAAGACCGTATAGAACCTTTGAGCGTCATTTTCAGCGCAGCCGGCTCTGTATTCCTCTTGGAGCTGGGCATGCCTCTGCACAGCATAGGCATCTCCTTGTAGTTTAGGAGATAACTCCCAAAACTTCTCATGTGGAATAGGATCGGAAGGTTTGTGGAAGTATTTTTGGAGGGTGTGGGCGTTAAAATCAACCCTTTCCTCCTCTTTATTCAGAGACAGGGGCATTTTGATTCTAATAGAAGAAGGGATGTTAGGGATCAGCCGATCGGGTATAGAAGCTTCCGGAATACCAAATATATGCTCTAGGGAAGCCCCGTTTGTGGTATGAAGTGCTTTTAAATATTCATTTATCGTATTGGGCAATATTTCTGGATGGATGTAGGTGTCTCGCTTTTTGAAAATCAAATCCTGTACTATCGATTTTAAAGCACCGGCCGATGCTCTTAATTTCGAGTTCATGGCATCATAAGGGAAACAAAATGCATGCAATATGGCCCTGAATGCTTGGTGTTCAGGAATTTTTTCAAATTGCATGTCATTCAAAAATGTCAAGAGCTTCTGTTTATCCGCTTCGCTGCCATCGTATGCTATTTTGAAAAGCGGACCGTAAAATATTTCGAAATTCTCACCTGGGCGTAATCGAGGAAAGGTTGCCAAGATCTCATCGAGATTTATGTCTGTTAATTTCAATTTTAGTCCATCCTTTAAACTGTATATATCCATACGGGCGGTGCTGGCTTCGATTGCGTATCTCTGGGGAGGAAGTGAGAAAATTTCATGCGATGGCACGCCTAAGAGCTGCTTAATTCGTGCGGCGATAAAACTACTTTCAATGAATAAATTGGGAATGTTTTTATGCAATGTCAAGAGCCAATCTAATTCATCCAGAGGCTTTAGAAGCTTTAAGTTTTCTTCGGCAGCTTGCGGCTGATTAAGACCTGGATTGTCCAGACGCATGCTTACGGGTAGATGGGCGGCGACTTCGCAGTAATCGTGATAGGCTTCAGCTACTAGCGATAAGCAACTCGAATTTTCCTTATTTGTCGTAAAGCCTTTGTCGATCTTCCAGGCGGCCTCGTTTTTCCAGAATCGCATCCAAAAGGAAGGCGAGTAGTAATCTACATAATCATAGGTATTTCTAGCATCAACTTGTCTGGCTACCGGTCTCGTGGGGTAGAGTCTTTGGTTTTTATGCACCATCCACGCTGCATACAGTCTTATGGCCTTGGCTTCAGGACGAAAGTCTTTAGTTTCCTCATGCTGCATGAAAATCCAGCCCAGAAGCTGCAGTTCTTCGGATTTAAAGGGCTGCAACATGCCGGTTTTTTTTAGGAAATGCAGAGCCTGTATGTATTTGCGTTCGCCTAGATACTTGTAGGCAAGCAGCAGGTGTTGTTTGGTATTGGAAGGCATCCATTGCCCTTCTTTGCTAAGAGCTATTAATTCGAAAGTGAAGGTTTCTCCTTTGAATTCTTTCTGTTCAACGCCTCTATAATCTGCGATGCATTTTATGGGAAATATGCCTTTTCTATGCCCTTTTTTGTCTCTTAGGATAAGCGGTGGGTTTTGCGTAAAGTCTGAAGCGGCTTGAGCTTGGGTGTCTATAAAATAATGAGGATTTTCTTTCCAATAGAATTGGGGTAGCATTTCTTGCGACGGGATATCTGGAGCAGACTTCTTACGTTTCTCCCTGACTTCTCGCTTGAACACCAGCGGTTCTCCGGCGCTGTTTTTTATACGGTTATAGATGATGATATGATCTGGATCTGAAACGATGCCGTTCTCGCCAGCCGTTTTTTTGAGGAATTGGTTTTCTATAGGGGAGTCAAGACTGCATAATTTCATCCATTCGGCTGACTGAGATACATCGAGCAATTCGAACACGGCGCTTTCCGAAGGTAATCGGATTAAGCCTGTAGGGAGGATTTTCATGATTTCAGACCCGGTGGCTTTGTCTTCGATGCGTAGGTTGCCTTGCTTGAGATGCTTCCAGCAGAGATAGGCATCTTGATTAGGGGCTTTGGAAAAATGTACAATATTGAGCAGTCCAGTATTTTCCCAGGGGACATATTGATACTCCTCAGACTGGCAATATTTAAAAATCTTGATGTCTTTCGCACCTCTAGATTCTATCACTTCTATTCTATATTTTTCTTTGGAGACTGGGTGATGGCCTATATAGATGGGATGCTTGTCTGGACCTTTCGTTTTGGTGATGTTTTCCAGTTTATGTTTACCTAAAACTTTCCGGTAGTCATCCAGATCAAACAAATCAGATTCGTGCTTAATCTGTATCTTATTTTTGAATAGCTTCCCTTGGTGCATATCCAGTTCATAGAGATCGTCTGCAATTTTTATAGCAAAAACAGGGTAGTTACCAGTCCAGGGGGTGTCTTCAGGTGTCTGTAAGCCATATTCTTTCAAAGCGGACGAGCAGATGCGCTGTCTCAAGCCTTGCTGGCTAAAGACAGCGGATAACTCATCGGCATGTGCAGCGAAAACACAGCGACGTCTAGCTTCTTGGAATTCTAGAGGAAAAGATAGGATAGATTTTTCGTATGTAGAAATAGCATTTCGATAATACCCCAATTTAGCACTGTGGCAGCATAGCTGTTGTACCACATCCGGATTCTTCCATGAGTCTGTGGAGTAGGAGTTTAACAGAACCAGCCGGATCTGGGCTTGAACCGCTTTGGGTTCTAGCCAAGCAAAGGGAGGAGGTTGCTGCACCCATTGTTGGAGTTGTTCACGGTACTTTTCTCGTAGAGTTTTGTCCAGTTCTCCGACGTCGACAGCTAAGGCTTTTGTGTAGTCTAGGATCTGAAAGATCAAGGATAGCAAGAATAGATAGCTGCTGATCAGATCATTTGCCCTTTCGGCACCGTGGATATCCCCAGCGCTCGCTGTTTTGGCAGCTAATTGTAGCCGGAACTCATCCAAGCCTTTTTCAAGGAACTTTACAAGGGAGGGGACTAGTTCAGGATTTTCTTGGATTTCTGGCGCTAGTACACCTTGAGAAAAGAGGTTGACAAGTACAAAGTCCTGGATTTCTTTCTCGTGTAATTTATCCACATGCTGGCTAAAGTACTCGATCAACATATGAGGCCTTAAATTTTTCCTTAGGGCGATTTCGTAGAGCGGTCTTAGTTTATTTTTATCTGTAATGGATTTATTTTGCTGAATGGGTTTTTCTTCGCTTTCAATTAGGTGCTCATACTCCGGAGGCAGTTCAAAGGCATCACTTTGCATTTTGGATATATCCGTGTCGAACAGTTCGTTATCTTTTCCTCGACAACGCAGAGGCGGAGGGACATTTGCAGGATTAGCATCATAGTTTTTAGGTTCTAACCATATGAGGGTTTTGTAAGCGCTTTGGTTATAAATGAGGGTGGGATGTGAGATGGTAAATCGCGGCAATGCGCTGTGTGTATGGATCGGATATTTTTTGGAGCTAGGCGCTAACCAACACGATAAAAACGCGTCACGGATCGCATAATAAATAGGCTTATCACCCTCGTGGGGATAATCATTCCATAGCACTGCTAGCATCCATATTTCAAAAGGGGGTTTGATCAGTTTTTTGTTGTTTTCATAATTATACTTCCTTTGATCTAAGTATTCTTTAGGGAGGTCTTTGATCAATGCATTTAGATATTGATACTCGCCGCAGGAAACTTCTCTATACGCTTTCGGTATCTTGAATTCGTCTCTCAGTCCAAAGTTGAATAAGGTTCTATCCGAGGATCCAGGCTTAGGATGGTTTTGTTCGAAAAATGCGATGAGCTCGGAAAGATGTAGATCTTCTTGGGGAGAAAAGGGCAGCAGATATTTAGCCTCCCTTAATTTTTTTAAAGGAGAGATATCGACCCCATAATAACTTAAGCATTTTTCATGGGTCGTAGAAGGAGAAGCTATCCTCTCTTGCTGACAACCCAGATGCCAAAGAAGCGCGCATAACTTATACAAAGCTAGAGTTTGTCGCAATTCAACATTTCGATGCGATACGACCTGTCCTAAAAGTATCTGCAGTAGAGTAAATATCAGAGAGAATGCGGTCATAGTATCTACAAGATACATTTGACTCCAGATGTCGTGAGGGCTTTCCACCTTGCCTACCCCACCAGGTTTGGGAAGAGGGATATTGAGTACCGTATTCGTCAGAAAATCTGTTAGAAAATGATCCATCCGTGCTGCATCGGTCTTGGAAACAGATAGGCAAAAGTTTTTAAGCAGCTGCAGAGATTCAACCGCTGTCTGGACATCAGCGAAGCTCATGGCTTTTGGCAGTGCCTGTGTGGGCGAAAATGAGGTTGTGTTTAAGATAGTCGAAGGAGGTCTCTTAATGGGTAAGGTCAACGACCACAATTTCTTTTTAAAGGTTTCGCAGGCGGCAGGGAGGGTAAAAGGAGTTGCCGTCGCAGGAGTGGAGAGTTCGAATTGTCTAGTCTCGGTAATCTGTTTTAACCTAGCGTAGTATTTGGGCGTTAGCTCAGGAGTGATCAGGTCTCGTTTCAAAATCGTGCGGCTTAAGTTGTCGATGGCAAACTGCATCAACTCGTTCCATTCTTTGGCACGCCATTCCTTTGGGTTACCGGTTCCGGATATCTCTGCAACATATTGATAAGTTTCTATGAACGAACAGATTTCCATCACACGCAAGCGCCCTTCTAGGAGAGCCTTTTTGTGCAATTCAGTACCAAAAAAATGATGCAAAAAGGCTAATGGCGTTTGCATAGAGCAGGTGCCTGATCTTTGAAGTGTGATTTTCAGCTGGCGATTTTCTTGGGTGGAATTTACCCGTTTTCCAGCAAAGCGGCTTAGTATAGCTTGATAGATATCCTCTTCGCTGTATTGGTTGTCGCTGCTCTTTGCCGGAGCCATAACAGGTTCTAGTAGGGCTTCTAGAAAATAAGAGCTTTTAATTTCCTCTAGAGTAATCGGTTGATAACATTGATAGGGGGTAACTTTAAATTTATGCCCCTCTACCCTAACATCATGGTACAGAGCTCCGGCTCCACTGTTATATATGTGCAGTTGTAACGTACCTTCAGCAGATTTTTTTAATTCGCAAAGCATGGCATGGCCTGAAGGAAGTGCATCCCATCCCGCAGGGAGTATAAGAGATTGCCCTATTGGTAGTTGATCTAGGGTATGGTGGATAAATTCGATAAGCTCTTGTATAACTGGTACGGCCTTTTCTGTGGATTCCACGTCATTGAAT
>CAYMKI010000092.1:10387-12711 GCA_964390695.1 uncultured bacterium
GAATAAGGTCATCAAGCGAGCTATACCTAAAGGAAATCGCAGTGCTTCGATGGCTTGACCCAACTGTTTTTTTTCATCGGCAGAAAGCTGATTGTCTTCTTGAGCGATGAGTTCAAACAAAGAGAGAAGAAATTGCAGCGACTCTTGGTCGGTGTTTCCTTCTAGCATTCCTTCAGGTGCTAGTTTAGGGTTTTTAGCCTTTTTGATAATCACATCGCCAAAAAAGTGGGCGATGTTTTTTATGTCTATTTGCGAGATCAACCTGTGAAAGGCTGAAGGATTGGAAGAAGGTGAGGGGGGAATGTATAATTCTTGTCTATCGAACTCATTAGGCATGCAGTGTCCCGGATCTCTTAGCTCAGAAAAGATGTTGATTAAAGAGACTTTATTTTTGTTGTCCTGTGCTTTAAGGATGGGGGTTGCTCCGGCTGCTAGCAAGAGAAAGGTATGCTTAAAATCGGCCAGGTCTAAGGGTGTTTTGCCTTCTAAATCCTCTTGATTGATGATCGCCTGTAGGTGTTGATTTAACAAAAGGACTTTGAGGAGCTGTGTGGCAGCTTCTCTAATGCTATCGTTTTTTTTTGATGTGGACTGGATGCATCGGATCACAAGATGCAGCAAGTTTTGATGGTTTTTGGTTTGGAGGGATATATCGCCTTCGTTCTCTAGATAGAGGCGAAAAAAGCTTAAATAACTGGATAATACATATTTATGGGATTGTTCAGGGTTTTTATTTGAAATCAGATCATCGATTGCATCTATAAAGTATTTGCATAATTCTTTATCCTTATACGAGATTGCCTGCATCTCTTTCAAGCAGGCTAAACAGGTGTGATTCTCGCGTCTTATCAAGGGGGCAATAAGATCGTTGACTAACGATGTTTTATGGCCTTGAAAAAGGTTATGGTGTACACCAAAATTGACTAATGCTCTGAATTTCGCTTCGTTTTCTTTGGAAAGCATGTATAGATATTTGTGAAATGTAGGGGCGTCTGCAATTAGGTGTCTTGGATCTATTGCTTCGGCCATCTTTTGGCGCAGTTCTGTATTTCCAGCATTGTTGACGTGCTCAAAAAAATGATTTCGCAATAAATCATTATTTTGGATGGCTTCAAGGCATTTGTTGACAAGGTGTTGTTGATTTCTATTCAAAATAACGCTGGTAATGATCTTGGTTTTGTCTGTGAGGGTAGAGTCGGGTAAATCGCTATGGGAAAGATCTCGAAATAGATCAATTAGGAGTTTATCTTCTGAAGGCGTGTTTTTATTTGGTAGTATATTATATTTATTATTATCTGCGGCGGGTGGAAAATCATCATTTGCAAAGTTAGGCTGATTACTTGAAACATCCATGTTTTTACCGTAATAGTAAATTTAAAATGACCACTATAATTTATTATAATATTAAGTTTAATCAGAGTCAATTTTACTGAGACTCTTCAGTATCTTAAAAAGTATGTAACACATTTAAAAACAAAGCTTTAGGGTGACGCAGAGCGACAAAAACTTGATTAATCAGAGTTCATCTAGATGGCAGATTTCGCTGATGAGGGCTTTGACTCTTGGAATTCGGGCTTCGAGGTTTATTTGTGGAGCTCTGATCAGATAGGCAAAAGGATAATAGTCATCTTCTTTCTCTATCCAACCTACAAACCAACTGTGTTGCAGGGTTATGCCGTCCTGCGTGATATCTGCTCCGCTCCATCCTGTCTTTCCGAATAAATTCCAACCGTTCCCGATTGTTTCTTTGAAGAGAATAGCTCTCGTGTGGAGCAGTGCTTCTGCGGAAACAGGCAAATTTCCGACGATTATTTTATGTAAAAATTGCACCTGTTCCCGTGGGGAAATCTGCAAAGAGGAATTAATCCAGGCGGGATTTTTCGGACCTAGGGGAGTTAAGCCTGCAGAGAGGTTTTGATTTCCATAGTTAAAAGCTTTGAGATAGTGGTTTATTTTTTCTTCACCTAATTGCAGTGCTATCATCTTTGAATACCATAGGCAGGAATACTGCATCCAGGTGGCGGGGGTAAGTGTAGTTTTCCAGCTGTCGAGGTAATCATCGTACCCTGTTTGATATTCCCAAGCGGGAGAGGTTTCGTCGATTAATACCCCTGCGTCATAGCCCATCAAGCTTAAGACTATCTTGAAGGAGGAACAGGGGCTAAAACGCACGTCATGTTGAGGGCCGAGCTGAGATACGATAGTGTTGGTGTTGCCGTGAATCAAAAGAAATGTTTCTTCATTTGCTTCTGAGTGGCGAAAATTTAATAAAGTGATAATATTTAGAATGAAAATGAGGAATAAATTCGGTTTCATGCATACCC
>CAYMKI010000093.1:0-4361 GCA_964390695.1 uncultured bacterium
GGCTGGAGATATTTCAAACACTTCTTTGGCAATTCTTGGTATTGGATGTGTTGTTTTGCTGTCCGGGATCGCCTTAGCATGGTACTTGATCGACAAAGGGTACTTGAGCGACAAAGGTTGCTGTAAGTCTAGCCCCTCAGCAACCACCGAGAAGACCCGGCTTGTAGCCGTTGACATAATATAAAATGGGTTTAATCCCATCCCTCCTGATATATACCCAAGCTTCCTGTAAATTTGGAATTTCGACCTAGCCGAATTTTCAGGTTGTTTGATTATAATTACCTTTATATAAATTAGGTTTTCATATATATTCTTTTAAGAAATATTAAGAGAAAACATCAATTTTATGAAAAACTCCATTCTTATCAAAGTTTTGATCGCCATTGCTCTAGCCGTGTGTGCCGGATTATGGTCAGGGACCGATAAAAACTTGTACGGCGTCACCTATCTGCAAATGTATGGTTTGATCGGGCAATTGTTCCTGAATGCCTTGAACCTGGTTGTTGTCCCCTTGGTTTCTGCTTCGATCATCACCGGCACAGCCAAAATGGGGTCCGGCGGCTCTTTCGGCTCGCTCGGCAGCAAGATTTTCGGCTATTTCATTCTGACGAGTTTTTTAGCCATCGTAATTGGTTTGCTTACGGCCATCGCCTTGGAACCCGGCGTGGCTAAAGACGGCACTATGATCACCTCTCCTCTGGATGCTTCTAAGGTTACCGAGCTGAAACAGCAAGCTGAAAGCGGAGCTTTTGTTAAAATCGAACAGTTATTGTTAAAAGTGATTCCCTCCAATATTATTTATGCCGCTGCGCATGGGCAGATGTTAGGCCTGATTCTTTTTTGTATTGTGTTCGGCTATTTTTGCGCACAACTCGATTCGCAAACATCATCGATTATCCTCGGCTTTTGGGAAGGTGTTTCCAAGGTAATGATGAAGATCACGCATCTCGTCATCAAAGCCTTGCCCATTGGTGTCTTTGGCTTGGTCGCCAAAGCCATCGCAACCACCGGCTTGGATGCTATTGGCGCTGTAGCTTCTTTTTTTCTGACCGTGATCCTTGGCTTCGTGGTATATGTCTTTATTGTGCTGCCGCTGCTTTTGAAATTCGTCGCCAAAGTCAGCCCGCTAGCTCATTTCAAGGCGATGGTACCGGCCTTGGTCACCGCCTTTTCCACCACCTCTTCCGCAGCCACATTGCCTGTGACATTTGAATGCATCGAAAAAAAGGCCGGGGTGTCCAACAAGATCAGCAGTTTTATTCTTCCGCTGGGCACTTCTGTCAATCTTTCGGGTTCGGCTTTATATGTCTGTGCAGGCATCGTCTTTATCGCTCAAGCCTATGGCATGTCTTTAACGCTGCCTTCTTTGATAGTCATCGTTTTGCTAACGCTGATCACCTCTATGGGCAGTGCAGGCATTCCTTCTGCCAGCTTATTTACCATCGTAGTGATACTCCAATCTCTGGGATTGCCCAGTGAAGGCATCGGCCTCATCATGGCAGTGGAGCGCATTTTGGATATGTTCCGCACGCCCGTTAACGTTTTCGGCACAGCCACCTGCGCGGTTTTAGTCGCGCGTTCCGAAGGTGAAACCACCTTGTTAAATCAACACTCCAAAAACACCCCCTCCCCTTTATCTAAGTGATATGAAATCTAAACCTTCTACAAAAACAGTTGTCGTCGGAATGTCCGGAGGGGTAGACTCCTCCGTTTCCGCTTATCTTCTCAAGCAGCAAGGCTATCATGTGATTGGCATGTTCATGAAAAATTGGGAAGAACAGGATGCCGAGGGTGTCTGCCAATCCGCCAAAGAGTATGAAGATGTCCTCAAAGTGTGCGACCATTTGGGCATCCCCTGCTACACCGTCAACTTTACACAAAAGTACTGGGATAATGTCTTCAACGAATTTTTAAAGGAATTCGAGAAAGGCTTCACGCCAAATCCCGATATTCTCTGCAATCGAGAGATCAAATTCAAAGCAATGTACGAAAAAGCCTTGGAGTATGGCGCGGATTTCCTGGCCACAGGCCACTACTGTCAGAATATTCCACGTGAAGGCAAGCCGACTTTGACCAAAGGCGCTGACCCGAACAAAGATCAAACTTATTTTCTATATACGATCAAAGAACAGATCCTGCAGAAAGTCTTGTTCCCCGTAGGACATCTTCACAAGCCCCAAGTGAGACAAATTGCCCGCGAAAACAACATCGCCACCTCCGAAAAAAAAGATAGCACCGGCATTTGTTTTATCGGTAAACGGGATTTTAAGGAATTTCTAAGCCGCTATCTGGCTATAAAGCCCGGCAACTTCGAAAACTTGAAAGGAGACGTTGTCGGAAAACACGACGGTGTAGCCTATTACACCTTAGGACAACGCAAAGGCATGGGTATCGGCGGCGCGGGAGAAGCGTGGTATGTGGTCGGAAAAGATATCGCCCGCAACGTGGTCATCGTAGACCAAGGCCCTAACCATCCTGCGCTGTACAGCGACGAACTCACAGCCTCGCAGATAAGTTGGATAGCATCTGAAGGAGTGAGATCGATTCCTTATGCATGTCAAGCCAAGATTCGCTACCGCCAAGAAGATCAAGCATGCACAATTACACGCCTAGAAGATGACAAACTGCACGTCGTCTTCTCGCAGCCGCAGAGAGCTATCACTCCAGGACAGTCGATTGTGTTCTATGAGGGACCGGTGTGCTTAGGAGGTGCTATCATTGAATCAGCAGGCCCATCCTATTATGCAAGAGGACTCATACTCCCTGTTAGTTTGCATTAGGCGACCTGGCAAGTTCATTACAAAGCAACTCTATGAAATTCTTTAAGTCGCGAGTGCGTTCTGTGAACTTGACAATAGTGCTTTTGTAAAATGCTTGAGCATCTTTTACAGTAGATTCTACATAGTAATTATTCATATCAGGGTGTTTATCTAAAATGATCTGTGTCATTTGATCTAGATTGTAAACTTCCCGAACTTTATCCAAAATTTTTGCAATCACCCTAATTTCATGGATCAGATCTCGCAGCCGGTTGATATCGCTTTCATATAAATCGGAGGCATTTTGGTGAATAAAGTCCGCAATTATTTTGGTGAAGTGCACCTGTAAACCGATATAGTGTTGTGATTGAGTTAACGATATGTTATACTGATGCACTGCCGACATAAGCACTTGCCAAACGGGATGAATAGTTAAGGCGTTCAATTTTTCGGTTATGTGGCTGGTAATAGCATAGGCCTTGAATTTTACAAAATTATCATCCTTGAGCAGTAACTGTTGATCTATATGAAAACCATGTTGGTAAAATCCCGGCACTAAGGCCTCTGCCAAAGAGATGACCAAGGCAAAATTGTCAGTGCTGGGAAAGACTAAGCCGCAGCGTGAAAATACATCCCAATACGGGTAGCTTTCCATGGTATCGCTTGTGCCGATCTTTTGCGCGAAATCAAAATCCCCGATATACCCTTCAATTTTCCGCTCGATCACCTTAAGAAAAACATTGGAATTTTTCAAATCGCGATGCACATACCCTTTTTCATGCAAGTCGACTAATGAATTGACCACGTCCACAAAGATATTCAGGATATCTTTAAATTGTAAGGGAAGGCTTGCTGGATTTAAGGAGAAATCTAAAGGTACAGAGCGTAGTTTGATGGCTTTGTTGAAATCGATATTGTACCAGATCTGCTTGATTTCGCTGTAATGGGGCATTCCGGACACCCTTGGAAGAGGTTTAAATGACATCTCCACAAATTTACCATTGACTGATCTCAAAATCTCTTCTTGAATTTTCAACCCATCTTCCACACACGAGTCTTTGATTTTTGCCATAATACAAGGTTCGTATGCTATAGATCGGTGGCCATCGGCTAAAGTTCTGGATATACTCAAGGACTGAGCCCTATAAACATCTCTGTTAGATCCGCTACCTAGTAATTCTCCAAGAGGACTGTACTTTTTTTTAGGAATAATGAGGACTCGAAAACCATACCCATTAGCCTCCATTTCCAGCCACAATGAAAATGGCCTGCACAGACGTTTGGGTTTTTTGCCGGGTTTTTTAAAAACATAAGCACTTGGAGTCGGAGCCAATCTCACGCTTTTGCCAGCATATTTTTTC
This sequence comes from uncultured bacterium, assembly GCA_964390695.1. Taxonomy (GTDB): domain Bacteria; phylum Chlamydiota; class Chlamydiia; order Chlamydiales; family Parachlamydiaceae; genus CAWACC01. Next base: position 4,121 of record CAYMKI010000093.1, read on the forward strand.
GGATCCAGCGATAATTTATTTAGCTCCAGGCACAACAAGCGGGTAATGTCTTTATATTTAGTAGGATAATACCCTAACAAATGCGCATGGATCGCTGGATAGATCTGATGAAAAAGCGTTACTTGGTTACGCGCGTTCCACCCTCGGATAGCCGCTTGTATTTGCGTAATTTTATCTAGTTCCTCTTTTCGCTTCGTAATGAGCGGTACTGGCAAGACCCTTCTAGTTTGTAAAAACTTTT
>CAYMKI010000093.1:4371-12708 GCA_964390695.1 uncultured bacterium
CGGCGAAGAAAGCAGTTGATCTGCCTGTGTCTTTCGAAATAGATGAGGATCCGATTTAGATCTGCGAATTTTGCCGCAGATTCTCTGGTCTATGGAGTCATAGCCATGATTTAATTCTGATCGATGATCATTCACACCATACATATTGCCCCTCCAAATTACATGACTGTTTACGTATTCCCAGATATCTCACAGGAAAAACAATTGTGCAATTTGAAAAAGGACAAATTCAGGTATCGAAGAATTAACCGGCTACGGCAATACAGGAAATTTCTATTGCGGCTCCCAGGGGAAGATCGGCCACTTGAATCGTTTGCCTTGCTGGAGGCACTCCATCAGAAAACCAGCGGCTGTACTCTTCATTCATAAGAGCAAAGTCTCTTTTAAGGTCTTTAAGAAAGACATCCGTACGGACGACATGGGCCAAAGAGCTTCCCTCGGCTTTCAAGATAGCCTCTAGATTTTGCATCACTCGTTTGGTGAGCTGTTGTATATCCCCTTCTATCAGCTTGCCGCTTTCCGGATGTATAGGCAGCATTCCGGAAACGAATATCATCCTTTGATGAGGTTGAAAAGTAGCAACAATACCTTGTGAATAGGGACCTAAAGCTGCCGGAGCCTTTGAAGTTTCTATCTTCTTAATCATCGTTTTTCCTTAGTTTCCTTGTGTCGTTCTCTCACATTCAGAGTCTTTCCGTGCTCAGAGTGAGTCTATCACAAAAGTTAATGATAACAGAATTTAAACTCAATGGCTTTCTACTGGATTTTTGAGCATCTTAATACCATTGTATACCATTGCTTTTTTCTTATTTTTTTCTTCTATAGCTAGCAAACATTTTGTTTGCTCTATCAGATGAGTTTTTCTAGGGTCATTTTCCCATATTTCAATAGCCTTATGAAACAAATCAATTTGCCTCTTCGCCTTTTCTTTTATCACATCACATGCTAAAGGATCTTTGAAATTTGTAATGTAAAATCCTTTCAAATATTCTGCATCCGGCTCACAAAATACAAAATTTCCAGCGTCTAAGTGTTTTTTTGCTTTTAAACTATCGATTTTATCAGGATGTGAACCGGCTGGAAGAAATAGATACTTGTCTCGAATTTCGTCCTTTTTGGATTCTTGATGCATCTCTTCCGGACTCAATTTTTGCATAGCCACAAGCGTCACTTTCTTTCTGCCATATTTTTCATGTACGTAAATACCCACTTGAGCCAGACCAATTCCTATGGCGGTACCTATTAGTGTTTGACCCAATCCTTTTTGACTTAACCAACTCACAAAAGTAGACATATTACACATCCTCCCTATTTATATAATTGAACATGTGGCAGCTTAAAAAATTTATATTTTTACAATTCATAAGATTAATCGTCAATAGTTCCACACCAATAGAACACAATATTCTATATGCTGCATTGAATATCAATGAGTTGCTAAAAATTACCACTTCGATTATGATGGATTTAATATAACGAAATCCAATTTTATGCCTAAATCGCTATTGCCATTCATCTGGCATTTTATAAAAAAGCACTGGTTCTTATTTGCTATTACGCAATTCTTTTCATTTGCTTGGTCTATCGACCACACCTTTTGGCCTTACATCATCATGCTGCTGATCGATACCATTACGACTTATGCCGGCGATCGCTCTGATATGTGGCACTTGTTGGCTACGCCTATCACTATGGGTATTTCCCTTTGGTTAGGAGTAGAGATATCCTTTCGCATCTCAGGCATTGCCTTAGCTAAAGTATTTCCACAATTTGAAGCCGATGTGCGTTTAGCTATGTTCGAATATGTCGAAAAACATTCGTATAACTACTTCAGCAACAACTTTGCCGGCACCCTTTCCAATAAAATCTCTGACATGGTGCAGAGTATGGAAAATATCCTCCGTTTAGTCATTCAGCTTTTCCTACCTGTATTGTTAGCCTTGATCATCGCTGTATTCTTTTTTGCCTCTGTGAATATTAACTTTGCCCTCATTTTAATCGGGTGGCTTGTCATTCATTTGGGTATTTCCTTTGCCTATGCTTCGAAGTGTGCCAAATTGTCCGACGTACACGCGGCTTCGCGATCCAATTTAGCAGGAAAAATCGTGGACAGCTTGACTAATCATAATAATGTCAGGTTATTTGCCCGTCATCATTTTGAATTAAAATACCTGTCCAAGTATCAAAACGATGAAAAAACTAAGCACTGGGATAGTCTTTGGTATATTGAAAAGATGAAACTGGCCATGGGTATCGTCTCCTTTTTCGGTGCAGGCCTGGCAATGAACGGCTACATGCTCTACAGCTGGCAGCAAGGCACCATCACAGCTGGTGAAGTGGTGTTCATCTTCAACACCTCCTGGAATATCGTCATGATGGCCTGGCTGGCAGCACTGGAACTGCCTTCTCTATATAAAGAAATCGGTGTTTGCAAACAGGCATTAAGCATCATACAAGATCCCATCGAAATCACCGATGCTCCGCAGGCTAAACCTCTAAAAGTCACGCGCGGGGAAATAACCTTTGATAACGTCTCCTTTCACTATCGTCCTGAGGCGAGCATCTTCGAAGACAAATCCATCACTATCCATGCCGGCGAAAAAGTCGGATTAGTGGGCTTTTCCGGTTCGGGAAAGACCACCTTCGTGAACTTAATCCTCCGTTATTACGATGTCGAAGGCGGGCGCATCTTGATCGATGGACAAGACATTGCGGAAGTCACCCAAGACTCCTTAAGAGAACAAATAGCCCTCATTCCTCAAGACGCCTCTCTCTTTCACCGCTCCCTGATCGAAAATATCCAGTATGGACGCCTGAATGCCACTGATGAAGAGATCGTGCAAGCTGCGAAAAAAGCCCATGCCCACGAATTCATAGAGAAAATGGCTGAAGGCTATCATACACCTGTAGGTGAACGCGGAGTCAAGCTATCCGGCGGGCAACGGCAGCGCATCGCAATTACTAGGGCTATCCTCAAGGATGCCAAAATCCTCATTCTAGACGAAGCCACCTCGGCTTTGGATTCAGTCACGGAACGCCTGATTCAAGACAGCTTACAAGACCTCATGCATGGAAGAACTTGTATCGTCATAGCTCATCGCCTTTCCACCTTGTCCGATATGGACAGGATTCTGGTCTTCAAGGAAGGCCACATCATCGAAGAAGGCTCGCATGATGAGCTCATTGCCATGGGCGGACACTATGCGACGATGTGGGAAATGCAAGCCGGCGGATTCCTGCCGGATACTACTGAGTAGCACTTATCCACAAACGACTTCTTTATTAATTATTTAATTCTTAATTTAGAAACCCATCCCCTCGAGCATATCATCGAAACGATAGAACCTGAATATGAAATCGATAACACCACGCTCGTCAATTTAATGCAGCAGGTGTTAAAAATTGCCGAAAGCGAAGACGACGACACTTTTTTTGCATATCACGGCATGTCGCAAAATTATCGTCTTTATCAAGATATCGTCCAAGCCGTCTTTGAAGAAGTTTTAGAGATCCCCTTACCGCGTGATTTTTACTTTTTGAGGATACCTGGAGAGGAAATTTGGAAATGGGAAAACGGAAAAACATCTTTTCTAGATCATTACAATAACCGACCCATTCCCAAAGAATGGAAAGACCTTGTTATCGCTAACTTTCTAGCTATTATTAACAAAGGCCTTAATACAACCCTTGAACTTTCGCAATTTTCCGAGCCGGACTATGAGATTCTATGGGGTTTCTTTGATGATCATTTAGAATTTCTATTTTGGCAAGATTGGATCAACAAAACCGAAAAATATGCCATACCGCAAGATTACACCTGGGAAACACCTGTCGCTAACAAAAATCTACCTATTGTGATACAGGTAATTTCCAGACATCTAGAGCAACAAAAAATGGATATTTCCCCGCAAAACATAGAACAGTGGTTTGGCGTAAATTTTAAAGATTATTTCGACACCTGGAAAGTGTTCATGCTTCGCGAAATCCCGTCTGTTGACAAAGAGCTGGTGTATAAAATCTACAATCTAGATACAAAATTCGACGACACCTCGTATCCACAAAATTCACAACTTATTTCCTTGAACCTCTCTGCTTTTGGTAACTTTGAGGATATCGGTTCCTTTTCTGCCGGCATATTCTTTGAAAACAAATCTATTTTGAATGGCGACGATCCTTTGGAAAGAATTTTACAGGATTTTTTTGCACACATCGGCTTAGACTCCTCTTTAGCTAGCTTGCTGTGGAATGAAGGCCAACAGATTTTGGCAGAATATGGAAATAACCGTGGATGTCTTTTACAGCTATTTGACAACTCTAGCCATGCAGGGCTGACGCCTTTTGCTTTGGCAAACCACGATCTTTATGTCTCGTTTAGACACGGAATTCCTTTGTTCGACATAACACCAGCGGATTACATCCAAGGCCATCTGGTACTAACGGATGGATATAAAGACATGGAAATGCGCCTGGTGGCTAATAATAAAACAAATCTGAATCCTTTTTCCAACCTACGCATGATTCGCCATGATGGATTGACTGTATTGGATCCCGAACTCATACCGTCAAAGATGAAAGCCCTGCTTAAGCAACATGCGCACAAAGATCAAGCGAAGATTCAAACCTATTTAGAGACCCTAGAACAGGTTTGGGAGGTTTCTCTTCAAAAGACATTGAAATCTTGATTTTTTAGCTTGAGATTTAATTCTCTTTTGAGGTATGCTAGGCATACAAAATCGCCGATGTGGCGGAATGGTAGACGCGGTAGACTCAAAATCTACTCTCGGCAACGAGGTGCTGGTTCGAGTCCGGTCATCGGCAATAGAGGGGGCAACCCCTCTTTTTTTTTATATATGCTTGTTTATATTCATCCCAAATGTTCCACGTGTCAAAAAGCCATGGCTTTTCTGAAAGCCCAAGCTGTTGCAGTGACTATTAAAGATATTACCGTGACCCCCCCATCGCTTTCGGAACTCAAGGCGATGCTAGAATTCCAGAATGGCAACATCAAAAAACTATTGAACACTTCAGGGCAACTCTACAGAGAGATGCAGCTGGCATCTAAGCTTCCAAACCTTTCCCACGATGACATTCTACTCCTGCTCAGTCAACATGGCATGCTAGTCAAGCGACCTTTTCTGCTCGCTCAAAATGTCGGCCTCATAGGCTTTTCCGAAGCCCAATGGTCAGCTGCCATCTAAACATCTCGCTTTATATACAGTGGCAAATTCCCGAGTCCCTGTCGCTATTGTCCCTATCAATTCTTGCAAAGTTTGCTTGACTTTGATTTCTTTTCGCATCAGAATCACCTTTTTTATAAGAGATTTTCCAATGAATAATTTTATCCCCCAGCATGGTGGTTATCAAAAGCTGATCACTTACCGACGCGCAGAAATTATTTATGATGCAACGATATACTTTACTCGGCGTTTTCTATCCAAAGGAGACCGTACTGTCGACCAAATGGTTCAGGCTGCACGTTCTGGAAAACAAAATATTGCCGAGGCAAGCATGGCTTCAGGCACGTCGAAGGAAACAGAAATAAAATTAACAAATGTCGCTCGAGCAAGCCAAGAAGAACTTTTAATTGATTACCGTGATTATATGCGGATTCATCGCATTCTCGAATGGGATAGGTCTCATCCATACGCAGCTCGGATGTCAGACCTAATTAGAAATAAACCAGCCAATTACCAAACCTTTAAAAACGGAATAGAAAATCAAAGCCCTGAAATATGTGTGAATGTAATTGTCGGTCTTATCAAGGTAACACAATACTTGCTCACACGGCAGATAAAATCCCTCGAACAAGATTTTATCCAGAAAGGGGGCCTTCGCGAAAGAATGACACGTGCACGTTTAGAAACACGCCATAGACAATAATTCAAGAAAAGTTCTAGACTTGCTGAGGTTAGCCCTTAAGCTCCGCATTGTTTAAACACATTGGTAGGGACGGTAGAGACTGAAGCGACCGTAGGGACCATGGAGACAGTGACAAATCTCCGAGTCCCTGTCGCTATTGTCCCTATCAATTCTTGCTAATCCCTCGAACAAGATTTTATCCAGAAAGGGGGCCTTCGCGAAAGAATGACATGTGCATGTTTAGAAACACGCAACAGGGAATGACCAAAGCGCTATACCCAACGTTCTCAAGTTGGGTTATGATTGTTTTTACTGTGAAGTAGAGTCTATTGGGCTTGTTGGGTTATGATTGTTTTTACTGTGAAGTAGAGTCTATTGGGCTTGTCAAGATATTAGCTACTTTAGCATAGAACATATTCACATCATTGTTTCTGAATTGCTTGTATACGAACACCTCTCTTCCGATTGGGTCTTTAATTAAAACCCCCTCTTCTCTTCCCGTTAATCCGACACGCAACCTTTCTTTGACAGGCGGATTTAAAATTTCAGGAAACAGAATTCCCGATGCAGCCACAACGTCCCACATCCGATACGTATCTATTTTCTCAGTGATCTCATAACATTCTTTCACATATTTTGAGTATTTAGTTTCAGGATTTTCCCTAAGAATATCTATGAAAAAATTGGGAACAGTGGCATCAGAGATATCTAGAGGATATAGATAGATCGCAAAAGACGTGTTCTTGAAAATCCAATCGACAGCGTGAGGATCACTAAAAACATTCCATTCTGCGTCTTCATTTAAAAGAGAGTTAGGAATTTCTGGACTTTCGATAAGATTGCCTGCTGTATCAATAGCTCCTCCCATCCAATGAATCTCGCTGATCTTATCCATCAATTCCGGATGGATTTTCAGAACATCCGCAATTGTAGTTAAAGGCCCTGTTGCGATAATCTTGACTTCTACAGCCTCTTTCAAGATGTTAGCCAAAACATTATTACCTTCAACTGAGAAGACCTGATTGATAACTTCATTTTTTAAACACCCTAATTGGTTTACAGCTTCTGAATCCATTCTCCAAATCCAGGGAAATTGAGTCCAAACTCGAGATGAACTTAAAGCGACCGTAGTAGACATGTTTAAAAAGCTAACTGTTTTTTGATATCCCGAAAGAGCGGATATAGGTTCGCAGTCTGCATTTGTTATGATAATAGACGCAAAATCAAAAAACTCATTATCCTCTTGTTTGTTTTTCTCTTGCGCTGCAGCTATCAATGCAGATGTAACGAAATCGTCAACCCCTGCGTCCGAGCTATGGACAAGCGTGAACATTGATGCTAAAATCATGCTAAGCATAAAATCTCTCCTGAATAATAAAATCTATGTATCTTGACTTCATACAATTTTGAGCTTCGAATTTCATACCCAGCCCATGCATATGCTAAAAAGCACCACTTCAATATAGGCTTTGCTTATGATCTTCTCCAGATACTTTTAGCATATGCTTGAGTTATTCAAGAAACTTCCGCCCCAAATTTATACGTTTTCGAGGACCCAATTTATTCTTATTTTGAAATCTTTACCAGCGAAAACAACTAACTCTACCCCCTACCCCTCCTCTGAGGTCTATTGTAAAAAAAAGAACTCTTATGTTAAAAACACAGACTTACTCAACGGAGGTTTAGAGAACATGAGCAGTATAGTCATTTTTGATCAGAAGGGAGCATTTGGCCCCGCAATGTCTCTCATTTACAATTCACAATATTACAATGCTAAAGGCGTGTTAGAAGTCGCTAACTTGCTGAAAGAAAATTTCACGAAGTTAGCCGGTGTTAAACCCAAAGGAAAAAAAGAATTCTGCGCTTTCATCGAAGAAAAAAACGCAACGAAAACCCCTATCACACCCGCAGAAATTGTCGCCACAAAGTTTTTTCAAAACATGCAAAAACCCGCCCCTTCACCCGCATATCATGAAAAAGTTCTAAGTTTTATCGTTCCGCATATGTTAACAAAAGTGCAAGAACAAATTCCGCAGGCAAAATCTGAAGAGGGACAATCTCAACACATAAAAGAGTGGACTGCACGATTCGTAGAGAGTTACATGACAGAAGAGCAAATTACAAAACATTGCGAACTCCAAAACAGCGTCTCTGATAAAATAATGGAAGAGCGCAAGAATATAGGCATGGAAGTCTACAAGGCTGCCTCCACAAAGCTGTTAACGGAAAAAGACTTGGATGTTCTTATCGAGACCAGTCGAAGCGCGCTGGAGCAGCTGCAAACAGCAGATCATTTTAGTTCAACATTAAATTTCACAGGAAAATATCTATCTCTCTTTTCAATGAAGGAAGATAACCCTACTGAATTAGGTGAAGATGTTTTACGCTTACTTAACACAGTCTTTAGAGAAAAGATGTTTAAAAAGCAATAACAACACCCCTTTGATCACTCTCCCTTGGCTTTAGGTGCTTAAAAAT
>CAYMKI010000094.1:0-546 GCA_964390695.1 uncultured bacterium
ATAAGGAGGTTCCCCAGCCATCTTGCTGAGCCGCCAGCTTAGCAATTTCTATAAGCGCCTGCTGCCCCTCTGAAGTATATGCGTTGATGCCATAGTTCTTTATGTATTCAGAGATTCCTCTGCCACTTTCCTCAGCCGCCAGCTTGGCAATTTCTATAAGCGCCTGCTGCCCTTCTGAAGTAGACGCGTTGATGCCATAATTCTTTATGTATTCAGAGGTTCCCCAGCCATCTTTACCAGCAGCCAGCTTGGCGATCTCGATCAACGCCAGCAACCCCTCAGGCTTAGATTCGTCTATGCCATAGTTCTTGATGTATTTAGAGGTTCCTTCGCCATCTTGTTGAGCAGCTAACTTGGCAATTTCGATCAGCTCCTTCTGTCCTATAGCTGTGGAAACATCGATGCCAAAGTTCTTTATGTTTTTTGATGTCCATTTACCATTTTGCCGAGCTGCCATCTTGGCGATTTCGATCAGCGCCTCTTGTATTTCAGAACCATCAGGGGCCACCCCGCATTGGAGCAAGCACTCTGCTGCTTTGAGAGAAT
>CAYMKI010000094.1:646-12490 GCA_964390695.1 uncultured bacterium
TCTTCTTATATATAATTATAAACACATATTTTATTATCACACAATCATATCAATACACTATCTCAGTGTATTATAAATATCTAATATTAATTAAGCGTAAAAATCGGCAATCGATTTAGAGTTTAAAAAGTGTGTAACTTATTGAACCATGCTACGCACTATCTGAGGGTGTTATATTATTGATTTGAAGGCAGCTGCCAATCTTGTAGGCGCCGCTTTGCAATCCCCCCAGTGCATCCACATATTCGAAGGGCACCGGCTTGCCTTTGGCTTCTATAGCAAATGCGTAAGTTTGGGCTTGTTCCTTTTCAAAATCTGATGGGCTGACTACCAAGGGAACTCCTAGAGTTGCCGCCTTTTTCAAGGCTATCTTTCTCAGTAATGACGGATACTCAGGGCTGGCGTCGGCGACGTAGACTCTTTCCTGAAACAGCACCGGTTGACCGTTGGCGTCTATCAAGAGCCTCAGTACCGAGCGGGCTAAAATTTTGCCGGAAGGATCGCACACTAAGGCTAAGCGGTGTTTACCATCCAAAGCATAACCAAGCACTCCTACATTAAAGCTGGCGCTACCATTGACGTTTAGACAGCTGTTCAACACCTCCGTTCCCATCAACAAGAAATGATTGGGATCATCGCTATCCATTACTGCATTTTCTGCAGGGGAAGATTTTTTAGAGGAATGCAGCATCTGCACAGCATCTTTTAGGTCTTGATAGAAAGGAGCTAAGGCCTGTTCCAAGCCTTTAACCTGGATCCCTTTTAATACAAGCAGCTTTTTTTCAAGATCACTAGGGTCCACTATAAGCTCTAAGAGGTATTTTTGCAGCTGTAGCAGTTGCCTTTGCAACATTTCTTCAGAAGTTAGTCGGCGGTTGGAAAGAGGTTCCAGCTGCTCTTTTATAAGCTTTAAAGACGCCTCCAGGGTGTTCCAATTGCCTATACAAGCAGATACAATGGGGAATAGCCTCTCTTGATGCTCAAGACCCAAGTGGCGGTTGACTAATGCCTGTTTTAAGTTTTCGACCACTTTTACTTCTACGGAAATTGCTTTAACGCTACCCTCCGAAGTAATCTCGGCCGCTGTCAATGACGCAGGCTTCTGCCATGCTTCGAAGACCTTAGGATGGCTTTTCTTGATCTGGTTGAGGTGGGGATTGTTTTCCACAGCATAGCGGACTTGCGTAAACTCTTTTTTCAATACGGCATTGAGATAAAGTTGAAAATAGGGAAGGGCTCTGGGATTTCCAACGTGCTTGCCAGCGTAGGTAAGCAAAGCTTCCTTACCCCGCCAGGTGCCCACGGAATCATGATACAAAGCTCCAAAATTATCCACTTTAACTTTGCACTTATCGATAAAAAGTCTTTCTAGCGTGACTCTCAGACCCACAAGATCATTTATTTCACTAAGGTAAGATTCGCCCTTAAAATTCAAGATATCGGTGATCAGCTTTAAGCTCTGATTGCGTTCGTTTGCATCTTTCATGGCAAATACATCTTTAAGCAACTTAATTTTTCTATCATCTCCCAAGAAAGTTTGTTTGATAGCTACCAAAGCAGCTAAAAGCGGTTGTTGATATTTCGCATCGCGGAAGCTTCGATCTTTCACAATAGCATCCAACACTAAATTGATATCTGAACCCTGCATCGCAAATTCTGCCATTATGAAGCAGGACAGCTGAGCATGGACAGTATCCGAAACTCTCTCTCGCAGAGACTCTACCTTTTTGGCATGACCATTGTGAAAACCTCTAAGAAAATCCTCCAAAACAGCCTCACGCAGATCCCGCGGCAAAACGGCTATTTTTTTCACCACTATAGATTCTTTTGAAAGTTCGCCCTTTAATCTTTCCACAAATAAACTCTTTGGATCTAAAGAAGACACAATCACCTCTTGTATCAAGCGTATTTTTAATGAAGGCGGCGAACTAAAAAGACTCTCAAAGAGCGGGCCATTTTCCTTAAACAGCTGCTTTAAATCTTTTCGACTTGCACAAAATGTGCACAGACTCATGAATTGCTCTAAAAATTCTTCTTGCTCAGCTTTAACCTTTTTATCCTTTTCAGCTTTATCTTTTAAAGCTTCATCCTTTTCAAATTTATCCTGTATAGAAGACATTCTATGTTGCACCCATTCCATCTGACCGGCGCTCATCTCAAATATAAGGGCAGCTGTGCCAAGGCTTTCTTTCAAGGCACCCGAAAAATCTCCGTCTTTGAGTTGCTTAAGCGGTGCCTCAAATAGACGCAAATCTATATGATATGTTTCTATGCCATTTCCGTTGCAGGTTTTTGAATAGGTTTCAAAAGTATCAATGATATCGCTGTATTTCAATGTAGAAGATTGCTTAACAACACAACTAAACAGAAATTGAGTCAATTCCAAGTATTGCTTTTTACCTTCCACAGACTCTGTATCGATTAAATAATTATGAAGATAAGGTATGGTTCCTCTAACAGTTTGCTGAGCCGACAGCTTGGCGATCTCGATAAGAGCTTGTTGCTCTTTTGGTATAGAGACATTGAAGCCATAATTCTTTATCATATGGGAAGTTCCCAAGCCATTTTGCTGAGCAGACAGCTTGGCAATATCAATCAACGCCTGGATCCCCTCTGCAGTAGATGCGTCTATGCCATAATTCTTTATAAATTGGGAGGTTCCCCCGCCACTTTGCTGAGCCGCCAGCTTGGCTATCTCTATCAGCGCTTCTTGTCCCCCTAAAGTAGATGCGTCTATGCCATAATTCTTGATGTTCATGGAGGTTCCCCGGCCACTTTGCTGAGCCGCCAGCTTTGCAATCTCTATCAGCATCTGTTGCCCCTTGGGTGTAGAGGCATCAATCCCATAATTCTTTATGTATTGGGACGTTCCCCCGCCATTTTGCTGAGCCGCCAGCTTGGCTATCTCTATCAGCATCTGTTGCCCCTTGGGTGTAGAGGCATCAATTCCATAATTCTTTATGTATTGGGACGTTCCCCCTCCATTTTTTTGAGCCGCCAGCATCGCAATCTCTATCAGCGCTTCCTGTCCCCTTGCAGTAGATGCGTCAATACCATAGTTCTTTATGTTTTCGGAGATTCTAAAACCTTCTTGCTGTACCGCCAGCTTGGCGATTTGGATCAGCGCCTCTTGTATTTCCGAACCATCAGGGGCCACCCCGCATTGGAGCAAGCACTCTGCTGCTTTGAGAGAATCGAGCTTGCCTTGTTTAACTTGCTGAACAGCAACCTTTATTCCAAAATTTTTGTCTGCAGATTCTAGAATGAATCTATCTAAAGATAGATTTTTCTGATGTGTTAAGCCGGCAACTTTTTGGCATAATTGACTTTGAATTTGATAATCATTCGATTCGTGCTTAATCGCTTGTTGCAAAATATTCACTAAACGAACAATTTGATCGGGGGTAAAAGCATCCAGGGCATCCAATTGCCGGGATATCTTATCTTCCAGTTGAATGTTCTTGTCTGAATTTTTGATGTCGGTTACAGCCTTTTGAATCCAATCCATTTCTTTGGCTTGAATGTTTTCTTTGTATTGAGCTGTTAGAATTTCAATTACATTATTTAAATCCGAATATTCCTTATTTATATTCATAAAATTCTTCCATTTAGAAATAAAAGCAAAACAAATCTTCTTATATATAATTATAAACACATATTTTATTATCACACAATCATATCAATATTCTATATAAGTTTGTTGTGAATTTTTCACTTCAATTAACCATACAAACGGGCAATCGATTCAGAACTGTAAAAAGCGCGTAAGTTATTGAACCACAGAGACCAGCGAGAACACAGAGGGAGCAAAACAGGGGAAAGCTATGTGATATTTGGGTATGTTGCTTATTTCGACAAATTCATTATCTGCACGTACAAGAGCATTGGCGTGTCCTTTTCCGCCAAAAATAATAGCTTCAAGCCTGTAACGGCAATCTTTATCATTCACATAAAATTCAAAAGGGATAAGAGGTATCAGCTCTTTCAAATGAGGATAATTTGTTTTAATCCACTTTTCGTGTTGTATAAAAATAAAGTTATATAATATTTATATATTAAATGGAAGGTTTGTATGGAAAAATTAATTCAAGTAAAACATCAAGGTGTTAGCTTAGAAGGCATGTTAAAAATTCCGGAACATGCCCAAGGCCTTGTGCTATTCGCCCATGGGAGTGGCAGCAGCCGTTTTTCGCCTCGAAATAATTTTGTAGCCGATGTATTGAACGAGGGGCATCTAGGGACATTATTGATAGACCTGCTATCGCCCAAGGAAGATGAAAACTATCAAACACGGTTCAACATAGATTTGCTAACTGTGCGCCTACAAATGGTAATTCAGTGGCTGCAGGCTCAACCGGAAACACACAAGCTTCACTTAGGATTGTTCGGATCAAGTACCGGGGCTGCAGCAGCCCTCAAAGCTGCGGCTGCATTGGGAAACCAGGTGCAGGCCGTCGTTTCAAGAGGAGGCCGTCCTGATTTAGCAATGGATGTGCTTCATCAGGTGAAAGCCCACACCCTCTTTATTGTAGGTGGACATGATTTTGGGGTCATCGAACTCAACCAAGAGGCCTTTGAAAAGTTGAATTGCGATAAGAGATTTGAAATAGTCCCGCGAGCCACACATCTTTTTGAAGAACCTGGCTGCTTGGAAGAGGTGGCAAGGCTCGCCAAAAATTGGTTTAAAACGCATTTAGAAATCCAACAGCCGACAACTAAATGAAAATAGCTCTGGTCGGAGATGTCATGCTTGGGCGCCTGGTCAACGAAAAGCTAAAGCGCCAAGACTTTGCTTACCCCTGGGGCGACACACTGCGGGTTTTACAATCTGCCGATATACGCCTGTGCAATCTCGAGTGCGTACTTTCCGATTTTGGGGAACCTTGGTCGGGTAATTCCAAAATTTTTCACTTCCGCTCTGATGAAAAAAACATCCAAGTGCTTCATTCTGCGCAGATAAATATGGTCTCGTTGGCCAATAACCACGTGCTAGATTATGGTTATGAGGCTTTAGGCAGAATGCTGAACCTTCTCGAAAACCATGGCATTTTATATGCAGGTGCAGGAAGAAACGGGGCACAAGCTTCCAGACCTTGCATCTACAACCACGACGGGAAAAGCATAGCCATGTTTGCCTTTACGGACAATGAACCTGATTGGGAAGCTCAAGCGGATAGACCCGGCATTTATTATATACCCATAGACCTTGAGGATGCCAGAGCGCAGCAACTATTTCAAAATATACAAGTCTTAAAATCCCATGTCGATTATTTAATCGTCTCGACCCACTGGGGCTCTAACTGGGGGTATTCGCCTCCTCGTGAACACATTCCCTTTGCGCATGCATTGATCGATGCGGGAGCAGATCTCGTCTTTGGTCATTCAGGCCACATCTTCCGGGGAGTAGAAAGCTACAAGCGTAGACCTATAATTTATTGTGCAGGAGATTTTATCGACGACTACGCTGTAGACGAAATAGAACGGAACGATGAATCGATGATTTTCTGCCTAGAATTATGCCAAGGAAATGAGATTATAATAGATCTATACCCATCGTACATATCTAATTTTCAGGCTCATATAGCTGAGGGTTATCGCAGAACAGATATCTTGACAACGATGGACGGGCTATGCCGGCAGCTCGGCACGCACTTAAAATTAAACGCCGCTTCATCATACATAGAAATAACCTAGCAGATTAACCTCTACTCTCATTACCAAAACAGCTCATCAGCTGCTCATAGGCTGGTAAAGCATCGAAATACTGATATGCTTTCAAGGTATCATCATACCAAGCAGTTTTAATTGTATTATGATTAGCGATAGCGATAAAATAAGCCCCAAGGAAATGATTGTACCCCAGGGCTTGATTGAAGACCTTATCATTCAGAATGACAGCCTTGCACTCCACCAGCAGCAAGGGATATAGGCTATATTGCGGATGGATATCCTTGGCAAAAAACACTATATCCGCCCGCCTGCTGGGCAGCTTATGCGGATGTAAAGTCAGATGAGGCATCTGCTTTAAGCTCTTTTCTATCGCAATTCCCCCCAGTGGATAACCTAGCCTGTAGAGCATATCATGCAGAATTCCCTGGCGGACTTTTTCCTCGGGAGTTGCGGCTACCCACTGTTGGCGGATGAGACAGTAAATCTGTTCCGCAGAGGCCATTATTGCTGCGCTTCGACGATGCCGTAATTGCCATCCTCGCGTCGATAGATGACTTTGACATTGTTGTCTTCTTCACTTTGGAAAATCATAAATGCATCTCCGGAGACATCCATCTTGAGGATCGCTTCATCCCTATTGAGCAATTTCAAGGGCCTAGACTCTGATTTAACGATTTTATGAGGACGATATTTTTCTAAAAGCTCTCTTTCATGAGTGCTTTCGATAGCTTCATTGTAATCCAGTAACTCATCGTCTGAAAGCGGAGTATAGATATTTTCATTCATGGCCAGTTCTTCATGGGTCGTAGATTGATGGTTTTGCATGCGGCCTTTGTGCTTGAGCAGCTGCTCTGTCAGCTTATCTACGGCTTTATCGATAGAGGCGTACATATTATCGGTGATAGCCGAAGCCTTAATTTTGATTGTATTCACCCAGCAGATGATGTCGATACGGTGCTGTAATTTTTGGATATCCATGATGACATTGACGTCGATGATTCGATTGGCAAACCGATCAATTTTCGAGATTTTCTCAATGGCATAATTTTTCATAGCTTCCGTTACCAATACATTACGGCCTGTGACAGTGATATCATAAGCGCGTTCAAGTTCCATAGCTCTAGATTTTCGGCTCATATCTCCTCCTATTCGTTATAAGTTATAGGCTATTGACTTGGCATCGCATAGCCTAAGGTCTGTGCCGGTGGCAAGACCTGCAAAAATATTGCAGCCCATTAGGCCGCAACATAAACACTTGTCGCTTCTGCATTATTTGAAAAGACGTGGTCTTTTGGGTATAATTTAAAAATCTCCCAGAAGCCTCCGTTTGTTCGAGTTTTGCAATCGCCCTAGATAATTAGATTATATCAATAATTTCGCTAGACTGCAAGACCGGCAATACAGCACGTTTCTTGCGCAACTCTAAATTACCCAACTGCCCGCACCCTGCCATGATCGATCTGCCTTTGGTTAAACGCAACAGGGTATAATACCCCTTTTGTCTTAACCTCTTGGCAAAAGCTTCAATCACAGAAGACTCTGAGGGCTGATAACGGTCCCGACTTTGCGGATTATAAGGAATTAAATTGATTTTGACATCAAGATTTTGCAAGTAGTCTGCCAAAAGATCGGCATGCTCAAGCGAATCATTCATATCTTTGATTAAAACATAGGCTGCCAAAATTTGCCTGGAAGTTTTTTGGCAGTAGTTGAACATAGCCTGATATAAGTCATGCATGTTGTGCTTGCGGTTGACCGGCATGAGCTTATTTCTCAGTTCGTCAGTAGGTGCATTAATAGATACAGCTAAGTTAGGCATATCTGCGCCGGCCTCGGCCAGGCGATAGATCCCATCTAAGCACCCGCTGGTGGAAATGGTCACATGTTTTCGTCCAAAACCCAGGCCCTTGGGATCCATCAATAGCGATACAGCCTTGATTACCTCGTCGTAGTTATCGAAAGGCTCACCCATGCCCATAAAGACAATATTGCGAAAAGAAAATTTTAGCAGGTGCCTGGCAGCGAATACCTGTCCGATAATTTCTTCGGCGCTCAGATTTCGCAATAATCCCATGCGGCCGGTTTCGCAAAAGGCACAACCCATGCGGCAGCCAACCTGAGAGGATATGCATAAGGTGCCTCCCGACTGCATGGGAATAAGCACAGATTCCACTTCCAGGTTGTCTATTGTTTTGAGCAGAAATTTCGAGGTTTCCCCTTCAAGACGTGTCTTTGAGATGTTCAGATCAGGCCACTCGGTATGGCTGATAATCTCTTCCAAAAGCATGGGACAATTCTTAAAGGCGGGATGATCGTGCAGAACAGCCCCTTTTCGAAGAAAATTTTCATATACCAACACAGCATGTTGTTTACCGCGACCTAATACATTGTATAAGGCTTCAGAATAACTGGCGGAAGTATGGGATAAGATAGGGATTTTGATTGGCACACTAGTCACGCAAGATAACATCGCACCGAAGAGGGCTCGAACCTCTAACCACCCGGTTCGAAGCCGGGTACTCTATCCATTGAGCTATCGGTGCATAATCTTTAATTTGTAGAAGACAATCTTAATCTAAATCGGTTAAACTTTCAAGAGAATCTATCCATAAACCGGAAAAAAAATTCATGTCTTTATTTTTGACCGAAGGAATTGTCACACATGTCATTAAGTATCAGGAACATGATCAAATCCTCACCGTTTTTACGCCTGATCTTGGTGTGATTAAAGTTTTTGCCTCCGGCTCCACGCTGGGCAAAAGTCAATTGCGCGGCACTCATCTGGGTTTAACCCGAGTCGAAGTAGTTTGCAGCGAAGGAAAAAGCGACCTGTATAAATGCCGGGAGATCTCGTTGCTCAATGCCTATTTACACCTTAGACAAAACGCCTCGATTTTAAATGCTGCGTTAGAAATGACCAAGGCGATCGCCCATTCACAATTCCCGCATAAGCCCGCTGCGGAGTTATTCCGATTATTTGCTTATTATTTAGACAAATTGAAAGGCTGTGAATACCCTGAAACTTTGCAAGCCAGTTTTCTGATGAAAATCCTGAAGCATGAAGGTCTTCTTCAGATTAATTTTGCATGTTCAAATTGCCAAACATCTATAAAAGAGATGCTTCTTTATGAGGGGGAATGTTATTGCCGTCAACATGCTCCTGCATCCTCGCTGGAGTTCAACGAAGAGCAATCCTTAGTGTTATATCTAATCACACACACAAGGCGAATTCAGGAGCTGTTGACGTTGAGTTTAGACCAGGCTCTTCAAGAAAACATCTCAACTGTTTTTCAAGCGGCCTTTTTCAGATAGATAACTCTTACGAGCTATCCAATTACTTCTTTATTCAAATGAAACTAATTCTTCGTTTCCTACATCTTCATCAGCCATGGAAGACGAGCTGAATTCAAACGGTTCACCACCCTCGATGTAATATTCACCAGGTTCTTGTGAAAATCTATTATAATGCGAATAACAACCTACACATGTAGTTAAAACAACTAAGCAACAAGCTAATAAAGAATATTTATTCATAAAAACTCCCGTTAATAATTTATTTATTATGCCACAAAATAAATATTGTGTAAATTAAAAAAAACAACAAAAAAAACATCAACTTTATTTGATAACAACGCCCATCAATATTACCCACAACAATAAGCGATAAATATAGACTTATATTCAGCAATTCACGCAAAAACATAAATACAACAGGATATGCAGGATAGACAGGATAACAAAAATAAAATTCACTCGATTCTCGCGTGAAAACAAATATATCCTTTTATCCTGCTTATTTTGTTCATCCTGTTTTTCATGTTTAAGCGTTTTTCGAAAGCATGTTATTTTTCTAACGGAAACTCTTGATTTATATTCATATAATGAATAAAAATATTGAAAATCAATTTAAAAAAATTAAACTTAATAAATCTATATGAATACAGAATATAATCATTACATCAATTCGCTTTTCAATTTTGAAGGCTATGTAGAATCTTTAGCAAAATTGGTAAAGGACCCTAAGGAACTCACACCAGAACGCAAGTCTATTAAATCACAGAAATTATTATCGCAAATTTGGGCAGTCCATGCTCCCAAATTGATTATCAACTCAACTGATAGTGGATTCATAGCCGATGTTAAAGAGCAAGTTGAGAAGATCTCGCTGGTGAAACCAGGTAGAAAGCTACTTAAACAAATTCTCAAAGAAAACTCTGCCGTCACCATCGAGTCGGATAACAACATGGCTTTCTTTAATAGAAGCAAAAACACCATCGGTCTAAATAAGGATCAGTTTTCATTCTATTTCACGCTAGACTCCACAAATAATATATGTCTTATCCAACACCCAAGAGAATCCACTTTATTTCATGAGCTGTCACACAAAATCCATCCAAATGAAGGAGCGGACTCAAGAAAACTTTGTCCAAGCCCTATTCCACACATGGACAATTTAGAAGAACAATGGGCTGTAACCGGCATCCGACCTTTGGATGATCAACTCGATCCTATCTCTGAAAACGCTTATTTGTTAGCTCTTAATTACCCCTGTAGAATTTCACATAGAGGCTTTCTGCTACCCTGTGGTTCTGTATTAACTCACCTTGACCAATTATTAGCCTATGCGGATATTGATATTCAGGAAGTGAAAAAATTTGTCAAAATACAGAACTTGAAATTAAACGAAAAGTCTCTTTGTCATAAAAAAGTTCTTGAAGATAGCTCGGATAAGTATTCAAGTTCTAAGCTTGAGGCTTTCAATAAACAGCTATATCCCCTTACAGCAGCCTGTTATTTTGGAAACAAAGACCTTGTCAATTTTTTTACTGAAGAGCAAAAAGTGCATCTTGAGAATGACGATGATATGGGAGGCCCGCTCAACGCCTGTTTTTCCACAAATGAATTGGAGTTGGCTCTAGAAATAATTAGACGATTTAACATCTCTTCCGATGATGTCGTAAAATCCTTGGTAATGAACTTTAAGGAAAAAAACTCTTTAAAATATAATGACAAGTCCTTTTCAAGCATTTTGTCTCTTTTGAAGCCAAGCGATAAATTTGTTTTATTCAAATCCTTGATTACTCAATCTGATTCGACGCATATTCTCAAGATCCTATTAAAAAATTGTCAAGGAAATGAAAGAGACGCTCATAATGACACAATATTAACACTCACCATAAAATTCTTTATACAAGTCAAGAACAAACCCCTGCCATACAAATATGCTTTGTTATTCTATGACATACTGAAGTTACCCTTGCTCAAGGAAAGTCTGCAAATCACGAATTCTGATAACAAAGATGCTCTAAGCTTGGCTTTAGAGAGCGGCAACATCTGGCTCATCGAACAGGTAAAAGGTATTGAATCTAATCTAGTACAAAGTGAAGAACCTGACAATGTAAATTTTCATGGTCTTATTTCCAACGAAAATTGGTTTGACTCCCTTTTTGAATATTAACCTTATCATTTTAATAAAATTTCAAAGACAAAATATTCAAATTCTGATATAATAACTATCTACAAACCAATATAATTGGGTTTTTTCATGAATAAAACGTCTGAATTTGATTTAAATCTCAACAATTTTTTTTCTCATCTCTACTTCAAACCTGAGGCAGCAAGGATACAAGATCAAAACAGATCAAGAAATATCACAATCCTCACCGGTGTATTTTCATTAGGTGTTATACCTCTAATCGTAGGTCTCGGTTGGACGATCCGCTGGGCCTTAAACAATATATCATCTTGTTTGACTAAAAAAAATATTTCTCGTGTAAATGAAAGCATACCGCATGTTAAAACCGCCTCGGACATTTATAAATTCCAGGTTCAAAAAAAAGAACCAGAATTACCCATCAAGCAAAATCGAACCCCAGCTTTTTTAGAGGAAGAAAAACCTCCCCGCGAATTTCCCATCACCCCCTTTCTCCCTAAGACAGACACCCCCTCTCGCGAATTTCCCAGCACCCCCTCTCTCCCTAAGACAGACGCCCCCTCTCGCGAATTTCCTGTCACTCCTTCTATCCCTAAGACAGACACCCCCTCTCGCGAATTTCCCAGCACCCCCTCTCTCCCTAAGACAGACGCCCCCTCTCGCGAATTTCCTGTCACTCCTTCTATCCCTAAGACAGACACCCCCTCTCGCGAATTTCCCAGCACCCCCTCTCTCCCTAA
>CAYMKI010000095.1:0-12477 GCA_964390695.1 uncultured bacterium
TACCTGTACCGACCATTTCCAACTGCCATTGTATTTAGCGGAATTAAACCACACCGGTCCGGTCAAGATGCTGATATCTGGTGTAAAGTAATAGTAGATGCCGACTCCCCCACCCCCGATGGTATTTTTTCCAGAAGCATAGTCAGCGCAAAGAACCCACTTAAAGTAGTCTTTGTCATCGCAGTATTTGGCTGGGCAAAAGGAGTGCTGATAGGAGACCATAAAGCCTTGGCGGTTTTTACCCATGCAGCGATTGCCGGAAAATCCCCCTAGGCACAAGCGCCCGCCGCCCAAAGCAGAGGGTAAAGTTTTTCCGAGGACGACATCGACGATATTTTGATTGGTACGTTCATGGCCATGATAGCGAGTGCCTGCATTGAAAAATCCGACTTTTATCGCCGGGGCATGGCAGAACAATTTGTCTTCGGCAATGGCAGCTCCCATATTGAAATACAAGGGGTCATCGGTTCCGCCTAAATAGTCTACACCGGTTTCGATGCTGATATCACGCCAACTGAAGATGCCCACTTCAAAACCCGAATCGAAGGGCAATGAGGATCCATGCCCTCGCTTATTGAAGACGGTAAAATAATTGTCTTCATCAAGATGCCCTGTGCCTGTGGAGTACACATCTGTTGTGCAGACTGTCCAAAAGACAGAACTTGGTGTTGCTTCTAGCATTGATAAAGTACTGATCAATACAACCAAAAGGGTTAAAATATGTTTCATGTAAATTTTTCCTTAAGTTTTAGTTTTTGTTGAGAGGCGTCCTTTGAAATAAGGGGGCATGCTGGTAGAGATGTGCGTTTTTTTGAACCTCATGCGAATATTCCATAGGATAATCATATTCTATGATCGGATCGCAGTAAACATCCTGCTTTGCTCGTTTTGAACACCCTACAGTTATACTACACAGGAGAAGCCATACGATTAAGAGTCTCATGTCTTAGTTCCTTAATTTATGCTTAGGCATTGAGCTGTATATTAAAAAATATAAATATTTTTTTAAAGGTATTTATCTGTACTTTTGATAGATTTGAGGTAGTTAGATATCACAATAATAAAGCAGGTTTATGAGCATAATTCCGATCGCCTGGAATTTCTCCTGTGGCACAGCAATTCCCGCTAAAAAAAATCACGAGCCCCAGAATGGGGCGAAAGAGCGTAGCCCAGGGGAAGGCGGCCCCGAAGGGGCAACGCGCCCCTGGGTAAAAGATGAATTAGCGGGAATTGCTGCCTGTGGCATGTGTTGTCCTAATTACAAAAAGCAGGATGTGGTTATGGCTTCATCGCAAAACAACGTATGGTCATATTTAAAAGAGGGGTTGTTGTTTTTGTGGAGATTTATCCATCAGCCCTCTTCAGTCGGAGCTATTTTGCCCAGCTCGGATCGTCTAGCCAGAGCTTTGGTCAGCCAAATACCGCAAACTTCCTCCTCGCAAAAACGCTATATTCTTGAAGTTGGACCAGGTACAGGGGTTGTCAGTGAAAAAATCCTCAGATGCATCCGTCCGCAAGATGAACTGCATCTGGTTGAATTCGATCGCGATTTCTGTGCTCAACTCCGAGAAAAATTTGCAAAGGTAGACAATATTAAAATTTATGAAGGGTCCATCACGGATTTTGATCCTGAAAAAGACATGCACCTGCCTCCTGATCAGAAGTATGATGCGATAATTTCGAGTTTGCCTTTTAACGCCTTTGACCAACAGACCGTGGATACAATCCTCTCGAAATATGAACATCTCGTCAGAGAAGGCGGAGGGGTTTCCTACTTCGAATATCTTTTTTTGCCGACGATTTCTAAGTTATTTGTAGAAAAAGTAAAAGCTCATCAATTAGATCAACTGCTTGAACTAAAAGATAAATTCTATCGGAAGCATGGAAACACCAAGCAATCTGTTTGGGTCAATATGCCCCCAGCCCAAATTGTCCATCATACCATTCATAAGAATTCACGAATTTGAAGCAACTCTATATTTTATTTTTCACCCCATAATGACTTTTTAAGTTGAATCCGTCTTTTGATTTGCGGTAAAATAACCTTCCTGCATGAGATGCATTTTTCCGGGGTAACGCTTGTTAAATCTTTGTATCCCAAGGAAGTATTTCCTGCAGAATGTAAATTAATATAAGATGTCGGAATATGTCAGATAAACCAAATGCTATGCATACCTTGGGTATAGAGTTGAGTGCCGCGTGTCTGCGCGCAGCAGAGCTTTCTTTTCAAAAAGGAAAGCCTTGTCTGACGCGAGTCTTTGAATTGCAGCGTGAGCTCAATGTCCCTACGCCTGCTGAGGCGCCCTTCCCCCTAAATGACGCCTTGCGCGAGTCCCTGCAAAAGAACCTGATCGTATCGTGCTTAAATGGCGATGAAGTGCTCATCCGGCCTCTGGAGATAAAATTAAAAAAAGAAGCCGAAATCGATGCCGTGCTGGCTTTTCAGTGCGAGCCTTTACTCCCTTATCCCATTGAAAATGGCGTTGTCGATAAAATTAAGTTGTCAGAACTGCAGGATGGCAGCTTGCTGACGGTGCTGGCTGCAAGAAAAGATCACCTTCAGCATCATCTTGAAGCTTGGAAGAGAATGGATATAGAGCCCGAGGTTGTTTCATGCTCTCCTGCTGCTTTGGCGGCATTTAGCCAGCATTTTTCCCCTGCTGAATCTTCACAGCTGGTATTGCATATCGGAGAGGCTTCTACCTTGTGCATTCTCACTCATCATGGTTGTTTACAGGCAGCGTTGAATATCAATACAGGCACTCAGAGCCTTATGCAGGCATTCGAAAAAGATCTTGGAAGCTCTCCAGCGATTCGACCGGCTGAATTCCGTTCCTTAAATTTTTTGGAGATATCCAAGGAAGAGCTTCCGCAACTGTGCTTGGCTGTAGAACATCTCCGCCTGGAAGTTGTCAGAACGGTTTATGCACTCTGCAAGCAAACTAAAGGCGGTGAAGTCACGCTCCTGCTGGCTACGGGAGAAGGTGCGGCATTGAAAAACTTGACACAGGCCTTATGCCAAAGCTTACATAAGAATATCCACAGCCCGGCACCCGATGCTTTATTTAATATCGAGGTGCAAGAATTGCAGCGGTATGCTCTGCCTATTGGTGCAGCTTTGATGGCCCTGCCGAATTACAAGCAGGCTATCAATTTCCGCCAGCATGAATTTGCTTATCCTTATCCTTGGAAGCGCTATAAACAACCCCTTGCTTTCTACTTAGGACTGTGCGCTAGCTTGGCTTTGTTTTTTTATCTGATGTCCTCAGCTTATATAGGCTACCGTGAAGATCAGCTGCGTCAGCAATATGCTGACCTCCTGCAATTTATGCATAAGCCTTACGTGGAATTTGAACGAGAATACGCAACCAAGACGGCAGGTAAAACTACCGTTGAGCAAGGAGAAGTGGCCGATATCAAATCCCTCACACAAAAAGATATCGTGGAGCGCTTGCAATACTTAGACAAAGAGATGCAGTCTACTCCTTACTATTACCCCTTGATGCCAAATGTGCCCACCGTCAGCGATGTTTTGGCTTGGCTGTCTACACATCCCAATGTGGTGGCCAAAGACCCCAAAACCGGGACCGTGAAGCCTTTGCTGGAAATCGAAAATTTAAATTACGCGATGATCAAACGCCCTGATCAAACTAAAAAACAGGAAAAATACCAGGTCAAAGTCGAAATCGAATTTAGCAGCCCGACACCCAAATTAGCGCGCGAGTTTCATGATGCCCTGATCGCGCCCAATGCTTTTGTGGACCCTAAAGGAGAGGTCAAGTGGAGTACGAACAGAGGCTTGTATCGAGCTTCGTTTTTTTTAAAAGACAAGACGGTCTATCCATCGTCTTCGTAAAAGGTGATAATTATGTTTTCAAATATTCCGCAGTCGCGTTTGGTGCTCTATATTTTGGCTGCAGGCTTAATACCCTTCCTGTTTGCGGTCTTCTATCTATCTAATCGCTTGCATGAGGTCTCCGGGATAGAATCTATGATAGCCAACCTGGGGGAACAAGCCTACGTGCGTGAAAAAAAACAAGCCCTAAACATAGCTGTCAAAAACAACTACAGAGATGCAGACCATTTTTACATAGATAAGCAATTAGAGACCTTATCTTTTCTGGAGAATGAGATTGAAAGCCTGCAGAAAGTTTCCAGCAATAAGAATTTTCCCGACGATGAGAACATCAAAAAACGCCTGGAATTTCTGACGAATAATAACAACATGGTTTTTACCGAAGGCGTGGTGCAGTCTAATCCGCTATTCCAAGAAACCACCGAAACGTTGGTCCATCCGGTAGAGGTGAATGTCAAGGACATCCGCGCGATCTTAGCCAAGATAGAAGGCACCCACATAGGACAAGAGTCCCCGGGATCTAACCGTCCGCAATTGATAATTTTGGATTTCAAGCTCGAAAAGAAGCATATGACGGACAAAAATGAGATTTTTAACTTAAATCTTAAATTACTAAAAAGAGAGTTCTTGTAGCTGAGATGGTTATGAATAAATATTATGTGCATATCTTACTCGTATTATTAGCCTGCGTGTTATCCTCTTGCGCACCCAAGTCGCAAGAAAGCAAGCTTGTAAGCCTTAATTTAATCGACCGCGAAGGAACGTCTGAGACTATCACGAGTACGGAACGGTTGAAAAAATATGAAAATGCCGATTTCATGGCAAACCAACCTTACCAAAAAGTTTTGCGCGTCTATAGTCGCAATAACAAAGGCGAAAATCCGGCGTATGTCACGAGCTATCACCCAAACGGACAGGTGCACCAATATCTAGAAGTGCTCAACGGAAGGGCTTTCGGAGCCTATGAAGAATGGTATCCTAACGGTGAACAAAAGATAGCGGCTACGATTATTGGAGGTGAACCGGATGTCACCACGGCAGCTCAGAAGACGTGGCTATTCGAGGGGATCTGTTATGTGTGGGATGAACAGGGCAATCTGCAAGCGGAAATCCCTTATGTCAAAGGAGTCTTGGATGGTATTTCTACCTACTATCATCCCAATGGAAAAGTGGCTAAAAGCGTGCCTTTCACCAATGACCAAATCCACGGCACCTATAATGCGTTTTCCCCGGAAGGGAACTTGTTGATGATTTCAGAATACAATCGAGGAGTGCTTGAAGGCCCTAGCCTCTTATATAGGACAGATGGACAAATCAGCGCAGAGGAAATGTTTTGCGAGGGGCTTCTGATGGAGGGACGCTATTATGACGCACAAAAGAACATCTCCTCAGAAATCAAAGACGGCAGCGGTTATCGAACGGTTTTTCAAGAGGAATACGTCGCTGAATTGCAAGAATTCCGCCACGGGAAAATGGAAGGCTTGGTGCAGGTCTTCAACCCCAAAAAACAGCTAAAAAGAATATACCATATAAAAGATAGCCTCAAACAAGGTGAAGAAATAGAGTATTACTCCCTGCCAAAGAACTCCACTAAGCTTATACCCAAAATATCCATCAACTGGGTCGACAACAAAATTCAGGGTTTAGTAAAAACGTGGTATCAAAATGGTGTTCAAGAAAGTCAGCGCGAAATGAGCCAGAATGCTAAAAATGGCGTGGCGACGGCATGGTATAAAGATGGCAGCCTGATGTTGTTAGAGGAATATGACCGCAACAAATTGATGCGCGGCGAATACTATCGCAAAGGGGAAAAAGTACCCGTTTCCGTTATCAACAAAGGCAAAGGCATCGCTACCCTATTTGATGGCGATGGAAATTTTATGCGCAAAGTAAATTACATCAGCGGAATGCCGCTGGATTAACCCTAAATGTATTCACCTATTACAAGGAGCCTCTATGTCTCAATCAGATCAGGAGCGGAAAAAAGCTCTAGAATCAGCCGTAAGTCATATTAAAAAACAATTTGGCGATGGCGCCATCATGTCCCTGGGCAAGCACTCTTCAGAGCGCGAAATCGGAATAATCAAAACCGGAGCTCTCTCTCTGGACTTAGCACTGGGTATTGGCGGTGTGCCAAGAGGGCGTATCGTTGAAATTTTCGGTCCGGAATCTTCAGGTAAATCAACCTTGGCCTTGCACATCGTGGCCAACGCCCAGCGCAACGGCGGCGTAGCGGCATATATCGATGCCGAACATGCTTTGGACCCAAGCTATGCGGCTAAAATCGGAGTCAATATTGACGATTTGCTGATTTCGCAGCCCGACTGCGGCGAAGAAGCCCTTAACATCGCCGAAACATTGGCTCGTTCGAACGCTATCGACGTGATCGTAATCGACTCTGTAGCGGCTTTGGTGCCTAAATCCGAGCTAGAAGGAGAGATCGGCGATTCGTTCATCGGTTTGCAAGCACGCCTTATGTCCCAAGCTTTGCGTAAGCTGACAGCGGCGCTTGCAAAAAGCAACACCTGCGCAATTTTCATCAACCAGATCCGCGAAAAGATCGGGGTGATGTATGGCAGCCCGGAGACGACTACGGGTGGACGCGCCCTTAAATTCTATGCTTCCGTGCGCCTGGACATCCGCCGGGTGGGCGGCATCAAAGGCATAGGCCCCGATGCAAATGCGGAAGTTGGCAACCGCGTGAAAGTTAAAGTCGTGAAGAATAAAATGGCGCCTCCTTTCCAAACGGGCGAATTCGATATCCTCTTTAACGAAGGCATTTCGCGTGCAGGCAGTGTCCTGGATATTGCTACGGATTTGGCTATCGTCGACAAAAAAGGTGCTTGGTATAGTTATAAGGGACAAAGACTAGGCCAAGGACGCGATGCTGTGCGGGAAGAGCTGAAGAAGAATGTGAAACTTCTCGAAGAGCTCGAAGGCCTTGTCGCGGCACAAGCCAAAGATAAGTCTTTGAAAAATCTCGGCAAACCCGGTTTGGCCGAGGCTGAGCTGCAAATCGAAGAAGCTACACTATAGCCATTTTCCTGGGGCGCACACTTTGTGGCGCCTCATTTTCTATATGACAGGCTGGATGCACTCCGGAGATTCGTTTTTCCACGAGTTAACCAAAGGAGAAACTTGATATAGACGCATCTCATTTTGAGGATACGGCTGTATGATAGTATGAAGGATGTCCTCATCATGCACATCCAACCAGCGCCTTTCATCTTCTTTTTTTAATATGACAGGCATGCGCTCATGCAGCTGATGCACCAGCGGATTGGCCTGCGTAGTCAAAATCGTAAATGTTTCCATGGAGATGCCCTGAGGATCTACCCATTGGTCCCATAAGCCGGCGAAAGAGAAAATAGAGCCTGATTTGAGGGCGATGCGAAAAGGTGTTTTGCCTTCAGGCGAGGATTTCCATTCAAAAAATCCATCCGCCGGAATCAAACAACGCTGCGACTTAAATAAAGGTTTGAAAGAGGGTTTTTCCAGTATAGTTTCTGCTCTGGCATTAATCATGGAATAAGCAGACTTCTTATCCTTGCTCCAATGCGGGATCAATCCCCACACCATGGGTGTAATGATTTTGCCAGTTTTGGATTGTTTGATCGTCAGACAAGGTTGAGCGGGGGCAATGTTATACCGGGGCTTCCACTCCAAAACAGGCGTGGCCGTGCCATAGTGTTGCACTAGGGCGATCAGTTCAGCTGTCAAAGTAAAACGACCACACATAATAGAAAACTCATTGAAGGCAGTTTGTGTGCTTATGCATACGCTTGCCTTTCTTGATTTATGATGAGTACATTTTACGCGATGTGCTATTTTTCTCATAATCTTAAGTTGACCCTGAAAAGGTTTAAATTACTTTCTTGCAGTTTAAATCCCCTCTGTGAGCTCCGTGGTTCTTAATTAAGACCCTTGACAGTGCTGAATAGTTACAGATTTGGATTACGATTTGACCTAATTGATGAGCTAATAAACTAAAACTTGCGAGTTTTATCATTGCATGTTACGATCTACTACAAAAGAGCAAACTAAGAGACGACCTTATGCTAACAAAAAGCCAGACAAGAAATTACTATTCGTTAATGCGCTTAATATTTTCCTTCCTGCTGTTTTCGTTGTGTGTTCCTTTATTGACCAGCTGTGAATCTAAAAAAACCATTGTCAATGGCTTGGAAGAGAAAGATGCGAATGAGATCCTCGTTTATCTTTCCGACAAAGGCATATCCGCCGAAAAAACTCCAGAGGCTGCGGGCGGTGGAGGAGGAGCAAAAATTGTCCTTTATCACATCGACGTCTCCGCAGATCAAGCGACGGAAGCTATGGCTTTGCTCAATCAGGCGGGCCTGCCAAGGCGAAAAATACAGAACCTATTGAATATATTTTCAGGGTCAGGTTTGGTGCCATCGGATCTGGAACAAAAAATACGCTATGAAGCTGGCTTGGCGGAACAAGTGGCCAGCACCATCCGAAAAATTGACGGTGTTCTGGATGCAGACGTACAATTATCTTTTCCTCGCGAAGATCCCCTTAATCCGGGCCAATACAAAGGCAAAATCACCGCTTCGGTATTTGTAAAACACAATGGCATCTTAGATGATCCAAACAGCCATTTAATCACCAAGATTAAACGCCTTGTAGCTGCTAGCGTAACAGGTTTGAATTATGATGATGTCACTGTCATTCCTGTGAGAGCCAATGTGCAGGAATCTACGACTTCTGCTTATGGAGGAGAGGCCGAGAGCGAAAAGCACTATGTCAATGTGTGGACTTTAGTTATTGCTCAAGAGTCTTTGCTGAAATTCCGCATCATCTTCTTTTCTTTTTTGACCCTGATTTTTGGTCTGCTGCTGATATTGGTATGGATACTTTGGAAGGTATGGCCTGTTTTAAAGCATTATGGCGGCATTAAGGAACTGTTCCATCTACATCCGATAAAATTAGAGCCTCATACAGAAGAAGCTGCAGAAGAAGGCAAAGAATCCTCTAAAAAGGCATCTGATAGTGCAGATGAGGAGGCAGATAAGGATATAGACGTTACCTAACTGCAGCCACCATAGGACCGCATGGATACTAAAAAAGCCATATTACTTAAAGTTTTGTTGAATCGATACGGCAAAGGATCGCCTCAAATTGCCTTGAAGGCTTTGCCCGAAGATATTAGTCAGCAGATATCCCAGATATCTCTCCATGCTGCTGATCCAAAGCCCCTCTTTGAATTTCCGCAAGCGACATTGCATAGGATCCATTATTCGTGGATTTTACCTCATGTGAAAAACTTGCCGCACGAAATTCAGATAGCTGTGATAGGTTGTCTTTCCAAATATCAGCAAAGCCGTTTAAAGAATTTACTGAATATAACTGCGGAATATGAGCCACTCTCGTTTTTGATTTCCAGCTATATCTTGAATGTTTTTTATAAAAAAATCAAAGGCATAGAAGCTGTGCTTCCTCTAGACTATTTGCCCGAAACCCCATTTACTTCTTTGGGGGGATGGGAAAAAAAAGATCTGGTGGAACTGGTTGAATTTTTGGGCATTCATGATTTATCTGAAGATATGCGGCACATCGTAGATAAAAAAATATTGAAAAATGCCTACAACTGCTTATCGCCGAAAGAACAGCAGTATCTAAAAATCTGCATGCACCTAAAGGAAAAAGTCTCCTCCCCAACGCTTGGGCTAGATAAATGGAATGGGGATGGAGATAAATTAAAAGCCGTTTTACAGACCCGAGGACTGATCCGCTTAGGAAAAGCATTGTCCGGTATTTCTCCTGACTTCGTTTGGCACTTGACTCACATTTTAGATACAGGTCGCGGTCAAGCCTTGTTGAAATATTATTCAAAAACAGCTCTCCCGGGCATTACGGCGGCTTTGTCTCAGCAGGTTGTAAATATAATGAATTTTCTTAAAACTAAAGAGTAAATCGTGACTAAGAAATTTTTTTCACTTATAAGCAATGGCACCCTCAAACTAGCTCCAAAAGCAAAAGTCATTCCTCAAGCAGAAATTGAGTTTATGCTCGAGGGACACGAAGTGCTTGAAAAAATAAAAAAAGATGCCGAAGATTACAGGCTGCAGGTAGCTAAAGAATGCGAAGCCCTGAAAGAGCAGGCGCAGAAAGAGGGCTTTCAGGAGGGATTCAAACAATGGGCAGCGCAAACAGCATTGCTTGAACATGAAATTATCAAAGTACGCGGCGAATTGGAGAAATTTTTAGTGCCCGTAGCACTGAAAGCAGCCAAAAAAATTGTGGGCAGAGAGATGGAACTTTCCGATGATGCCATTGTAGATATCGTTTCCAATACATTGAAGTCCGTGGCCCAGCATAAGAAAATTAGCATCTACGTCAATAAAAAAGACCTTGACTCCCTCGAAAGAAACCGAGGCCGCCTGAAGGAGATCTTCGAAACCTTGGAAGTGTTGTCCTTACGCGAACGCAATGATATATCACCAGGGGGCTGCATCGTGGAAACCGAGGGAGGGATTATCAACGCTCAGCTGGAAAACCAATGGCGGATTTTAGAAAGCGCCCTTGAAAAGCTAGTTAAGAAAAAAAATATTGAACACCCTCAAACCTAGAGGCTATGGCTTATGACCTCCAGATTGTATAACTGGCGTTTTTGGATGATGATTTTTGCCTGCGTCGGCATTTTCTGGCTGCCTGTGGAAAAACTCTATCCGCAATCAGGTCCTAGAACCACCACGAGCGTAAGGACTACTCCTGAAGCTAATGCGCAAACAGGAGTTCCTGTATTGGGTCCTTTGGAGGCTTCGAGAACACCCTCATTGATCACTCAAGCCGTGGCTTTGACTTTGATGTCCTTGCTGCCCTTCATCATTATGATTTTGACTTCTTTTATGAAGATAGTCATTGTCCTTTCCCTCTTGCGAAATGCTTTAGGTGTGCAGCAAGCGCCGCCGAACCAGATTCTTAACGGCGTGGCCTTTATGCTCAGCTTATTCATCATGTATCCTACGGTGTTGAAAATGTACGATGCCGCAGAGACTGTGATCACGCAGACCAAGGCGCCGGATTCAATCCTCTCCCCTCAATCTTCGCAATATGTGATCGAAGTGGCCGATAAAGCTAAGGAACCTTTGAGAGAATTTTTGAAGAAAAATTCCAACGTAAAGCATCAAGCCTTGTTTTATCGCATTGCCTTTAGGATTTTACCGGAAAACTATCGTCCTGAACTCAAACCGGACGATTTCATGATAGTGGTGCCTGCCTACATTACCAGCCAACTTAAAGAAGCTTTTGAAATCGGCGTGCTGATATATATACCATTTTTCGTCATCGATCTTGTCACCTCCAACGTGCTTTTGGCCATGGGGATGATGATGCTTTCGCCGGTCACGATTTCTATGCCTTTGAAATTGTTTTTGCTGGTCATGATGGATGGTTGGACATTATTGATAGATGGTTTAGTGTCAACATTCCGTTAAGAGGATTGCTTAAAAAGCGAGAGTTTATATGTTTCAAACACAAGTTATACAGTTGGCTTATCAGGGGCTTTTGCTCATATTGATCCTATCGGCTCCGCCCATCTTGATCAGCATGTTTTTTGGGATCCTCGTTGCCATATTTCAAGCTGCCACCCAGATTCAAGAGCAGACTTTGTCTTTTACGATCAAGCTGGTGGCGGTTACCTTGACTCTCATGCTTACCGGAGGGTGGCTGGGTGCTCAGATCATGCAATTTGCGTCCAATATATTTTTGCATTTTCCTCAATGGAGTGTGCCCACCTAAATATTTGGGGATAAGTTATGGGCCAAGATTATGTATATCTTTTTTTGAATTCCGCTTTTTATGTGAAGAATCCCGCAGCTCCTTTGACGCTGCTGTTCTTATTTATGGGGCGCATATTGCCGATCATCGCCCTCGCCCCATTTTTTGGGGCCAGAGTGCTCCCGCATCCTGTCAAGGTGACTTTTGCGATTTGCCTGTATGTGATTTTTTTACCTCAGCTATTGACTACCACATCGAAGCCTTTAGAGTTTGATTGGATGCTCATTTTGTATTTTTTTAAAGAGTTATTTGTGGGTTTTTCCATAGGGTTTATGATCAGTGTACCCTTTACGATTGTACAGAATGCCGGGATTATCATCGACCACCAGCGAGGAGGAGCGAGTTTGATGGTCAACGATCCCACCATACAAAACCAGTCATCTCCTTTGGGTACCCTATTTAATTTTGTGCTCATCTATATTTTTTTTAGCATTAATGGCCCCTTCTATCTGATCGATGCTTTGGTGACTTCCTATGAGATTATTCCACCCGATGCTTTTTTGGGTTCCAATTTCTTTGTGAGAGAGTCTAATTTTTGGTCGACGCAAATCAATTTACTCAACAAGGTCATGGTGGTTTCCATCCAAATTGCCACCCCTGCTTTACTGGCTATCTTGATGACCGATGTGTTTTTAGGCATAGCCAACCGGTTAGCTCCGCAGGTCCAGATCACCTTTTTGGGTATGCCTCTGAAGTCCTTGTTAGCCTTAGCTGTAGTTTTTTTAGGCTGGAAGCTATTTGGAGAAGAGTTGTCTAAACAATGTTATGAATGGTTAAATACCACCAAAAACCTCATCTCCTTCTTTAAGCAATAGAGC
>CAYMKI010000096.1:0-12316 GCA_964390695.1 uncultured bacterium
TGTTAAAAGGTTCTCTTATAATAAATTTTCTAATAAAATGGGTAATGACAAGGGCGATGCCCTAGGCTATTACGTTCCAGCCCCTTGGGCTGGTGAGAGGGTTGTTAAAAGAGATGCATAATATAACGCAATGCGCGATCTTTTCTGGCGCGTAGCGCAAGAAAAGATCGCATAGAAAAGTCGCACATCACGTTATTTAAGTTGTGGGCAGTTGACTTTTCAGTGAGTTGATCTGCTTGTGGAGTTCGTGCAGATAGCGTTCGCGATGCATAGGGTTGTCATTCATCGCCATCTTGGATAAATAGTTGTCGATTTTTTTTTCGAGTGTCTCCTCAAGTTGATTGATAAACTCAAGGGTGAGCGGTTTACCTTTGGCTTTTAAGCTGCTGGTATTGATTTCTATTTGTTTACGAAAAAATTCTCCCATCTTTTTCACACTCATTTTTGCTCGCTGTTCTTGGGTGCTCTTGGTGTAATCACTGTAGGTATAGTCTGTTTTGACCGGGATGGCGGTTTGGCTTTCAGGTCCCGCTGAGTGGTGTGTGGCGATGGAGTGGATGGAGACTCGCTTTTCGTGGGTTTCCGGCGCCTCTTCAGCAGGTCTTTGTGCAGAAGGTTGAGCTTTGTGCGCCTGGTATTCTTTGTTGATTTCCGCGATGAACGGATGGTGAGAAGCTGAGGTTTTCACCTTTGAGGATTTCAGTTTCTGTTTCATGTCTTTGCGCAAAGTTGTCATTTCGGGTTTTTCTTCCCTGGCTTGTTCAAAGGCTTTTTGCTTAGCTTCCACCATTAATCCTACAGTTTCCAATAGATCCTGGACATCACTTGTAAGGAGCTCTTCAAGAAAGTCGCGCAGATCATGCTCGTTGAGGCTGTTTAGGATTTCTACATCTTGGATCATGGCAGTCAGTTCCTTCAGCAATGCCTTGCTGATCTTGATGAGCTGTGCTTCAATGGCTACAGCGTCGTTTTTTGAGAGGCCGTAGCTTTCGATAAGCACAACAAATTTTTTTATATCCGAAACAAACAGAGCTCCATGCAGAAATTTTTTGATCATGGCCATCTGGCTAAGGTCTATTTTTTGGGAATCGGGGAACCCCAAGTTTTTAAGGAGGGTTTGCATGTTTTTGGGATATAGTCGCCTTTTTAAGATCTCGATGATATATCCGGTAAGCGAAATGGCTTCTTTGAGGCGTTTCTCTAGAGGTACTTGGAAGGAAGCAAAATATTCCTCTATCTCTTCGGGTACAAGGCTTTTCTTGGGCGACAGTGCAGAAGAGCTGGGCGTAGATGAACTGGAAGAAGAAGCTGAAAGTTCCTGTAAACGCACGGATTGCTGCACTTTTCCTGCATGTCTGGGGATCTTATCTGATGTGGCTTTTTTTTCACTGCCTGTTTGCGCTTTGGCATCCAAATCTGTAGGTAACTCCGCCAGCTTCTTTTGGATATCGACCACCTGTTTCAGTGGTTGTTTGGGTGAGCCTGTATCTTCCGAACGTCCTGTTGGATTTATATTCATGATCATCCTCCTTGATGAAAGTTTATTCATAACTATTCAGCTCTCTAAAAAATGTGTAACTCATTGAACCACAGAGCTCACAGAGAGCACAGAGGGATCAAAACTCGAAGATAATCATTCAAACTTCAGTTTTATATCGCTCTTTAGGTTCTGTGGTTCAATATTTTATGTTCCTTGAGAGGTGGAAAATAGTCGCATTTTTTATGCTTTATGAATTTAATTATATAAAATTGATATTTTAAAATAAAATATAGGTAATGTTATAATAATTTTAGAACATTTTATGTTAGGTGTTGAATTAAAAAAGGAGAATTTATATGAGTCAATCCATTGGTCCTTTTGAATCGGTGCATCAAATTAAAGAAGAAGATAAAGTTAAGATTTTTAAAAAAGACAAACTGTTAATCCCCACTACCTTAACGGAAAAAATTAAGGATTTTTTTAGTATAAAGTTTAAATTACTTGAGGGAGAAGTCAAAGACTTGAAAGTCAAAGCCCGTGAAATTCAGGCGGAATTTAAAAAATGCAAGAAGAGTTTAAGGGAATTGGACCATAGCTTAGCTCCTAAAATCTCAAACACCCAAACCATACAGGCTCAAATAGATAATATTAAAATGCTCCGAAATAGAATTCAGGGATATGTGGGAGTTGCCGGGGAAGAAACAGTGGAAGGCAAACAAAACGAACAACAGTCAAAAGAAATTTATACCCTGTCCAAATTAAGCGAGTTCCTCAAAGGCACCAAGCTGATGATGTTTCTGCGCTCCGAAGCTCGTGAGAAAAAAGACAGTGAAGCGGCTTTACATTCCAAAGATTTTGCTAATCTCGATATGGTCTTCAAAGAAACGCTGGATAATTTGAATTTTTTAGATGATCTGCAAGGAGCCGAAAATTATCTGCATACTTTAGACAACAAGTACAGGAATTTATGGCTGGACTATGGCATGGGCCATTTTGATGAAAAGGAGCTGAGGGTAAGAGCCCAAGATGTGATCCACCGTCTGGAATTTTTAAAGCAATTTTTGCTGACCAAGGAGGAGGATGAAGGGTATTGCCCAGAAAAATCTCTGGGAGATTTCGATGATTGCCTGAAGAATATCGATACATTTATCTCTGAGATTAAAAAGCATACCAAAATCCCCGAAAAAGGAGGGGGTAAAGGTGAAAAGCCGCAAGGCGCCGATCTTGCTCATCCCATCGCAAAATTTAAAGATGATGAAGACACCCAGCTGCAAGCTGTTAAGGTATGGAATATCTTGCGATCTGATCCTCCGCATAAATCTGGAATCAACTATAAAGATTTTATGACATCTAACCTCGAGAAAATTCCTCCTGGAAAACTAGCAGGTAAAAGTGGTTTAACTCCTCAAGAAACTCGCAGTTTTAATCTCAATTTAGCGGCTTGGCATCTCATGGATCCTTATAGGATGGCGCGAAAAGATAACTCTAGCGTTGAAAATTTGAAATTGGAACTAATTGATGTTCAAAAATTTATGGGGGCAATAGCAGAATTGGATTTGATCCAGGAGATCCGCCCTGACTATTTATTGGGAATTTATAGACGCTCCATCGAAGAGGAAGATACCTCATGGATAGATACTAAAGTTGTGGCTAAAATGAGCGACGAGCAGATCAAGTATTTCATGCACCATGTGGATCATGACGCCTTGATTAGGAAAGCATTGCTAAGCGAGGTGAAACAAAGACATTTGGATGTTTCCGCGCCCACTAAGCAAGTTGAAGCTAAAAAGGTGGAAAATAAGCCTGATCATATGGCGGAATTTTGGAAATATCTACAGGCAAATGCAGGCAAACCCATGCTGCTAGAGGTTGTCAAGAGTCAAATTGTAAATTACTCAGCAGATGAATTGAAGGAGATCATCATGCATGCTGAAAGCAAATTGAAAGATGTTGGATTTGCTTTAAAGATAATCGATATATGTATTCGCGTTATATCCGTGGAAGATTTGAAGGAGATCATTCAGCGCGCTGACACTGAATTGAAAAATCCTGTAATTGGTTCAAAGCTAGTCGACCATTGTATTCACGTTATATTAGACAAGAAATTACCACTATCTCCAGAGATTATGCCTAAATTTACTTCGGACCATTATGCAAAAATGACTCGGGAGCAAGTGGAGCATTTTGTGGATATACACCAAAGCGATAGCGGTTGGTTTAAATGTATAATAAAAAATGGGTTAGTCTTTAGCAAAAATGAACAAACAAATGAAAATGTCAAGCTTCAACTACTTCAAAGAGAGGAACAAATTATCAACCAAGAGTTAAAGAAGGGGTTATTACAAATAAAAGATTTACCTAGGGAAGATAAAGGTATCGCGGTTGAAAGTGAAAAATCAAGAGGCCGCAAGCTATTTGATCGATTCCCTAAAGTGAGTGTCTCCGATAAGCTGGTGAAGGCGCAAGCATCGAAAAAGCCTAAAACAACCAAGGAAGTTGCGGCTGAAAGTAAGAAAAAATTGAAGCAGGTAGAAATTGATATGCGCAAGATGCGTACAGACTTAGAGGCTTATGCTTTGAAGCTCTGGAGCAGCCAAAACATCAATGTCTCCTTTGGTCCAAGCGCAACTTACCGTGATGTTATTGTGGCGGCTCAAGTTGTCATTGCGGATATGCTACGCGTAGTCGGTGTTCAAAAGCAAAATTTCGAGAAGGGGTCCAAGCAGTATTTAAAATGTGAATCCTTGGAAAAAAAGCTCGAACAGGCTAATGGTGTTTGTGGAAAAGTTAAAGATGTAGCCGGGCTAAGAGAGTCAGTGGATCTTTATAAACACATGCAAAAGCATGTGATCGAGGAGCTTGATATCTTGTTGAATGGCGAATCCTCTGTCAGTTGGGTAGAGAGACAGCTGCGCAAGTTTAAAGCTGCCATGCAGGATCATGTGAGCACTTCCAAGGAAGTCACTTTGCGGGTATTTCAAGACTTCATAGGTGAGGTTGATTCTCAACTCAGCAGGGTGAAAGAGGCAGTGAAGGAACTAAAGAATCAGTACGTTACAGACTCTGAAGAGCGCACAAAACTCAAAGAATTAGGTCTTAAAATCAAGGAGGCTCGTACTAAATGCCAGGAGAAGGTAGCTCGTTTGTTGCAAGGCGATACCTCCACGGTTTATGCTCCTGCTGATCAAACTGCCTTTTTGGATGAAATCCACAATATTTTGAACAGTCAGATAATGCCCGAGGAGCCCGTCGTAGCTCAAGGGCCATCTGCTCCATTGAAAAAAACGTCTCCCTTTGCTCCAGCGCCCAAGGATAGACATGTGGAGGATCGTTCTGTGTCCTCGCGTGCATCCCTAGCAAAAGCTCCGGTGGCGTCGATCAAGAAAGTTCCAAAGACGAACTTGTAAGCTACCGGTCTGCTGGACGAATTTACCACATTAGAGGGCAATTTTAGTACGGATATGCTGTCTTTAGGAGACTTTTGTAAGGACAAATTGCCGAGTGATTTGAAGTCTCTGGGCGATTTTTTTGTAAGCTTGGGAAAGGAATCTAAGAAACTTCAGAAAGAAGTGCAAAAAATCTGCGATGACCAAGGCAAAGACGAGGAAGGTAAGCTAGAAGCTATCGCAATACTGTATGGACAGCATTTGAAACTTGAAGGAAAGTATGTCAATTCGTTAGTCGATGTGGCTGGAAATGCGAAAGTCATCCAAGCCTTGCCAAAAAGGATGCCAAAAGTAATTGAACAATTTAAAGAAGCCAACCGAGCAGGCTTTGCCGATGTCTCTATTAAGGCGATGCAAAGGCTGCCGCAAATTGTCATACTGTTCCAAAGAGCTGCCAAAGAATATCCACAGAATGAAACTATCGGATCGACATTAGAGGCGATGCGCAAAGTGTCAGAGCATATCAACCAGAATATCCCCAAATAGCTTCACAGGCTGGCGGGCAGGTCGGCGGCGACACGGAAGCCGGTGTAGATATCGGTATGCTCGGGGGGGAGTGCGAGGCGTTCAGCTACGCGCACCCCTTCGGCCAGGCTATCGAAGCAGCCGCCTTTGGCGACTTTTTTGATGCCGGAAGCCGGACCTTGGGGGTTGTGATCGGATAGGTGAACCAAGGGGTCGTCGCTGTGCCAGTCGTTGATCCATTCCCAGACGTTACCGCTCATATCGTAGGCGCCGCAGGGGCTTTGCGCCTTGTGGGTAAGTTCTTCCTGGCTGCGATAAGGAGTCTTGGGGATTTTATTGCTGCCATTGTAAAATCCGACTTTCGAGGTCAGCACTTGCTGCGATTCAGGAGAGCTTTCCTCTGATCGATAATTGGCCCAGGTCGCATCGATGGTATTGCGGCTGAAGCCGTAGGTATATTTTTTCAAAGGCGCCTCTGGCGGGGTGTTTTCCATGCCGGCCGCCTTTTCCCATTCCGCTTCTGTCGGTAGGCGCAGATGGTAGCTTTGGCAGTAGGCTTGGGCTCCATGCCACGAGACCAGGATGACGGGGAAGTTGTGTTTGCCTACCATAGGCAGAAAATGCGGCCCTTCGGAAGTGATATGCGTGTAAATCTGGCTGCGCACGTCGCCTTCCAAAGTCTTGAACAGCAGACGCTCCTCTTTGTCGGTAATAAAACCTCGTTGCTCCGCCTGGGTGTGGAAAGTGATTTTACCTTCGCGCCAGGCTTTGTTCAGCCATTCGGCATACTGTGCATTGGTGACCAAATAAATGCCGATGTGATAGGCGTCCACCTGTACAATTTTTTGCGGGGATGTATTGGCCGCATCGCCGTTGTGGGCATTGCCCATCAAGCATTTGCCGCCCGGAACGAGTACGGTTTTTTGAATATCTGACAAGACGAGGGGTTGTGTCTGCTGCGGTTCGACGGCGAGAGGGTCTGCTGCAAGTTCCTCGTTGTGTGTATACAGGGCTTCGATGGGGCCTAGGTGTTCGTTGGGTTCTAAAGATAGTTCTACAGGCTCCGGAGTTTGAAATCCCTGTACTTCATGAAAGGACAGCAGGTATTTGCCGGGGAATAGTTGATGATGGACCAGTTTGCCTCCTAGGGATTCTACTTTCATATCATCTTGTAGTGACTGAAGAGTGATTTTGGGCGCCGTTTCAAAGGTTTGTTCTTCTGGGGCCACGGTGGCAGCCACATGGATAGAGGCGTATTTAGGTTTGATCACTTGGTTGACTTTCGTGGCTTTTTGGGCAGAGACGGTGATTTCCCTTTTTTGGGGGATATCAAAGATATTGTCGGTGTTGGGGACCAGGAATTCCACCTGGTATTTGCCTGGTTTGAGGTGGTCGATCACTACGGTGCGGCTGGCGTTATAGGGATCTTCCACAAACGTATTGGATTTGGGAAAGATTTTTAGGCCTTTGTTTTCCGAGATCAAGGCGAAGCGGATGCGATCTAGCCGTTCGCGGTTGCATCCGGTTTGGTAGGTGACGATTAAAGTTCCGGTGGATTCGGGTTCTATATCGGCGGCATGAAGAAAACTAAAAGAAAAATAAGCGCTACACAGCAAGACGAGGATATTTTTTAGGTGCATATCTGCCTCAATAGTGGGCTATTCTACCCCTCAGGGCAGTGATTTTAGCAATTGTTCATAAAGTTAAGGTGAAACCTCTCGCCGCGCTCGATGTTTCACCTCAATTCATGTACAGTTTGGCTGGGTTACCTCAACTTTATGAACAGTTGCTGTTTATTTCATAGTATGTAATTTAATTGAATAGTCAAGAAAAATATATATGTTTTGTGCAACTCTCAGTACTCACGCTTGTCCTTGTAGTTCAATGTCTTATGTTTTTTTATAGGGCATATAATAGCCGCTGACGCTTACTAATGTGCAAGGTCGAGTTAAATTTTATCTTGTAACATCTGATTTGTTTATAATTATATATTTAATTATAATAATAGTTAGAGGTGTGTTATGAATATATACTTGATTTTTAACTATATTGGTATTTTGTTATTTAGGGTGTGTCATCATTTATTAATCGGCTTAAGATATAAAATAATAGTTAAAGGCGACGAAAATATAGACCTGCATAAGACCGACCCAGAAGGAGGGACTTTATTTTTGTCGAATCATCCTAGCCATCTCGACGGCACCATGCTGACCATCGCTCTGAGGAAAATGCACCGCAGGGTTTGCATATGGACTTTGGACGATGTGTTTAAAAATCCTTACGCTAAAATCGTGGCGCGCAATACCGAGACTGTGACCTTGATGAAAGTCCCTAATATCTACGAATCACGTAAAGCGCAGCATCCCAAGAAGTTGAGGCAATTACTCCAGAGAACTATCCAGCTGTTGCAAGAAGGTAAAAATGTGTTGTTTTTTCCTTCGGGCAGCCAAAAGCACCATGCCTATGAAGTCATTGAAGGTAAATCGGCGATCCATCGAATTTTAAAGCAATATCCAAATGTGAACATCAAAATAGTCCGCATTAGCGGCATGTGGGGCAGCCGTTTTTCTAAGGCGGTAAAAAAAGAGCAGCGGTCGACCACAAAAGGTGAAAATCTCAAGAAATTTGCGTGGAATCTTTTCAAAATTATCCTTTCTAACTTGCTTATTTTTATTCCGAAGAGAAAGGTAGTGATTGAATTTGTCAATGCCGATGACTTTCCCCGTCAGGGTACGCGCAAGGAAATGAATGCCTATATTGAAAAGAAGATCAACGAAGGATATGGTTCGCTAGGTGAGCCTGTACTTCAGGTGTCCGATTACTTTTGGAAGACCAGCTATGCTCCGATAGAATATCACATGAAAAATTATCAGTTTTCCTTGGACCGCGTTTCCCCGGATATCGTGCGCGATGTGGTGACGCGCGTAGCGAAGCAAGCCAAGGTAGATCCAGCCAAGGTGGAGCTAGATATGAAATTGGAGCGGGATTTGGCTTTGGACTCACTGGAAGTGACGGAGATTCTGGTAGATCTGGAAAAGCAGTATCATTTGTCTCATTTACTTCCGAAGCATGTCGATTCCGTCGGCCATTTAGTCGCAATGGCGGCAAAAGTCGACATTAATTATAGCCTGGTGGAACAAAAGTCTCATCAGGTGCATCAAGAAGTTGCCTTTCCGGTCAGGGCATGTCATGCCTGCGCGGCCTTTATAGCAGCTTTCTTTGGCTTTATCGAAGCGCAACGATAAGGCCTACGACAATAGTTCCCGCTAAATTGCATTTACCCAGGGGCGCGTTGCCCCTTCGGGGCCGCCTTTTCCTGGGCTACCGTCTTTCACCCCATTCTGGGGCTCGTGATTTTTTTTAGCGAGAACTGCCGGGCCTAAGATTTATCTTTTGGAAAATCCCACCTTATTTGCTATGATGTAGAAATAGTAGCTTTAGAATCTATAGGACGTCCTATAGGTGAAAAGGAGGGGAATATGCCAAGAGAGTTTTATCTAGATACCATTAAATTTGACGCTCCTCTTTTTTTAAATTTTGCGAGGTTTTTCTCCCCGTATGACGGTACGATGGTGTTATATTCCGGAGGCGCTTTCGACACTGCTAAGGTGTCATATCTCGGATTATTTCCCTTCGACGTGATTTTTATCGGCGATCAAAAATTGCAGCGCGAACGCAAGGGGTTGGACTACCAGTTGAAAATGGATATAGAAGACCCTTGGAAAGGTTTAGAAGCGGTGCTGCCGGACCAATATGGAGAAAGTGCTTTTCCGGAATGGATGGGATTTATGTCCTACGAGCTTGGCATGTATAGCGATGCCAAAAAGAC
Organism: uncultured bacterium; assembly: GCA_964390695.1. Lineage (GTDB taxonomy): Bacteria > Chlamydiota > Chlamydiia > Chlamydiales > Parachlamydiaceae > CAWACC01. Next base: position 9,221 of record CAYMKI010000096.1, read on the forward strand.
CATCAAGCACAAGCCTTTGAAATCGGTGCCGCATGCCTATTTCCAGCGCTGCTCTATCGTCTTGGCGTTTGACCATATCCAGCAAAGGGCTTCTGTGCGCATCATGGATGCCGGGCTATATCTGCTGGATGAAGATGAAAAATCCTGGGTGCAGCGTCTGTCGGAAGTGGAAAAATGGGAAGATCTGGCCAGGCACTTGGCTGTGCTGGAAGAAAATAGCGTGAAGGCCTCCCCTTTGAGTTTGGCGCAACCTAGAGAAAAATACGAAAGCTATCAGGCTAAAGTCGAGGCGGCCAAGGAATTGATCCGAGCAGGCGATATTTATCAAGTCAACCTCTCGCAACAGTTTGTTTTCGAAGGCAAGCGCGATCCCTTTCAAATTTTCGATTCATTGTCGCGGCTTAATCCTTCGCCGTTTTCGGCCTATTTGAAGCTCAAGCATTTTGCTGTGGTCTCCTCTTCTCCCGAGCGTTTTCTGTGCAAGCGCGAAGGGTGGTTGGAAACAAGGCCGATCAAGGGCACTAAAGTGCGGGGCAAGACACCGCAAGAAGATGCTTCTCATCTGCAGGAGCTGATGAGTTCCGAAAAGAATATGTCCGAACTCTTGATGATCACCGACCTGGTGCGCAATGACCTGGGAAAAGTCAGCTTGCCGGGCAGCGTTAGCACCTTGAAGATGCATTCGGTGGCCAGCTATGAAAACGTGCACCATCTCTATTCTATTGTCAAAAGCCGGGCCTTGCCGGGATTGCATTCTGTGGACATTTTGAGGTCTTGTTTTCCCGGAGGATCTATCACAGGCTGTCCTAAACTGAGCGCGATGGAAGTCATCGCGAATCTAGAGAATCGATCCAGAGGATTGTATACGGGATCTATGGGGTATTTTGCCGCTAACGGCGATTTCGATTTCAACATCGCCATCCGTACCTTGACGGTCACGGACAATCACATCGATGTGCAGCTAGGCGGAGCCATCATCGCCGATTCGGAGGCTCAAGATGAATATGATGAGACCCTGCATAAAGGGGCCTCTATCTTCAAAGCCCTCCAAGTAGAAGATTTAATTGCTGCTGAAGTTTTGCATGAGCATTGCCTACTTTAGGGATACTTTTTGTTCAGCCGAAGAGGCGAAGCTCTCGCTATGCAACCGGGGTTTTTTGTACGGCGACGGGGTCTTTACTACCGTCAGAGTCCATGCCGGCAGGCCGCTGTTTTTGGAGTCGCATCTAAAAAAATTACGAGAGCAGTGCGAGTATATCCACCTGCAGTTTCCGCAGGTAAAACCCGATATCATTGAAGAGCTTATCACCCGCAACGGTGCAAATGAAGGCGCATGGCGGCTTAAATTGATGGCTATTTGCGCCGAGGATGAGGCGCCGAGGCGTCTACCTGCAAGGAGCAGTCTGTGTATGATCTCCTTATCTCCTTATGAGGGTATTTTTTGCCGGCCGGTGAAGCTGTGCGCTTACCCTTTTTGTGTGGCTTCTTCTTTGGCCAAGATCAAAAGTTTGGCCTATTTGGAAAGGCTGTATATCAAAGAGTATGCTCACTCCAGAGGCGTGGATGAAGCTTTGGTGTTCACGCCTGAAGGGGTTCCTTTGGAGACGGCCTTTGCAAATGTATTTTGGAAAGATGCTGCCGGCGTGTATTTTCCCCATCCTAGCCTTCCTTATTATGAAGGCGTCGTCTTAGACAAAGTCAAACAGCTGGCAAGTCAGGCGGGATATAAGGTGCATGAAGAGAGGCAAAAACCCTTTTTAGAGGAAGCTTGCGTATATATTTGCAATGCCATGACGGGTGTCTGCCCTGTAGAGCAGATGGAGGGAAAACATCTGCCCTGCAGGGATGGGGATTTTGAAAAGCTATGCTTCTCCTTATGGGAACGAAGCTAGAAATCGGTATCTTTGATGACTATGGAGCTATGATTCTCGGTATACAGCGCGTATGACTTGAGGTGCGGGCCGGTGCAGTCTTTTAGGGCTTCCAGCATGTCGCTGCAGTCCACAGCATAATCGCAAGAGTATATGCTGGAGAATTTTCCATAATAGCGGCTGAAGATATCCTTGACCTTATCTAAAAGGGCTGTCTTTTGCGTTTGAGTCAAGCAAAGTTTAGGATTCTCGCCTTTGAGGCGTGTGATTTCCTCTTTCAGAGCTTCCGTGGCTACACTTTGTATTTTGGTAAATAGATCTTGGCTGAGGATGATTTGCCCATCTGCGAGTGTGAAGCTATGGGTGGGCGCTATAGATTTTGACAGTAGATATTCTTGTCCGCCTGTAAATTTGATCAGGAATTCCCCATTTGAATATATCTTACAGCCCCAGTCCAAGTAAGTAATGGTATCAGCAACTTTAAAAAAGCTGATGGGAAGGTTGGGCATGCTGTCAATTTTAAACCCTGCATCATGGTATTTTTTTATAGTGCTCTGAGGCAAAAAAGAGAGGGCATTAGCATCTGCACTAGGGGCAATGCGGCCTCCGATGATGAAGTCTTTATCTTGAGGCGGAGAGAGTTTGCGTTCGTTTATACCCATCATAAATTCCCCATAGGGAGGGAGACACTGTATCACCAGCACATTGGTATTAAAGGCATGTTTTTGGAGGTAGGCTGCTACATTTTGGGCTCGGCTAAAGAAATGCAATTGTTCTTGAGGTAGAGGAAGGTGCATTTTGGCTTGATGCATCTGATCGATACGGGTGCGAAATTCATTGAAAAGATTGGATTGCCAGTTATCTTGTGATGAGTTGTCATATTTGTAATCGGGATCTACTGGGAAGATAAATAGCTTTTGAAATCCTTGTTCGATTAAGCCTTTAGATAGAAGGTATTCCATTATTAAACCATCAGAGCCTAAGGAGATTAGAGCTAACGGTTCGTTTTTAGGATAGTGTTGGAAGGTATGTGTCAAAACATGGCGTACGAATTCCAGGCGATTTTCCCATTTTCCGGCCAAAGCACTAGTGGCACAGCCAATACGAGAGTTTTGAAGATTACAACCAGAAGATAGCTCACCATTGTATGAATTATTGAAATTAGTGTGCTGAATAGGCAATGTCTTCAACCAATCCAGGTTAAGCGTTTGGGACGCGTTGGGTG
>CAYMKI010000097.1:0-12277 GCA_964390695.1 uncultured bacterium
TTGGTCCCTTATGCAAAAATACGAAACTGTGAGCCGGCTTTCATCTACCGAATTTTAGGAGATTAACAGGTGTTCAAAAAAAAATACTTTCATAGAGATGGTCGCAATTGTTAAAAGAAGCTGCAAACAAAAAGACCTCTGGTAGAGGCAAACCATTTCATCTTTCAAAGGACGAGAACAATTGATTGGTGTGGTATCGATGTTGATTAAGATGGCTCAAAAACAACGTTAATCCGGCAAGGGCAGGGATCAATGTCAGGGGCAAGAAGATCAATTATGCAGGATATGTAATTAACCCCTGAAGACCTCTTCAGGCACGATATATGGGCTAGCTGGGTTTTAATTTACCAACCCAGCCAAGCTTGCGGCGCAAGGTAGAAAAATAATCATGATAGGGAAGATTCACCAAAGTAAAACACCTAGCCGCAATGCTGATGCGAAAGACCTCGCCGCTGGAAATATGGGATTCCGTAAATCCATCGTAGGTCACCTCTACAGGGGCGTAATCGCTGATATACTGTATTTGAATTTCTTGCTGAGGCATAAGCACTATCGGCCTATTGGAAATAGTATGCGGACATATGGGTGTTATCACCAGCGCCTTAAGCTCTGGCGTTAAAATCGGACCACCGGCAGCAAGGGAATAAGCTGTAGATCCACTGGGCGTAGACACGATGATGCCATCGGCCGAAAAAGTATTCAAATAGCTTCCGTCCACATGAATGGCCAAATCAATCAGGCACGGGTTTTGTGCACGATGGATGACAAATTCATTGACCGCAAAAAATGATTCATTTTTGTTGCCCTTGCCTTCCATCATCAATCTTTTGGAAAGCTTATAATTTCCATCGATTAAATCTTGCAAGCTGCTGAAGATGTCGTTTATGGGAATATCGGCCATAAATCCCAGACTGCCTAAGTTGATCCCCACCAAAGGTGCTTCGATTTGATGGTGGCGATGCACCAGCCGAAGCAAAGTCCCGTCTCCCCCCAACGAAATGGCAAAATCGATAGATTTAGAATCTACGCTGGAAAGAGGCGGCGCACCTAGTTCTTGGCTCTCGCTGTCTTCTACCACTACATGCACGCCGCGGCTGTTTAAAAATTCCCTAATGCTTAAAGCTATCAGCTTAGACTGGCTTTTTAAAGTATTTGGAAAGAGAGCTATGATCATACAGGTTTTGCTTTTGGCTCTTTTATGAAGTTCGATGGTTGAGCCCTCAAATCGTTAACACCAAAATGCTGCAGAATTTTATGGGCAATTTTTTCGGGCGTCAGGTTGAGCTCTTGCATAAGTTCTGCATGAGACCCCTGTTCAATAAAGGCTTCCGGCACTCCGAAGTTAAGCACCTGGACAGAGTTATATCCCAGGGTCATGAGGTTGTGGTTCAAGATGGATCCGAGGCCCGATTGCAATGAATGTTCTTCCAGCGTGACCACATATTTGTGGGTACTCAGTAAATTGATAATCAGCTCGGCATCCAAAGGCTTGACAAATACAGGATCTACGACAGTGGCCTGAATGCCCTCATTTTGCAGCAACTCCCTCACCTTGAGAGCGGTGAAATTCATATGGCCCAGACTTAAGATGAGGAGATTTTCTCCTTGAGCCAAGATTTCCCCTTTACCCACCTCTCGATGTTGCAAAGGAAGGTCAGGATTGTCTGTCGTAAGATTAGGATAGCGTATGGCTGCCGGGCGGCCCCAAGAGAAGGCTGACTCTAACAATTCCTTTAACACCTGGCCATCACGCGGTTGGCAAATGATCATATTCGGCATCGCATTCAAGAAGGAGATATCGTAAATCCCATTATGTGTAGATCCATCCGGTCCGGCTATCCCTGCGCGGTCGATGGCAAATACCACTGGAAGCTCCTGCAAGCATATATCATGGAACACATTGTCTAGGGCTCTTTGCAGGAATGTGGAATAGATGCTGCAAACTACTTTCATCTTCTTTCCGTAGGCGATCCCTCCGCAGAAAGTTACGCAATGGTTTTCGGCTATCCCAACATCCAGGCAGCGGTCGGGAAACTTCTTCATAAAGTCATCCAGGCATGAACCGCAAGACATCGCAGGAGTGACAACCACTAAGCTGGGATCGTTCTCGGCCATTTTCAAAATATGGGAACCGAAGACTTTGGGAAACGTGGGTTTGACAACTGGCGTTGGAAGAAATTTACCGGTATCGCGATTGAAAGGTTTGGCGCCATGATAGGAGATCGGATTTTGTAGCGCTTCTTGCATGCCCTGCCCCTTATTCGTCAACAAATGCACCAAAACCGGCCATTGTGAATTTTTAAGGCCTTCAAAGACTTCGGTCATCTTTTTGATGTCATGTCCATCGATCGGACCTATATAAGACAGCCCAAAGTGTTCAAAGAAAGCTGCCGGGCTGAAAAGGTTTTTAATCGATTCCGAAATCTTATGTCCCTGCTTGGTCAGCATCGATCCTAAACTGGGAATTTTAGAAAATAGCGTGTCGACTTCCTGATGGAATTTATGCGTGGTGGGATTGCTGAGCATGCGGCTGAGGATGCGTGTAATCGCTCCAATATTTTGAGAAATGGACATGGCATTGTCGTTGAGGATAACAATCAGTCCCTTCATGTCGCGCGAAATATTATTTAAGGCCTCAAGCGACATGCCGCAAGTCAGAGTGGCATCTCCAATGATAGGGATGATATGCTCATCGCGTTTCGCTAAATCGCGATTTTTTAAAACCCCCAAAGACAGCGACAAAGCCGTACCCGCATGACCGGCATAAAAATGGTCGTAGGGAGATTCTTTAGGATGGCTGAAGCCGCACAACCCTTTATATTGCCTAATGGTGTTAAAGTGCGGATTTCTACCTGTCAAAAGCTTGTGCGTATAGCTTTGATGGCTTACATCCCATATCAATTTGTCAGCAGGTGCATTAAAGCACTTATGCAAGGCTATAGTAAATTCTATTGAACCGAGGTTTGAGGCCAGGTGGCCGCCGTTTACAGACATCACCTCAATAATTCTTTGGCGTATTTCAGCTGCCAGTTTGTTCAACATGTCATAGGAAAAATCTTTAATATCTTCCGGGCTGTTGATTTTATTTAGAAGGGTATAGTCCATGTCTCTTCCCTAAATCTTTAGAAGCTTCACTGCCCTTACAAATCTTGCATCAGTGACGTAAAAGCTTCTAAAACGTTAATATTATCGGCCTTTCTACAGTAATTCCCGCTCAATCATTTTTTTCCCAGGAGCGCGTTGCCCCTTCGGGGCTGCATTCTCCTAGTCTACCTTCTTTCACACTATTCTGGGGCTCGTTCAATTTTAGTGGGAATGCTGACCTTTCATCCCCATCTATTTTGATGACGGGGTAAAATCTTCACTTTGAGGTTTTTGATCTGTGCCTAAAACCAGATCTCCTGTATTTCGGTTTTTGATCAATATTTCAATTTTTCTTTCTGCATCATTTAACCGCTTTGTACAGTGGGTAATCAACCTATCCGCTTCTTCGTAAAGATGTAAAGATTCATCGAGACTGATAGAACTAGAATTCAGCTTTTCTAATATCTCTTCTAAGCGAGCAAAGCAAGCTTCATATGTCATTTCAGAAATAGGGGGTGTTTCCTTTGGGCTTTTATTCACGGGCAAAAATCTCTTTGACTATTGATAAAATTTCACCGTCGGACAAAAGCAGGCGAATTTCCTGATTTTGCTCGAGAGCGTGTATTGATGATATAACCGATCGATCTTTTTCTGCAAACAGAATAGCATATCCTTTTGATAATAGGGGCTTTGGATTTATCGATTGCAACGAATCCGATAATTTTTTCAAGCGTTCCTGATGCAGCGATAGACACCTCAAAAACAGTTGGTCTAAAAGCCGATATCTCTGCAAAGGCTGCAATAACCTTTGTTTCATGCCTATATATTTTTCCCACTCTTGTTGCAGTTTGACTTCCGCCTGCTGGTTTTGTTTTTTGGCTGCTGTGATTTTGCTAATCAGGGCTTGCCGGATGGCCTTGTCAAAATAGTCTATCTTCTGCCTAAAATTTCTGAGCTGATTCACAGGCTTGAGGGACAAAAGCACCCTCTTTTGAGCTTCCAGAAGTGATTTGCAGGATGAAATGCGCTGCTCCATGGACCTATCAATATCTTCACGATAATCATCCACTTTCTGCAACCAGGGGCCCAACAGTCCATAAGGTGAGCAAAAAATCGGATGTTTTTTTATACCCTCCAAACGGCGCTTATCTTGACGGATCAGCTGGGTGAGCGTTTGCTGCATGCGTTTGCGCATTTGCGCCAATGACTCCAGCTGCTGCGCTTTTTCAGCAATCACAATTTCTGCTGCCGCAGAAGGAGTGGGTGCGCGCACATCCGCCACATAGTCGGCAATGCAATGATCGGTCTCGTGCCCTACCGCCGATATGGTAGGGATGCGGCTATGATAAAGAGCATCGGCCACAACTTCCTCATTGAAAGCCCATAAATCCTCCAGGCTGCCGCCTCCCCGACCCACAATAATCACGTCAGCTAGATCATAGGCGTTGAACTGCTGTATGGCTTGGGCAATTTCCTTGGCAGCACCTTCGCCTTGCACCTTTACCGGATTCAAGATGAGATGAAATCCATAAAAGCGGCGAGTCAAAATGTTTAAAATATCTTGGATAGCAGCTCCCGTGGGGCTAGTGACAACGCCAATGCGGCGGGGCAGTTTGGGCAAAGGACGCTTGCGCTCCTTCTTGAAATACCCTTTCTTGAGCAAAGCCTGCTTAAGCTCTTCCAGCTTTTGCAGCAGCTCTCCCACTCCCACAGGGCGTAATTCGCGAATCAGCAATTGATAGTTGCCTTTGGGAGGATACACTTGAATCTCCCCGCAGGCCACCACCTGGGTGCCGTCTTTGGGAATTCCTTTAAGCTTTGAAGCTTCAGAACGATACATCACCGCTGTAATCTGTGCATTTGCGTCTTTCAACGAAAGGTAGAAATGGCCTGACGTATGCAGCTTGCTGTTGCTAACCTCTCCCTGAAGCCATACCAAGGGAAATTTTGCCTCCAGACAAGCTTTAATTGCCGCCGTGAGTTGCGTGACACTTAAAATAGGCGTATTTTGCGCGGGTTGGCCCATATCATAGGTTTTATTTAAACATTGAAAATATTTACATCATCTATAAAATAGTCTAGTCGAGATCTGAATTAAATTTAATCAGTTTTTTGAAAAAATATTCTTAAACATGTTATGTCATTAACCTTCAAACAAGGTACCCTTTATGAAACGCCTTCATTCCGGAGATTCCAACTTAGATCCTTATCACACCAGAAATTCCTCCTCTCAAAAAAAACAAGCAGCCCTTCCATCTCAACGTACTGGACCTGACTTAGTTATTAGCATCCCCTTTGAGGTCATAAGCCTAATCTTTACCCATCTACCAGTGAATAAACTAAATAGCATAGCTACTGTATGCAAGCATTGGCACACGGTAACATTGTCCGAAACTTTCGGCGCGCAATTGCTTCTGAAAGCCGGAATACCCTCGAAACCAGGTCAAAGCTGTTTAAAAACTTATCAACTATGGCTAAAAAATATCACCTATATCCTACTCGACTGTTCTGAATCTATGGACACCTCTCATTTTTCTCCCAAAGCCATTGAATTAGTGAAAAAATTAGCCCAAGAGGTCTTCGAAAAACAATGGGTCTGCGGCGTCAGATTGGGCATCTTTAGCGACACCTACAAAATAAAAACTTTCTACAGCAAAAAGGCTCTGAATAGGCATTTAGAAAGACTGAAACACTATATTAAAGAAAATAATATACGTACCAATAATACCAATGTTATTCCCTTGTTAGACCACTGCTATGAGTTTAAAAAAAATCCAACAGGGTCAAACAAGGTACCCGAATCTGAGGTTTTCATGCACCTGATCTCGGACTGCGGAGTCCACCATCCAGTTGAGGTAAACGCCTGGATAGAAAAAAAGCTAAAGGTCAAGCCTACCCCGGCGTTCACCTTCCATATATACTGGCTGAAAGATAAACACAGCTTTCCCAATGTCTTTACGAAAAAAATGCAGGAGTTGCAGAAAGCGCAAAAGGAGGGCGACTTATTTAAAATCTACATGCATGAAACCCTGGTCACTAAAGAAAAACCTCTTGAATTTCATTATTTATAAAAGGTATGATTAAAGGCGAGTTTATATATAGGGATCCATATCGAACATATGGATAATAAAGATGGTGTCCAAATCTCGCAGACCTTTGATCGTTGCCAATTGGAAAATGCATAAAACGCTTGCGGAAGCAGCGCAATTTATTGCCAACTTAGCTCCGCGCGTAGCTGACTCACAGGCTGATATTTTTATCGCGGCCCCCTATACGCTTTTGCACGCGGTAGCTCAGAGCTGCCGCGCCACCCAAATCACGCCCGGTGCGCAAAACATGAATGAACATGACGAAGGCCCTTTCACCGGCGAGATTTCCGGCCGCATGCTTGTCGACGCGGGGGCTAAATTTGTCCTCTTGGGACACTCGGAACGCAGAACGCGATACCACGAAAGCAACGAGTTAATCCAAAAAAAAATCAGAAAAGCTTTAGAGATGCAACTGAAGCCGATACTCTGCATCGGAGAAACAGCAGAAGAAAGACAAGAAGGAAAGACATACCCTATTTTGACCGATCAACTTCGCAAGGGCTTCGAGCATTTACCGCCCAATGCAGCAGATCATTTAATGCTAGCTTATGAACCTGTATGGGCCATAGGCACTAGCTTGACAGCTTCGCCTGAAGCCGCCCAAGAAGTACACGCCTTTTGCCGCGAATTCTTGGCGCAACAGTTTGGGGAGAAAGCCTGTCAAAAAATGCGAATTTTATATGGAGGCTCTGTCAAAGCAGATAATGCAGCTCAGCTGATGGAAAAACAGGATATTGATGGCTTATTGGTGGGCAACGCATCTCTTTCAGTAGAGGCTTTCGAACAAATTGTAAATAACTCAAACGTAGGAAACTAACAGATGATCACATTTCTATATTTCACAGCTATAACCTTGTTTATGCTACTATGCATATTGCTTTGTTTTGTTATCTTGATTCAAGAAAGCAAAAGCTCAGGACTGGGAGCCTCCTTTGGCGGGGATGCCGGAGAATCCTTATTTGGAACTTCTACCGCGGACGTTTTGAAGAAATTTACCGGATGGCTGGCTATCATATTCATGGTATCCTGCTTGTTTCTCTCTCTCTGGACAACCGCCATAGGCAGCAGCAGCGCCTCTCAGAATGCCGCTCCTTTCACACTGGAAAAAGTAGAGTAACGCCCGATGTTAGGCCTGTTTCAGATGCGTACAGGCCTTTTATAAGACATGTTAGCGGTGGGTTTATTTATCGCTGTATTTTTTCTTGATTTCGCGGAGCTTGTTCTCCAATTCTTGACGGGCTTTGCCCTTGACGCGGTCTACCCATAGGACGCCATTGATATGATCATTTTCATGCAAAAATGCGCGAGCTTCCAACCCTGTCAATTCTTCCGAGAATGAATTACCCTCAATATCTGTAGCCTCAAAAGTCAGGCTAATGGGGCGTTCGACCTTTCCGTATAATCCTGGTATAGAGAGGCATCCTTCTGAAAATTCCCATTGCTCTTTGCTGATCGCCACAATTTTAGGATTGATAAATACCCTCAATTTTCCCGGCACCCAAGTTCCTTCGGGTGTTTCATAAGAGACATGCGTCAAAAAAATAGCGACAGATTGATGCACTTGAGGCGCTGCGAGCCCCCAGCCATTTTCCGCTTCCATCGTTTCGATCATATCTTGCACAAGCTGCTTAATTTCAGCATTAATCTCCTTTACAGGGGCTGCTTTTGTTCTAAGTACAGGATTTCCATAGTATGCTAAAGGTAATTTCATATTTTTTTCTAGGTTGGGTTTGTTTATATTAATTATATCAAGAATATTTTTTTTATTCAATTTCAAAAAAGAATATATAACGTAAGCTTTAATACTGGACTTTTGACAAATAGATCTATTGCATAATTAATCCTCTTACCCTTGCCCCTAATTGATTTAAATTCCTTATCCCAACCCTGAATTAAAGGATTCAAACCACTGATCAGTGGTTCAAATCCTGTCATTAGGGATTAGGATGCAAGGGCAAGGCGATTCATTATGCAAGAGATTCACTATCTGTTTAGGCTACTATTTTTATCTATACTTGGCACAGTTTTCGCTTATCACCACATGACATAGTTTGAAATCATTAGCCCTAATAAGGAGATTGGTTATGAAAAAGAAAGAAGAGCAAAAGCCAGACTTAGAGAAAAAGTTAGCCTACCTTGAATTTATCAATGACCAGCTGCTTAGCGAGCTTGCCTACGTCGATCAGTTAATGCGGCAGGTAGGTTTCACCGATGGTCTAGAATCTCTTAAAAGCACCGCCAAAGAACTGTTCGAAAGCGATCAGGAAAACCTATCTGATTCGGATGCGGCCTAATGTAATCGTTATCTCAGAATTAAGATAACAAGTCCAGCAGATCTTGAGAAGTCATGGAGACCGCATCCCAATTATCCTCCAAGACTTCTCCTAGTAAATTCCTTTTATGCGATTTCAATGACATGATCTTTTCTTCTATAGTCCCCAAGGTGATGTAGCGTTTAGCGATCACCGTGTCGCGCCGTCCGATTCGATGCGCGCGATCAATCGCTTGGTTTTCCGCCGCCTCATTCCACCAAGGGTCGTAGATGAGTACATAATCAGCCTGTGTCAGGTTTAAGCCTATCCCTCCGGCTTTTAGGCTGATCAAAAAAATAGATAGTGAGGGATCTGTTTGAAATTGGTCGACAATTTTTTCCCGGTCTGTAGTGGCCCCATCAAGGTACACAAAGCGCCAGCCGCGCTGCCGAATCTCTTTAGCGATGAGTTTCAGCATACTTGTGAATTGACTGTACACAAGCACTTTTTTTCCTTCCTCCACCAAAGTCTCCAAGTCCTGCAACAGCATTTCTAACTTACTGCTATTAGGTTCTGCTGACTGTTCTTCAGATTGGCTAACTAACAGGGGGTGGCAACATATCTGCCGCAAGCGGAGTATAGCTTCCAAAATTTCCATGCGGCATTTCGAAACGCCTTCCGCTTCCACTTTTTTCAAGACCCCTGTTTTGACCCCAGCTAAAAAGTCATTATAGAATTGCCTGTGTGCCGACGTCATTTCCACCCAGAGGGTCTGCTCTATCTTTTCGGGCAAATCCTTGGCCACCTCCTCTTTTTTTCTTCTCAAGATAAAGGGGCGGATTCTCTTCTTGATTCTGTGCAGATAGCGAAAATCAGAGCTGCCAGCCGCCAACTCACCCTCAAAATCTTTAAGGTCGCCTAGAAGATCGGGCATCAGAAAGCGAAAATGCGCCCATAACTCATTTAAATGATTCTCTAATGGCGTGCCGGTGAGCAAGAGCCGGAATTGGGACTGCAGCCGGCAAACCGCTTGAAATATCTGTGTTTTGGAATTTTTTATGACCTGAGCTTCATCCAATATCAAGCAGGCATAGACATGCTGAAGAAAAAGCGGCAAGTCCAAACGCAAAATCGCATAGGATGTTAAGATCACCTGGCAATTCTCATAGCAATCTTGCAACGACATCGAACGATCGGGCCCATGATGAATATACACCTTGTAACCTGGCAAGAACTGCTCTATTTCCTTCCTCCAGTTAAAAATCAAGGAGGTAGGGACTACAATGAGCACAGGAGCTTTAAGCTGTAATCTGGATAAGAAAGCCAAAACCTGCACCGTTTTGCCAAGCCCCATGTCATCAGCTAAAATACCATGAAAGCCATAGTCATACAAGAAAGTCAGCCAATTGACCCCCTGCTGCTGATAAGCCCGCAACTGCCCCTGAAATAAGGAGGAAGGTACGGCAGAGGAAATGCCTTCAAAAGCTTCCAGGTCTTTTAAGGTCCTATCTAAAATCGGGTCGACTTGGACATGCGTATTCTGGGAAGTCAGATCATGCAAAACGCCAAGACGGGAACGCGGCAGGCCTATGCCTGCGCCCACTACCTCCCCTTCTTCATACAAGGCAGATAACCCAGTAGCCTCCCAGGATTTATCCAGCAATCCTACCGTAGCATGATCTAAGGGGATGAAATGCTCTTTTCGAGAATAAGCACCTGAAATAGCTGAAAGATCGGCTTCATAATCCGAGAATTTGAGCTTGCCTTTTACTATGATTTTATCCCCCCAGGTGTTCACACTTAGGTCTGCATGGCTATACATCACCAGCCGCTTGCCCATATAATCCTTGATGCACCAGCCGAGTTCTAACAAAAAACCAAGACTTTTGCTTAATTTGTCCATAGGGCAATAGTAGTGGCTGTTTCCCACCATTTTTTTGATGAAATCCGTTTCCAATAGATCTCTTTCCCAGTTTTGTTCGCTGGAAAAATTTCGCTGGAACGTTGCTTTGAAGTGGGCATCGTGGTAGGGAACTATCTGTCCATCGCCATAATCCATATACAAATCGGCAAAAGCCCCACTGCGGTCTTTAAGCATAAGCAAAGGAAACGGCTCCAAGAGCTTTGCCATCTTTTCCCGGCTATCTCCACGGTACACTATCTTAGGCGCTAGGGGATTATCAGGTTCTTCAACAAGATCTTCAGGCTTTAGTGTTTTTAAAACGGCTTTTTTGACTTCAGACCAAGACACCTCGGTGGTAATCAACTTCAATGAGATCCCCTTGATGACGATATGAGGGGGGCCTCCGCAAATAAAATCGCTATCGCAAACATCAAAATCTTGCAGCGAAGTTTTGACGCGAGCCGTAATGGCCATTTTTCCAGAAAGCGCTTCTATGACATAATAATAGTCATTCTGGCTGAAAAAATCACACACCAAGGGTTGGTTCTTAAAGAAGAGGCGGCCGGTAGCAGCCAGCAATTTCAGTGCCTGAACGGCTTGAGAATAGGCGACGTGGAATATCTGTGCAGTTAATTCCCTCTCTTTTGCAACGGGAGCCCCTTTCTTCTTTTGATAGATAGCCTCTTGCTGCAGCAAAAATTCCACAGCCATCCCCTCCTTGGATGATTTAGGGACTTTATGCAACTGGACTGCCTGCAAACGCTTGGTAGGGAAATCGGAGGCTAAGACCTCTATCGCTAGGGATTGGTCTGATTGCGAGGCTTCTTTGTTTATACTGAAGATCAATGAAGACATACTTGTATGTTTTAGTTTTTTTTAGCTAGCAATTCTTTTCCCAATTTCAACAGCTGATGGCTGGCCTTGATTTTTTTTAAGTCTGGGGCATTGGGAGGATCTTCCGTGGCTTTACGTTTTTTGGAAGGCTTCGGATGAATTTCACCTGCAGACAGCATATCTATCACCTTCTGCTGCTTCTGCGTGGACAGCGTGAGTTTGACTCTTCTCAGATGCTCATTTTGAGCCTCATCAAAATAGCTGCATATCCAAGCTTCCATTGATGAATAGCTGCAGATGCCTAATTTCTGCAAAGGATATAGCTTTCCTGACGTCTGGATTTTTTTTCCTGAACCTTGCGTCACTAAATATTTCTCGTGACACTGATAAAAGGTTTGCATACTGATACCCTCAAGAGACAATTCGACAAGTTCACTAAATATCGCTGATGAAAATGCCGAATAGGGCAAATCTTGAAACCTCAAAGGATAGGCCATAGTTTTATCCTCATTCAACTGATGATACTTTCTGACGCCATCTCCGGTATTGAAAATGGTATAGGTATATTGCCCCCTGTCCCGAGCCTTGTACTTACGCTGGCACGCTACTTCTATAAGAACCGCGTGATCCTTTGTTCCTAAGGAAAAAATGCATGCATGCCCTTCTTTTAATTGATTAATCAGCTCTAGCATATCCAGAATAATTTCGTTGTAAATGATTATTTTGGGCACAACAGCGGGATTATCAAGATTGTACTTATCATAAAATGATTTAGAGCATTGTAAAAACCCGTTCTTGGCAGCCCTAGGATCCAAAGATTTCTCCAGATCGGATAAATAGGCTTTTTCCAGTTCAATCTGATTATATTGTTGGGTACGAGCTACAATTTTCAATCCATAAGAGGTTTTTAAAAAGAAAGGCTCGACCTTCTGGAGTATATGATTAAATTTCGCGCATATGGCCTTTTCATGTGTATTTCCTTGATCCTGAAAAGCTTTTAGCACATTCATCCAACTATATAAGCTGCATATATCTACACTGCCTCCATACGAATCCAATCCTAGAATATTGATATCTTCAGGCTTGAGATGATTGCCTACCAAATGCACATATTC
>CAYMKI010000098.1:0-12233 GCA_964390695.1 uncultured bacterium
CCGTTGGCATAAGGCAAAGCTGACGTAATAAGTATTTTTTGCGTCATAAAATCATCAAATCCTTAATAAATTAATCTTTAGGAGGTGTTGGAGTAATAACTACAGCGGGTTTTTGTACGATCAAAACTTCCAAATCCGTTTCAGGCACACATTGCCACCCTACCAGCACGCCTGTTTCGATATCTACATATAGGGGCCCCGGCTTTTCGAAAGCATAGGCTTCTTCCACCATCCTTGGTGAGGGATGGGGCGAAGAATGAGCCGTTTGAAACCCCTGCAAGGTATCATGCATGGCTTCAATGGACTTTTTCTGCATCTCAGTCAGACTACCCCACGACACATAATTTCCCTTGTGCCTCTTTTGGATAAATGTCCAATCGACTTTAATCACATCATACCATGTGACGCAATCGGGAAAGATGCGGCCTGTCTCACGGCAAAAAGCCGCTTTCTTTATGTCAAAAACCTGGTTATCATATTGATGCAGCCCATATAGGTACCTTAGAATCCGTTCGATGCTAAAATAAGACAAGCTGGTTGCACGCCTTAAAGGCATCCCTGTATACGGACTAGGCGAGGGGGGCTGCTGTGTGATCTTCCACGTCAAAAAAAACAGCAGAAAAAGCAGCAAAAAAACCATGAGGATAGTCAACCCAAAAGCGACTACCTGCAGATGCGTTAATGCTCCCAGTACCGCTGTATCCATCAATGCATGATTCTGGCTTTGCGTTTTTCACCGCTTTTCGAGGCGCCGGCCGACTTTTTTTCTTTGCCAAATAGAGACAGCTTAGGTTCCTCCTCGACAACTTCTTCCTTTTTGATTTCGATAATGTCGTCGAATTTATCTTTACCCACTTCAATTTCAGCTAAAATCTGCACGACGGGATTATCTACATCGACTTTCACGCGAGGAGCTCGGCCTGATTTTATCATGTTTTCAACTAAACGAATTGCGTAATTGACTAAATCAAATTGATTTGCAAATTTTTTGCTGATTTGTTGATTGGTTAGATGATCGTGCATAATACTCCCTGATGTTTATTAGTTAATGTAGGCTGCTCTGATCATCATCAGAGCACCTGATTCTGTGCTCTTCAGCAATAAAGATGCTGCGCAAAATCTCATAAGCTATCTTCAAATCGTCATTGACGATATGGTAATCGTAAAAATTGGATGCGGCTATCTCTTGTTCAGCCCAGGCCAGACGCTTTAAAATAACCTCTTCGGTCTCTGTTTGCCGATAAGTTAGGCGCCTTCTTAATTCATCCAAACTAGGGGGTTGTAAGAAAATATAAACTGCTGGCAATGAACCTTTAAGTTTGAGAGCCCCTTGAGTATCGATATTTAAGACGACGTGCTTGCCTTCAAGCTGCAGCTGTTCGACAGTTTTTTTCAACGTCCCATAATAATGCCCATACAGTTGAACATATTCTAAAAATTCATTTTGGGCAATTTTATGTGCAAATTCTGCGTTGGATAAAAAGTGGTAATGCACATCAGGCATTTCCCCTTGCCTCGGCGCCCTAGTTGTACACGATTTGCTGGCTTTGATACAATCAAATTCGTCGCACAGCATATTTACAAGTGTCGTTTTTCCCGTCCCTGCCGGGGCGCTAATAATAAAAAGTAAGCCCTGCTTTAAATTCCCTAGCAGTTTGGGCATAAAACTACTCTATATTTTGAATTTGTTCTCTAATTTTTTCTATCTCGCTTTTGCATTCTATAGAAAAGCGTGAAATATCAATATCGGAAGCTTTCGAAGCTATGGTGTTTATCTCTCTATGCAATTCTTGCAGGATAAATTCCAGGGTTTTCCCAAGGCCTTCGGCAGGAGAATGCAGGTAATCATAAAATTGCTGCAAGTGGGACTTAAAGCGGGTAATCTCTTCCGAGATGTCAATTTTTTCAGCATAGATGGCTATTTCTTTCAAAACCCTTTCATCATTTTCCACACTGCCTGAGACTACGTCTTGTATTTTTTCCAATATTTTGTGACGAAACCGCTGTACAGCCTCAGGTGCTTTGGCGGCAATCATATGCACGGCTGTTCTCAATTTATTCCAGCGCTCCAGAATGTCTTTAACCAAAACGGCCCCCTCGTCCTTCTTCATCTGCACAAAGCTTTGAAGAGCTTGAGATAATACCTCTTCGATGACCTGAAGATATTCATTATCACAATCGGTGCGTTCTTCCTCATAAAACAAATTTTGTTCCAACTTCAAGAAGCTAAAAAAAGACTGCGCATCGCAAGGCAAACTCAATTCTTTAGCTAAAACCTCCCAAGCGGCTTTGTATTGTTTCAATAAAGGCAGATTAGGAATGATGGCTATGGGCAATTTATCTGCAGGAACAGCTGTGAATTTTACCGTTACAGCCCCTCTAAATACTTGCGCAGCTACCTGCTTGCGAATCAACGCCTCGAATCGGGAAAATTGAGCAGGCGTATTTACATTGATTTCCAAATGCTTCCGATTCACAGAATGGATTTCAATACAAAATATTCCCAAGGATGATTTTTTTGAAGCTCGGCCGCAGGCCGTCATACTTTTAAGCATTTTCAACGCATTTTTGGTACTTAAAGCGTAATATAATAAATAAAGTCATTTTTTGTCAATTTATCTTTAGCTTTGTATTTTTCATAATGACTAATCTGAATATTTAAGCCATTTAGGATAAATTCCCTGGATTTATAATAAATATTTTAGTATAATAAAAGTATAAACTATCTCTTATCTGTTCACTAAAGAGTAGTTTAATTAAACAATTAAAATAAAGTTGTTGTTATGAAAGATAATATTCATCATATAAACAATAATTTAAACACTACACCAGACAATTCGCCCAATTTAAATCCCACCCCACCTCTTTTGCGTCGCAGCCCCAAACCCTTGCCTAAAACTCCCAGATTAAGAACACAAAATTCAGTGGTACAAGAACATGTCTTAGACCAGCACCTCTTAGAAAGCCATCATTTAGCTCCTCAAACACGTCCCACTCAGCATCACTTCTCCCCAGCTTCGTCCAGTAAAAAACCCACATACAATTTCGACCATATTAAGAACGAATGGAAAGATAACCAGGGCAATAAGGCTGAAGAGGAGATCTTGAGGTTAAAAACCGTGGATCTGATGACAATAGCCGCCCAAAAAGAACTCGCGTATCTTAGAACTAAGGTCTCCAGGTTGAAATCATCCACCTCTACTCCCATGACCGAAAAGATAGGAGCATTGTTCGCCTCGCGTATTCAGGAATTATCCCGCCAGGTAAGCGAATACGAGCATATGGCCAGTGATTGGGCCTCTTCCAATTACTTTCGGGATATTTTTCGCGGACATCCCCGTCTGAAGTTTGAATATAGCCTTCTAGTAAATAAGTACTTGCCTTTACCGGTTAATATGAGAATTCATACTTGCAAGGTATTCAATCAGGCAACCAAAACCATAGAAAACAGCGAAATTGTCCGCTTGGGTGTTGTCAGTGATATGAGCAATGGTTTTACTAACCTTAAAGAACTTAAACAAATCGAACAAGAGCTTAAAAAAGGGCATACACACCATCTGCTTCAACTGCAAAATGATATCATCCGCCGGACTGAAAAAGAGTTAAAGAAAGGTCATCATAACGTCTTCGGAGCTGCAAATTATGCCTTATCAGAAGTCAAAGACCTTGCCACTATCCAACAGACCCTCGAAAAACGCAGACAGTTTTTAATCACTCAAGCCTTGCCTCTCGTTCTTGAACATGCCAAAAAGAGCGAACTAGATAAGATCGACCTGCTTAAAATGATAGATGTGCGTCTGCTCAATCATAAAAAGCAAAATATAGACCCAAAGACCGGCTGGTTCCATAACGAAACTAATGAACTGTTAGATATGGCCGAAATTTTCAAAGAGCTGAGCGATAAGGTACTGATCTGCGACGGCCAAGGCCCGTTCATCGATGAGCAGGGAAACATCCATTTGCCGCAATTGGTCACTAACTCCGACGGCAGCTATAAAAAAATCGCCATCTTTGCCGCCGTTGTCAACCACAGCGTACAAGGCCACACTAAAAATGATGGGGCCTCGCATGAAGTCAACCTCGAAACCTATTCGAGGCTGGTGATGAAGTTTCCTAATGAAAGCCATATGGATATCGCGAAGGTCCTGATGAAAAAAAAGACCAGCTATGCAACAGCGGTTGATCTGATTGATGCCGCTCATCGCAAAGGGTATAAAATCTCTACCGGATGTCTAAGTGCTAAAGATAGGACTGGATTCGTCTGTGCTGCATGGGTAGTTTTGAAGAGAATGGCTTGCTTTTCCGAAACATACAAACGCAAGGTTATAAGAAAACAGCTGAACGCTAAATACCCCGCGGTGAAAGTTGTCCTCGATAATACTGGAGCCAAGAGGATGAAGCTGGGTCCCTTCTTTCTACCAGGTGTCACAGATGACTTTGCAGGAATCATGATAAGAATAGGTACCATGGCCAGCACGGTCATAGAAATTCTCAAGGAAAATGCTAGGATAAGTATGCAGTGCAAAGAAGCCCAATAAAACTAGAGGTCTACTGATTTGCTGTAAGTGGACTTTATCGGTTCAAAGTTCATGCGGTGAATAGGACAAGGCCCGAAAGCTTTCAATGCCGCCAAGTGCTGAGGAGTGGCATAACCTTTATGCTTATCAAAGCCATACTGCGGCCATTGACGATGATATTCGTCCATGAGATGGTCGCGCGTAACTTTGGCTAAAATTGAGGCTGCCGCTATAGATTGTGATTTAGCATCTCCTTTGATGATCTTTTCATGCGGAGTCGCCGAAGCTGGCAACTTCATGCCATCCACCAAAAGATAGTCTGGCTTTTGTTGAAGTTTTTCCACTGCGCGCAGCATAGCTAACATCGAAGATTGATATATGTTGTGCTTATCGATTTCTTGATGTGTTGCCGATGCTATGGCATAGCATATCTGTGGAGAGGCTAGAATGAGTTCATAAATCCTCTGCCTTTGCGATACGGATAGTTTTTTACTATCGTCAATCCCCGGTAAAAAAACTCCCGCAGGAATAATGCATGCAGCAGCCATCACGGGCCCTGCCAAGGGGCCTCGACCCGCTTCATCTAGTCCAGCTATGCACTGATACCCTCGCTCGCTCGCTGCTCGCTCATAAGCTGTTAAAGCATAGAGACGTTCCTGTTCAGCAAGCGAAGGCATGGTTTTAGAATTATGAAGAGGCATTTTCAAGCGAGGTGGCTGATGATACAGACTCCGCTTGAGCGGCCGCAGCAGCAACATTTTGCTGATTACGTCCACGTGGTCCTATGCGACTCTTAACTTTAGCAGCCTTACCGGAAGTTCCACGCAAGTAATAGAGCTTGCTCTTTCTAACTTGGCCTTCTTTTACCACTTCAATTTTTGAGATTCTTGGGCTATGCAGTAGGAAGACGCGCTCCATCCCCTCGCCATAAGCCACACGGTGTACTGAAAAAGTCTCGGATGTGCCCGTTCCTTTTCTAGCTATGACAGTTCCTGTAAAAATCTGGACGCGCTCTTTTTGCCCTTCTATAATGCGAATATGGATACGCACTGTATCTCCCACGGCAAAATTCTCAATATTTCTCTTAAACTGTTTTTGCTCCAGCTTTTCAATGACAGCTGTTCTGCTCATTTTTAATCACTCCTATTAATTTGTAATAAATCCGGCCTATTTTTTTTTGTTTTTTCTAATCCTTTGCTTTGGCGCCACTTGGCAATTTCTAGGTGGTGGCCGCTAAGCAGCACGGGAGGCACCTCTCGCCCTTCCCAAACTTTGGGTTGGGTGTAATGAGGGCAATCTAATCTCCCTTGTTCAAAGGAATCTTGATCGGCAGCTTGGGGATTTCCCAAAACTCCCGGAACAAAACGCACCACTGCATCTAGTAAAACAATAGCCGGTAAACATCCATTTGTCAGCACATAATCGCCAATGCTGATTTCCTCGTGAACTTCTGCTTCAATAGCCCGTTCATCAATACCCTCATAGTGGCCGCATAACAAAATTAAATGCTCATAACGGCTTAAGGCACGAGCTTTGGCGGCGTTCAGCACAGAACCCTGCGGCGATAGATAAATCACATGCGAACGTTCTGTTTTAACACTGCGCACAGCCTTGGATACAGGATCCGGGGTCATTACCATGCCGGGCCCGCCGCCAAATGGCCGATCATCCACTTTGCGCCATTTATTTTCAGCAAAGTTTCGAATATCATGTAAGCAGATATCGATAAGCCCCTTTTTGACAGCCTGCTTGATGATGCTCTCATCAAGCGGACCTCGAAAATATTCGGGAAAAAGAGACAATATATCGAATCGCATAACTAAACTATCTAGGCAGTCGCTTTTTTCGCTGCTTTTCTTTTGGCTGCCGCTTTAGCTTTATGCGCGATAACCTTTTCAACTTGCTTGCGTACAATCGAAGGAGCTACTTTGCGAATTAAAGCTTCAGCATTTTCACTCATTTGCGCTCCGAGGTCCAACCAGTGTTGAATACGGTCGGCCTTTACTAATAAATTTCTTTCTGGTACGCTTTCAAAAGGGTTATACCAGCCGAGCATTTCAATGTATTTTCCATCGCGTGGAGAACGGCTATCAGCCAAAACCAGTCGATATGTTTCACGATTATTGCGACCTTGGGCACGCAATCTAATTTTTAACGCCATAGGGATCCTCCCATTAATTTTTCTAAATTTTTCATATTTGGCATATTTTTGAAAAATTGCTTTGCTTGTTTAAATGATTTAACTAACTTATTAACATCTTCTAGCGAAGTTCCACTGCCACGAGCAATTCTTTTTCTTCTAGAAGGTATCAACTCACACTTTTCGGATCTCTCTGCTGCTGTCATCGATTGGATAATAGCTTCAATTTTAAAAAACTCTTTATCATCTAAATCCAAAGACTTCAAATTAGCTCCCACCCCAGGCAACATGCCTAGAAGGCTTTTAAGAGATCCCATTTTTTTGACTCCCTGCATTTGAGTCAGAAAGTCTTCATAGGTAAACGTTGCAGACCGGATCTTTTTTTCAAGTTTCTTGGCCTCATCCTCATTGATATGCTCTTGGGCTTTTTTCACCAAATTGATGGTGTCTCCCATTCCTAGGATACGATCTGCCATCGATGTGGGATTAAACACCTGCATATCATCGAGCTTTTCTCCGATACCCTCGAATTTCAAGGGCTTGCCAGTGACTTCACGTATAGAGATAGCCGCTCCGCCTCGGGTGTTGCCGTCCAACATGGTCAATATAGTGCCCGTAATTTCGATGCGCTTATTGAATTCCGCCGCTATATTCACAGCATCTTGCCCGGTAGCTGCATTAGCAGCAAAGAGCACTTCACTAGGCGAGATGACGGATTTTATCCTTTCCAGCTGCCGCATTAGCTCTTCGTCAATATGCAAGCGGCCGGCAGTATCTACAATCAGCACATCGTGATTTTCGCTTTTAGCCTTCGCCAAAGCCACTTGTGCAACCTTCACTGGATCTGTTTCGCCTGACACCGTGACTACAGGCACGCCAATCTGCTCGCCCAAAATCCGCAACTGCTCGACTGCAGCGGGCCTTTGCAGGTCGCAGGCCGCCAATAGCGGGCTTTTGGCTTCGCCGCTCTTTTTCAGATACCTTGCCAGCTTTGCACAATGGGTCGTTTTGCCAGAACCTTGCAAACCGCAAACCATAATGACAGCAGGTTTAACTTTCAGATCCAACAGCACTTCATCTTGACCCATTAAAGAGACAAGCTCATCATGTACAATTTTAATAAACTGCTGTCCAGGAGCTACGGCCTTGATCACCTCATCGCCCAGAGCTTTCTCTTTGACTTTTTTTACAAAAGTCTTGGTGACGCTATAGTTAACGTCTGCCTCAAGCAGGGCCAAGCGCACCTCATTGACGGCATCGGAAATATTATCTTCCGTTAACTTTCGCTTGCCTGCAAGTTTGGCAAGTAGCCCTTGCATTTTTTCTGTTAAAAGTCCCAGCATATTAGCTCTTAAATCTCAACTTGCAATAATAATATCCAAAAATTCATTCAATTTCAAGGAAAAAGAATCGATCTTTTCCAGCCCAATCCCTCTCGAGCGCTAAATCTTTCCATGGTTTATGATCAAATAGGCTCCTGACAGGCTTGCCTTGGTCCGCGCCAATCTCGAACCACACCTTCGCATGAGGCTTTAAATAAGACGCTAGTTGTGCTGACAATTTCTGGTAAATTTCCAGTCCCGTGCTTCCGCTGATCAGTGCATGCCTAGGTTCATGCTCGCGCACCTCCGCTTCGAGCGCCGACCACTCATGTTCGGCTATGTAGGGAGGATTGCAAACCACATAATCGGATTTAAGACCTTCAAAAGGTTCTAAAAGATCCCCTTGTAAAAACTCCACTTCGACACCGTTTTCAAGGCTATTGCGCCGGGCCACTTCCAAGGCATCGCCGCTGATATCCGAGGCGATGACGCGCAATGCGGGGCAAGCTTTTTTTATGGCAATTCCGATGCAGCCCGAACCGCAGCAAATATCCCACAATACTTTATTTGCGAGATCTTCCTGATTTAACTGTCGAATAATTTTATCCACTAGGATTTCTGTTTCCTGCCTGGGGATCAAAACAGCCGGATTCACTCGGATACGACAATTAAAAAAATCGAGGCTGCCGTGGATGTATGCCCCCGGTTCGCCTTTGGCGCGGCGTTGCAGCCGAACTCTTAACTTTGATAATTCTTCATCGCTAAGGGGGCGGTCATGTTCAATATAAAGCTGCACGCGACTGATGTTCAAGGCATCGCTGAGGAGATCTTGCGCTTCGCGGCGATAATTGGCTATGCCTTTCTCTTGTAAAAATTCGGAGGAAAGTTTTAGGACTTCTAACAAAGAACGCATCGGCTATGCATTGTTTAATTGTTGCTGATGAAAGTAGGCGACCAGAGCCGAGCAGATTTCTTCTAAATCTCCTTCCATCACATGATCTAAGTTATATTTAGTTAAGTTGATGCGATGATCCGTGATGCGGTTTTGGGGGAAATTATACGTTCTTATTCTTTCAGAGCGGTCTCCGCTGCCGACCTGTGAAGCACGGCTGGACGCAATGGCTTGCTGCCGCTTCTGCTCTTCCACTTCGACAAGCTTAGCTTGTAATAGCCGCATGGCTTTTTCTTTGTTCTTATGCTGGCTGCGCTCCTGCTGGCAATAGACCACAATGCCTGTAGGCAAGTGTGTCAAACGTACAGCACTATCGGTGGTGTTGACATGCTGTCCGCCTGCGCCGGATGAGCGATAAGTGTCTACGCGCAGATCTTTTTCATCGATGTTGACTTCAGCATTTTCATCTGGTTCGGGTAAAACCGCAATGGTAATGGCTGACGTATGCACCCTTCCCTGGGCTTCAGTTTCTGGAACTCTTTGCACGCGGTGCGTACCGCCTTCGTGCTTGAGGAAGCGGTAGACATTTTTGCCTGACAAGACCATCACATATTCTTTAAAGCCGCCTAACTCAGATTCTGCACAGGAGAGCAATTCATAGCGCCACCCCATGCGGTCGGCAAACAACTTGTACATGCGTACCGCATCACCGACAAAGAGCGCGGCTTCATCACCACCCGTGCCAGCCCTCAATTCGATGATGGTATTGCGATCATCGTTAGGATCCGGAGGCACCAAAAGATTTTCGAGTTTGACTTGTAAGTCTGCCAATTGCTTTTCCATAAGCGCATTGTCATCTCGCAGCATCTGGACAAATTCGGGATCTTGCTCTACCTTTAATCCCTCGAGATTATCTTGAACTTGCTTATTTGTCTTCTGAATTTCATCCCAGACGTGCTTGACTTCGAGCAGATAGGAGTGTTCTTGTGTCAGGGCACGGTAAGTTTTTTGATCATTGAAAACTTCGGGGTGGCCTAACTTCTCCTCAAGTTCCGCTAAGCGTGTCAGCAATTGTTTGACTTTGGTATTCATAAGGACTTTAGGAATGGCGCAACCTTAATTCTGGCTGCAATGTTTTATATGCTTTATCTAGGCTAATGCCTTTGCCAGTGTGCGATGACTGCACGTTATCTGATAAGGCATACGCTACTAGGGCATATCCCGAAGGGATACTTCAAGCCGGCTGATGTAGCCGGCTGCTGCCCTAATATACATTCAAGATTATTTCTTTGCTTTGGCTTTCTTTTTTGGCTCTTCTTTTTGGGAGCCTTCTTTTTCCGACTGCTGTTCGCCGCCACTGGCTTTTTGCTGGGCATTGATATAGCGTTTCTTAAACTTATCTACACGTCCTTCTGCGTCCACCAGCTGTTTGCTTCCAGTGAAAAATGGATGCGAGTAAGAAGATGTAGAAAGTTGATACACAGGATATTCCTTTCCATCGAACACTTCTGTTTGTGTAGGTTGCAAGGAGGATCCGATTACAAACCGATGGCCGGTCGAAGAGTCAACAAATAATACTTGCTGATACTTCGGATGAGTATTTTTTTTCATGGGTTAGCTCCAATAATTTTTTTAGCAAAGCTGAACTATCTGTAAATTCAGCACCGCTTTGTTTTTCATTTAGATATAAGATAATTCGTTTCAAGAAAAAAATCAAGGTAAATTTTCCTATTGCTGAAAATCGTCATAGTTTAAAATGCTCTCATGAATAGTTCATCTTCTTCCTACATGCGAAGCACCTGGCTTCCTACGCCTGACATAATCAAAAAACTCATCTTGATAACCTGTGCGGCTAGTGTCGGATGTGTTCTTTTTGACGCCCTGTTTGGGTCCTTGTTTGACGACATAAATCTAGAAGACTTCTTCAGCCTATCCTCAGGAGCTTATCACCACTATTATATCTGGCAAATCCTCACCTATATGTTTGTTCAACACTCCGGCGGTTGGGGCTTGTCTTTGGGATTTTTCGTCTCTCTAGCCTTTAACATGTACATTTTGTGGTCTATTGGCTCAAGCTTAGTAGAGCAGGTGGGCATCAAGTCCTTCTTGCGGTTCTATTTCACTATAGGAGTAGCTGGGGGTATTTTCGCACTTGCCGCATTAGTCTGTCAGCGCGATCCAAGCTATTTATCAGGACCCATTCCCTCCATTTTAGCCCTTCTTATTGTATGGTCTATGCTATACCCCGAGAACGAAATTTTATTATTTTTCATTTTTCCACTAAAAGCCAAATGGCTGATGTCTATTGTTACAGCCCTGGTGATTTTGATTCCCCTCTCGCACCTGGATATCACCTCGCTTACCTTCCATTTCGCAGGCATCGTTTTAGGGTACATCTACGCCGTCATAGCCTGGAAGCTACAGAGTCCGTATGCTGCCATGCATCCTGTAGATACGCTACTGCTGAAATGCGCAGCTGTTTTAGAGCGGGCCGAGCTTAGAGACTTCCAAACCGCCAAAGACACACAAAAACAACATAAAATTTTCGATTTTAAAACGGGAGAACCCGTGACGAGTGATGACGACTTTGTGGATGCCATGCTGGCTAAAATTTCAAAAGAAGGCGAAAAAGCGCTCACTTTCACGGAGCGCAAGCGGTTGAACGACATCTCACAAAAAAGAAAGAGCAATAGAGGGTAGAATCACACTGAAACTCTTGCATAATTAATCTCCTCGTCCCTGCCCGCACACCAACATTTGGGCAAGGGTAGAGGCTAGGTGATTAATTATGCAAAAAGTTCACTACTCGTTTACTTGCCAATCCATTTCTTCCCAAAATTTTTGCGCTTCCGGTGCAGCGTAATCCATCTGCTTGATGAAAGGCCAAGATCCGTATTCGATCGTGCATACAGGCGCCTGTCCTCTTCCCTGTGATTGCACGATTATGCGCTTTAAAGGTATTTCTACCCCGACGTTTTGAAAAATCCCCCCCTGGAGAAAGGATATGATCTTGCAATGGCCTCTTTCTGTCGTTTGCTCTGAAAATTGAATGATCATATGTTTTTTTAGAATAGCTTTACCAGGATATTCGGGATGTATACCCGAAACTTCATGCGCCAATTGAAGCTGAAATTCCCCCTCATTACTGATCATTTGCCAGTTTATAACTTTGGCGGCAATGGTTATCGTGCGCCATATTAACTGGATCCAAGCATTTTCGACGTCGCACTCGTCGCTCCAGATGAATTTGAACGTGTGCAACATTTGTTTTTTAGGCGATAGTTCGGTCGATTTTTTATCCTCATTCCAGCTAGAAAAGGGGGTATTCGCCAAGTTGTTAAGAGTACTATTTAGATTCATGC
>CAYMKI010000099.1:0-12233 GCA_964390695.1 uncultured bacterium
TTTCCGTAACTATTCAACACCGTGCAAAATGTGTAACTAGTTGAACTACAGAGCCCACAGAGAACACAGAGGAAACAAAACACAACTATTCAAACTTTATAGCTCTCTCAAGCCTTTTTATTTCTCTCTGTGTACTCTGTGGTTCAATATCTTATGTTTCTTGAAGGGTGGTGAAAAGGCATAAACTTCTTCCCTAAACAATTTTCAAATTTATAAAATTATGATCCAATTTGCTTTATCTATATTTGTGATTTGCAGTTGCTTACCTATATTCTCTTGTGAAACTAAACCCTTTGAGGAGCCCCCTTTATATTTTTGGGATGCACGACAATCCCAGGGTTTTTCAAATTTTGGAGATGCCCTTTCAGAAGCATTAACGGAAAGAATAGTAGGCCATAAAATTCGTGTTGTCGAAAATCCTAAATGCAATGAAAGAAAATTACTGGGAATGGGATCTATTCTTAATTATGCTTTTAATGGTGATATTATTTGGGGTACGGGACGTAATGGAACAAAACCCGCCGACGCTCATCAATTTGATAATTTAGATGTAAGAGCAGTTCGGGGACCTTTAACTAGACAATTCTTGTTAGAAAAAGGTATCCATTGTCCTGAAGTATATGGCGACCCAACACTTCTTCTTCCATTACTTTTTCCTGAATTTCAAAAACAGGATAATCCTTCAAGAGAATATGTGATTATACCTCATTTTTCAGACGAATATCTTTTTTTAAATGATCCTAATTTTGTGAGTGTCAAAGAAGACTGGAAAGAAGTAGTAACAAAAATCCTAGACAGCAAACTTGTTATTGCGAGTGCTCTTTCTGGAATCATTGTAGCGGAAGCTTTTGGAATTCCTGCTAGGCTTTTGTTACCTGAAAATGCAAGCCATACTGAAAATTTATTTAAATATGAGGACTATTACCAAGGAACAAATCGATTTAATTTTGAATATGCTAAAACTATTGAAGAAGCATTAATCAAAGGTGGAGAGACTCCACATACTTGCGACCTTGATAAACTTTATACTGCTTTTCCTTTTGAGTATTTTAAGCGTAACTATTCAGCACTGTAAAAAGTGTATAAATAGTTTAACCACAGAGCCCACAGAGGGGAAAAATGGCTCAACATGCAAATGAGTACAAGACAGAGAGAAATGGCTAAAAGATCGATATCTATAATATTGCTTCAAGTTCAACACAGAGAGCACGGAGGCGCTGAGGCGCGGAGTAAACGAACAGCATGAATTAATAAGAATTTGACAAGAAGCAAAGCATAAAATTGTACGCGAAGCGCACAATTTTAGCGCTGTCAGTCAAACCCGTGTTTGACTGAAACCTCTGAGCCTCAGCCACTCTGCGTTTGAAATAGAAAACGATGACCCTTTGTTATATCTCTCTGTGTACTCTGTGGGCTCTGTGGTAGTTTTAAAATATTTTATGATGGGTATACCTCAGAATCGTAAAATCAAACACAATATAACATAAGGTTAATAATGATAAACTCAAACTATACATTTAATTCGTTACTAGTAGAGACAGGGCTAATTGCAAAATGCTTGTGGAATGTGGACCCTAAAATTATAATCCGTAATGCATCGGCTTTAGCCTGTGTATCGAAGAATTTTAGAGATTGTATCAGCTCAAAGATTTTTTTCGATTACCTTGTTAGATCAATCGAACCGGATATCGAGCTATTAGAGAAGAACTCATCTTCAGAACCTGTTGAAGTGAATGGATCCTTTAAAAAAAAATATACCCACCTTCGAACAAGTTATTCAAAAAATCTAGAAGACTTTTATGGAGACTATTTTGCAGATGTTTGGGTTAACAAAGACCTTGAAGTAGAACTCGTCTTTTTCAATCAGAAAATTCAATGTGTTCAACTGAAAAAAGATTCCAACATCAAGGAGCTGATTATTCCCGAGGCTTTACGTGTTCCATCTCGAAGTCATTCACGTGAATTTCCTTTTGCTGTCCGTTCAGAAAAATATTTAGCGATCAATCAGCGTTACGATTCGGCTATCTACATCTATTCATCGACAGACAATAAATGTTTAAAAAGATACCTAGTTGAGGGGGACATCTGCCAAGTGGTGATTCAAGGGGAATTTTTGTATGTTATGCAGAATAATACTCAAGGCGAATGCAAACTGAAGGTATTTAACCTTCAACAGGAATTCTTGCAAAACACAAATGAGATAGACCTTCCTAAAAACGCAAAAAAATTCCCTCCCCCTACTCCTATATGTTTCGGAAGCAACTATATAGCATATACACAACATTTACAGCAGGGATACCAATTACACTTCTTGCCTATATCCTGTTTAAACTCTTATCCCATAGACAGCAAAGAACTTCCTTGGATACAGGGTCCTGTATGGGACTGCTTTCCTTACATATTAACCCACAACGAGGGTTTTCTGGGAATGTCTATTGAGAAGGATAAAAGGCATATGATAAAAAAAATCGATTTATCATCCCAGGGTATTGTTGAAACGGTTATTGCTTCCAGCGTTAATGAGTTACGAAAACATTTAGGGTACTGTCAAGATGTTTGTGTTCATCGGGATCGAATTTATTTTGCATTAGAAAAGAATAATTCAACTACACACATTTACTCGTACGACATGCTATTGGACTCTACATCGCATGTAGGTGATATTCCGATGTACGGATCCAACCATCCTTTTCATCCACGGTTTGTGGCTACAGCAACAAAGCTCCATTATGTGGTCATCGGTATTAAACAAAATCCTTCATCGTCAGGTTTTATGATGACAAGTTCATTATTTACATTGAAGTACTTGAAAGGGTTTAATGATAACCAAAAAACATGAAAATTCAGATAGGAACTAAGCGCAAGCTCTCTTAATTAGACTTACAAATATTTGTGTTACTTACTCAAGAATACCAGCGGGTAAAGTTTGCCACAGGCTCTCTTCCAATACGGTATGAGTTTAGAGGATGTGAAGTGTCTTCATATCCAATTGCAATTCCACATATGATGTCAACATTATGCAGATGTAAAACGTCACGAACAACGTCAGGATATTCTGCAAGTGCAGCTTGCGGGCATGAAGCCAAGCCGAAATCTAGAGCTGAGAGCAGAATGCTTTGGATGAACATTCCGGTATCGATCCATGAACCCACAGGCAAATTTTTCTCAATAAATATTATCAACCCAATAGGTGCATGAAAAAAATGATAGTTATTTTCCCAATGCTGATTTCTTTTCTGTAAATCATCTAAAGGGATAGACAAAGCGTTATAGAGAGCTAGTCCGCATTGTTTGCGTCGTGTTTTATATATATCCGACCACTCTTTGGGACAATAGGAGTAATCTGGATTGGGAGGAATGCCTGCAGAGTGTTTGGCTATAAGCAATTTAGACAATGTGCTTTTAGTCTCTTTCCCTAGTACAGCTACTTGCGCCGGTTGGTGGTTAACTCCTGAAGGGGCCCATCTTGCAGTATCTAAGATCTTCTCGATGATCTCTATATCCACAGACCGATCTAGATAGGCTCTACATGATTTTCTTTGCCTGATAGTTTCACAAATACAGGTGTGCTTAGGAAGCTCTTTCATATTTTCTCCGTATTGTATCGCAACTCAATATAGCATATCCCCCAATCTCTTAACCATATTTATCCATCAACATCTCAAGATCAGATAAAAGCCTTCAAACTTTTTTCTTTTATAAAATCTTAATTTTTATTATAAGAAATTCAGTTGTAAATTCAACGATGATATCTGCCTATAGGCTTAGTGTAAAGCCATTGTAGTGAGGTTGTGAACACGTTCACACTAAATATTCTGCATAATGAAATTACGCTAGACATCGACTACAACTCACTCATCGACCATTTGTCTATTAAAGCAATGGACAAAAATGATTCATAGGTTTTTTACAAACTAAGGTTTTGAGCTTCATGTGAGCTGCGGCCTAAGTTAAAAAACCTGTTAAAATGCGCTTATAAGCTATATTTTATTCAATAATACCTAAGGAGGTTAGGATGTCCACACAAGCCGTTAATAGTTTAGAGAAAACTACCAGCCAATTTCCACCCATACCTGCAACCCCAGCATCTTCCACGGTCGAAAAAACTCATGAAGTCTCTCAAGGTTTATCCAAAAAAAATTCTGTAGATTCGGAAAGAAAAGTTCGTGCCCATAAAGAGAAAGACACAGACTCTTTTGATGAAACAACAGCCTCCAGAAAGGAGCTGCAAGCTAAAGTGGCTGAGCAAAGAAAAATTTTAGGGGACGCAATAAAAGAAAATAACCGCCTACAATCGAGTTATGAGCAAGTATTTAATGAAAAAAAGCAATTGCTCGACGATCTAAATGATACACAAGTACAGCTCAAAAATATGGAAGCTGTTACAGAAGAACTCGCTAAAATTAAGAAACAGTTTGATGAACTTAAGAACAACACTGACACCGAATTTAAAACCACCCTTTTAAGTAAAGACATCAAACACGACAAACAACAATTGGCAGAACTGCATGACGAACTCTCAAAAAATATTCAACTTGTGATGAATGCTGTCCTAAAAAAGGAAGTTCCCGAAGCTTACGCCAAAGATGAAGCCAAAATCTACGCTGAAGCTTCCAAAAATCTTGCTGAGAAGGCCAAAACCTATCAGTTACTTGCTGACCATTTAAAATCAAAAAGAGAAGATTTCGTCAATGCTATTAGAAGCCGCAATGAGCTGGCTGATGATAACAATGACAGCTTGGTGTTATCTGAAAGAGTAGAACAAGATCTTAAATTCTATGAGAAATCGATTGCCTACCCTCACCACCTAAAAACCTTTTCCGATAAGGTTTCTAACCTATTGAGCAGCCTCACACAATTGATCGAACACGACTACATCGACACCGAGAATTACAATAAGCTAGC
Organism: uncultured bacterium; assembly: GCA_964390695.1. Lineage (GTDB taxonomy): Bacteria > Chlamydiota > Chlamydiia > Chlamydiales > Parachlamydiaceae > CAWACC01. Next base: position 4,906 of record CAYMKI010000099.1, read on the forward strand.
TCTAGAAATTGAATCTTCAAAAAAATCTTCAGATACTGAAAGCGGCAATAAAGAAACTGCAAAAGGCAGTGATCAGGACAAATTGGTGGCTATTAAGAGTTTGTATAAAAACAAATTCAAATTGGTAGAACAGCACGAAGCTTTAAGAAAAGAGACAGACAACCTGTTTAAACAGCTTAAAGAAATACAAGAGTATAAAAAGCTCCATCTTGACGCTTTCCACTCGCAAGAATCGAAGCAGACTAAAATAGCCCATCATTTTAATCAACTAAATGAAAGTGTACAATACTGGGAAAAAGGGTTTGTTCCTCAAGCCAATCTCAAAAATTATGAATTATACAATGCCGAAAAAAAAGAAGATCTCATCGTTAAACTCAAAGCAACTCAAGAAAAATCCTTAGAAAACCATATTGCCCTGAGAAACTGGTGCGCGCTAACACGCAACAATAGCTTTAACAATCTAGACTTAGCGGAAAGCTTATTAGATTTAGTAGCCGACAGAGTCAAAGTGAATAATCCTATGTCCTTGACTTTAGGGGAAATGGCCGTTCTCAAAAACGAAGCGAACACTGCACCTAAGAACCTGAGGGGTGAACCTCTGGCTAAAGAACTCGGAGTGCTTGAGCCTCGATTTAAATCGATTACAGATAAAATGCGTACACATTACAAGGAATATCTGGAACTTCAGAAGAAATATGAAGATAAAATCCGCGATATTTCAAACCTCATAGATAAAAATGCACCGGCTAACTTAGATAAAAAGACGGAGGCCTATGCAATACACGCCCAACTACCTAAAGATACAGTGGTTAAGAATATCATCTCCACACTAACGGACATCAAAGCACACTACGAACAAAAGAAAAGCGAATTATCAACTGAGTGGAATACGCTTTACAAAGATAGGTTTTGGAACACTTGCCGTGATTTTGAAACGATTGTCGATACAATAAAGGCTAGTTGGACAATAACCTGGGGATTAAAGACTTTAGGAGCCGTAAATGGTGAATATACTAAAGCCCATGGGAGTGTTGTAAATCTTGCCACAACACCGGCATCCGGTTTAACAAACTCCTCTTCTGCATCCGCAACTGCCCAACCCAATCCTACCTAATTGTTTAGCAAAAAGGCGCTCTAACTTAGAGCGCCTTTACTCTGTATGAAATGACAAACCTTAGATTACTTGGCTTTAGGTTGATTTTTCTTCCAGCCTTCGGCTGTTTGGATTCTTTTATCTGGGGGCAAGGCCAACGAAGTTATTTCTTTCTGTTTTACAGCCGGTACATTTGATTTCGCTTTAATAATTTTTGTTTCTTTATTTTTCATATAGGTTATCTCCTGCGTTTCCGCTGACTATATGCATATTGCGTGCCAATTTGACAGGATGGACTGTAAAATATTATTTAAAGCGATGTTTATTAAAATAGTGAATTTCGGGTAAGATGCGATTAAAGACTCACATTAGGTCAATACGTAAGATGAGTTAACGATAAAATCCTCGGAATGATGGAGAGACACATGACCCTTAAGGACGAAGCTCTGATTCACACCCATGAACAGCTGATTATGGCCATTCAAAATGAAACCAGAAAATTTCAAGAGTATTACGTCTGGCTGGAAAAATCCATGCCGGGGAGTTTTTTTGAGGAAGTCAGCCAAGACAATATGATGCTGATAGCCCACAGCTTGATGGGATTTCCTTCACAGGAGTATTTTTCAACTATACACCTTAAAAATACAGCTATAGTCCTTTGTCTTGACAGCGCAGATGCAGATTTAAGGATACTGAAAAACTACTCGATGTATGGCATAAAAAACTACCAAGGGTATATTTCCACTTCCCCTCCCCCTTTTCCTGAGATAACAGCCAATCTACGCATTGCCACAATTTGTTTTACAGAAGCCGTTGAAACCGTGGAAAAACCTTACCCCTTGGAGTCTAAGGAAAAACTCAAGATTCTGGCCAAAGAACGCAATCCCGAATTAACGGATGCGGAGTTTGAGAAGCTCATATCCGGCATAAATACCCTTTTCTTGCGCTCCTTACCACTCGATCGCCTTATCCTAGCTCTTGAAATGTTTTTTAGAGCCAAAACGCGCGATAATTGCCAATATGAAGTCCGATACGATGAAAACTGGGAACAAACGGGATCCGCTTCCATGCAAATTGTTCTGGCTTGGCGTAATTCCCCCAAGCAGGATTTTTTATATCAAATGGCCAAAATCATCCATCGCCATGGATTGGTCATGAAGCGGGTAAATGCCACATATATTGATCCCTACAGCAAGCAAAACATTTTGATCATGGCACTGTGGTTGCACGGAAGCAATGGACAGGCCGCCTGGGACGTGGCGGATATTCCGGATTTTTTAAGGGAATTAGCCACGGTTAAATACTTTACCTCGCTTGATGCTATAGACCATTCGCTCGTTAGCCGTGGGGTTGTGACGGGAAATCAGGGTAATTTACTGCGGGCTATGACCTCTTTCATTCACCAAGCTGTAGTTCATATCGACGCCAATTTATACACTGTTGAAAACGTTGAAGAGGGACTCTGCCGGCACCCGGAATTAACAAAAATGCTATGCGAGGCATTTAAGCTCAAATTCGACCCAGAACATGTGAATATCGAGGAGTATCAGTCGATTCGCAAACGTTTCATGGAAGATGTAAGTAAGCTGGATACTGGTCAAGAAGATAATGATATGCGCCGCAAGAATATCTTGCTGATGGGGATGTCCATGATCCACCATACCTTGAAAACAAATTTTTATCGCCTGAATTACACGGCCATTAGCTTTAGGTTAAATCCAAAATATTTGGATGACATCCCCATGGACCGCTCCTCCAAGTTCCCCGAAATGCCGTTCGCCATATTTTTTATCCGAGGAATGCATTTTTTTGGCTTTCACATTCGTTTTAAGGATCTTTCTAGAGGTGGACTTAGAACTGTTTATCCTGAACAGAGTGAATCGATTGTTCGCGAACGCAATGCGGTATTTGCCGAATGTTACAATTTAGCTTTGACACAGCATAAGAAAAACAAAGATATCCCTGAAGGAGGTTCTAAGGGAATTATTTTCCTACTGCCATATGAAAGATTGCAGTCCGAGACATTGATCTTGCAGAATGAACTCGAAGCCTCTAAATCTGCTCAAATCGAGATAGAAGCTAAAATCGAGAAATTTCGCCAAGAGCAAAAAATCGAATATCTCTACCATGCCCAAAGGTCCTACATAGAAAGCCTGGTCACTATCGTCAACAGCGATCCTGATGGCACTATTCGCGCAAGATATATTGTGGACTACTGGAAAAAAACCGAATTTCTGTATCTTGGTCCAGATGAAAATATGCAAGATGCCATGATCGTTTGGATTGCAGAATTTAGCAAGAAATACAACTACATACCAGGCAGTGCTTTTATCAGCAGCAAACCCACCGCAGGGATCAATCACAAAGAGTTTGGCGTGACGTCGCTAGGGGTCAATGTCTATCTGGATTTGCTGTTGCGGTACCTTGGCATCGATCCTTCTAAAGATATCTTTACCATTAAAATGTCTGGGGGTCCGGATGGAGATGTTGCTGGCAATCAAATCCTCAACCTTCATCGTTTTTATCCCAATACCGCTAAACTTGTGGCTTTAACTGATATCTCAGGCACAATCCATGATCCTCAAGGACTGGACTTGGATGAACTGGTAAACTTGTTTCGCCAAGGAAAACCCTTGAAACATTACCCTCCCTCAAAACTTCACGAAGGCGGGTATATGGTGGACAAGGAGACTAAACGCATAGAGACCGCCTACGTGCAGCACACTCTATGTTGGAGGAATGTAAAAGGAAAAATTATCGAAGACTGGCTATCAGGCAGTGATATGAATTCTATGCTGCGCAATAATGTGCATCAAACAAAAGCCGACATCTTTATTCCTGCAGGAGGGCGCCCGAGGACTTTGAATGAATCGAACATCAAAGATTTTCTGGATGAAAACGACCGACCTACCGCTAAAGGTATTGTAGAAGGAGCCAACTTGTATCTAAGCCCCAAGGCTAGGCAGATACTGGAAAAAATGGGCGTCTTAATTATCAAAGACAGTTCTGCCAATAAAGCCGGCGTGATCTGTTCTTCTTTCGAAGTGTTATGCGGACTTACGTTAGGAGATGGAGTCTTTATAACACATAAACAGCAGCTGGTGTCTGAAATTTTGGAAAGGCTAAAATTATGCGCCTGGAAGGAGGCTGATCTTTTACTGCGCACGCATAAACAAACAGGTGCCTATCTAACGGATATATCTGACAAGATTTCCGAGCGCATCAACCAATTCAAATATCAACTTTTAGATTACCTTGACACCCTAACGCTGGCAAATCAGGCAGATGATCCATTTATAAAAACATTTCTGAGGTATTGCCTACCGACCTTAAAAAATCAATTCACCGAACTTTTATTAAGCAAAATCCCCCAACATCACAAAAAGGCCATCATAGCTTCACATTTGGCAGCCTCTCTAGTTTACCGCAAGGGGTTGAATTGGTGGCCTACTATTATAGATATCCTTCCGATCCTTTTAGAGGAACAAGACAAGCAAGAGGGGTGAGTTATTTAAAATCGACTTGAAGGATTGAAAAATCATCTTGGAAATGTCCAGGACCATTAAATTGTTTGGAAATATTAACAATATTTTCCAATTCCATAGACCCTGTATTAAATTTTTGCTTTATTAGCTCGATATACTCTTCCAGTTGCAGCATTATTCCATCGGATTTTTGAATTTCATAGACGCCGTCGCTATACAGCAGCAATTTTGCTTGATGATCTATTTTTATACGGTCTGAGGTAAATTTGACATCTGGCATCGCACCGATTACCAAACCCTGTGTACCCAATTCCTGTACTTGGCACGATGTAGTATCTTTGGACCTGGACAGCAAGAGCGCCGGCGGATGTCCACCGCTCGAATAGTGAATAACTCTCTCGCTACAGTTGTACACTCCATACCAAATTGTGAAAAACATATTGTTATGCTTTTCCATCGGAAAGGCGGTGTTCAGCTGAGTCAATACTGAAACCGGATCGTGGAAATTAGTATGGAACAGGGTTTGCGATCTCAAGACATTCACAACTGAGATGGAAAGCAAAGCCGCGCCTACACCATGTCCACACACATCTAGAAGGTAGACGGCAAAATGTTTATCGTCCAGCCAATGGTAGCCAAATGCATCTCCTCCTAATTGCATAGAAGGTAAAAAAAACCATTCTGTATTTATTACCTCGTTCTCCTTAATAAGAGGCGCCGGAAGCAAAGAACGCACATAATCTGCAGCTTCCATCAACTCTGCATTTAATATTTTTTGCTTATCCGCGAGTTTGGCATAAGCATCGTTTCGCTCTAGCAGTCGTATATAGGCAGCTGAATGATATTTAATTCTGGCTATGAGTTCAATTTTATCCGGTAATTTCACCAAGTAATCATTTGCCCCCAGAGAAAAGGCTTCGGCCTTTATTGCAGGTTCTTCTTTAGTTGAGAGAACGATCAGCGGGATATCCTTGGTTTTGGGGTTAGCCCTAAAAAATTTTACAAGGACTAAACCATCCACATCTGGCATGACCAGATCTTGGAGAATTAAGGTGGGATTGATTTCATTGGCATATTGCAGGGCATGGGTGGGATTATCACAATAGTAAAATTCAATTTCACTTTCGCTGCGAATCATGTTGTGGACTGTTTCGGCTACAATCGGCTGATCATCGACCAACAACACCTTTGTTTTAAATTCTTTGTCCTGCATATCCATGGTTTCCTGTATATGACATCACGGCCGGCCCTATCTCATCCAAGGGCAAGACAGCTTTTGCAGCTTGCGCCTCGATGGCAGCCTTAGGCATTCCATAAACCACACACGAGCTGCGATGTTCAGCTATCGTATGCCAACCCGCTGTCAACAAATCTTTCATACCTTTGGCGCCATCCGATCCCATGCCTGTCAATAAAATGGCGATGAATTTTTTAGGCCAATGCTCGGCCACACTGGAAAAAAATACATCTATGGATGGCTTGAATGGATTGTTTTTCGGTTGTTTGCTGTAATGCAACGTCTTTTTATCGGTCAAGATCAAATGTTCATTTTTGCCTGCTATCAAGACCACACCTTCCTTGATCGGCATGCTCTCTTGGGCTATTTCAATACTTTGAGACACTTCCCCTTTAAGCCACTTGGCAAAACTCGGAGCAAATTGTTGATCGACATGCTGTATTATCACCGTGGCAAAAGGTGGGTGTTGGGGTAATGCTGAAAGAACTTTGATCAAAGCCATAGGCCCACCTGTAGATGAACCTATAATCAAAAGATCAGGCAGGTTGTTTTTATTGGATATGCTATTTGCAGAGGGTGTAATTTTTAACTTATTAGAACTTTTGCCAAGCAATCTAGCTATTTTGTCTATTTTCAACAAGAGTTCATCCTCTCCAAAAATAGAGTTCTTGAGGTCTAAAATAGGCGAATTGATGACATCTAGAGCTCCGAAACCCATCGCTTTAAAGATCAAATCCGCTTGTGTTCTAATACTTGAAGCGACTAGTATAATCGCACAGGGAGAAGATTTCATAATCTTTTCCGTAGCCTCTACTCCATCCATCACGGGCATAAGGAGATCCATTAATATCAGGTCCGGAGTATCGATGGCGCATTTTTCCACAGCTTCTTTTCCATTATTTGCCATCCAAGCTAGGCTAAAGTCATGATTCGAAACGACAATTCGTTTTAAGGTTTCAGCTGTGGACTTAGTTGCATGGACGATGGCGATACGCATAATATTTCCCAAAATATTCCTCAAAGCTTCTTCTTAGCTTATTAGGTGAACACTTACCTTATCAGTTGCATAACAGCATTTAATAATGTGGTATCATGGAAACTGCTTTTGCTTAAATACACATTAGCTCCTGCTTCAAGACCTTGCCTTCGATCTTCATCGCTTTCTTTATAAGAAACAATAATGACTGGTATGTCCTTAAATCTGTGCTCGTTGCGAATTTGACGAATTAGCTCAAGACCGTTCATTCTAGGCATATCCATATCGGTAATGAGAAGATCAAAATCAGCCATATGTAATGCATTCAAAGCTTCAACTCCATTGATAGCAGCACGTACTTCATACCCGGCATTACATAAAAGCCTGCTTTCAACTTCCCTTACTGTGATGGAATCATAAACTATCAAAATTTTTTTTTGCGTTTTAGAATGATTTATTGATAGACTTTCGGCAAATTTATGCACTAATTTTTTATGAAGGAGTGTGTCTAAGGAACGTACGACATCTTCGATATCG
>CAYMKI010000100.1:0-12082 GCA_964390695.1 uncultured bacterium
GTCGCTGTCGATTTGACCATCTGTTGAGAAGGCGCGGGCCTTGAATGATGCGTTACCGTCTGAAAGAAGCTGCATTGGATGACCCAAGACAAATATAGGGGATTTATATAGGTTTTTCAATGATTTTTGGATTTTATTGGATGGTGCTAAATACATAAATGGCGGCAGGGTGTCAGTCTAAAGTCTTGTATAAACAATTGATTTAAATGATGATCATCTAAGCTTATCTATAAAATACCCCCAAAAACACCCTGAAATGGGTTGGATTTGATTGGAAAACCAATCTTACAACTAAGGTCGTAAGCATAGGTATGGATCTATCGTATATATATTAGGCATAGGTAATTCTATAAATATTGGATATAAAAATCCCGTACTCTAAGTGGTGAAAGGTTATAAGGTTAATTTCATGCAAAAGGAAATTTCCCCCGATTTTGTTAAGTTCTTCGATAAAATCTCAGGATGGCGAGATGCGTACCATCATGTGCGTTTGGTTTTTTTGGGGATACGTCAGGATATAGTAGGCGTAAGGCATGGGGAGAAGGGCGATGACGAATAGAGCTATGATCGCAATGTAAGCTTTATCTAAATTAATTTTTTCCATTTTTACGGGCCTATGGGTAATAGTGTTCGTAGACTGGAAACTTCATCCACATTTAATTGCCACTTTTAACTTTCTCGAATAGCTTTTTAAGCAAATCACAGACTCTATCCTCGTGAAGGTAAGTGCAGGTACCAGCACTTAGAGAGTTAATTTTGTTAATTTTATCGATGGCATCTTTTATAAGTATATCGTGAAGATCGAATACCTTGAATATTCTTCTTATTTTCTCGTCACTAACAACACCTAATTTATTCAGCGCAAGAATATTCAAAATTTTAAAAGCCATCCTAAGTGAAAATTTGTGGGAAGCAAGAGCAGAATCCAAATCTTGGGGAGATTGATACCCTTCAAAGAGAAGAGGAAACATACCATGTGAAAACGAACGATAATTTTTATAGGCCAAGTCGGCATATATTTTATTGATAAGGAGCTTGCATATAGATGCACGTTGGGAACATATGTTCACTAATTTTTGAGAAAAACCAACTTCATTGCAATCAAAGCACCAGTCATATTCTTCGCACAAAAAGGCATGAACAAGTTTGCTCTTCTGCTCCTCGTCATCACAATTATTAATATAGATCTGATAATGCAGGTATCTACTAACAAAAACTAAATTAGCGAGTATGTATGATTTTTCCTCTGGGTTAAATGGCCTTAGCAATGAAGGTAACCAAAAGCATTCTACAAAAGCTATTAAGTTTAAAGTTAAAGCGCTTATTGTCATTTTATTCAAAAGATTCTTCAGAATAAGGGTTATCTAAAGTCATTTTCACGAATTCTGCCATGTCCTCTCCTCTCTTAATTTTTCTAGTGGGTAATGTTCCTTAATATATGAATCGAGGGTTTCTTGTTTAAATAAAAAACAAAGAATCGATGGATAAGGCTCCCTTGTTTTTTGGCAGAAACTTTTCGCTTTATCTACGATATCCCCAAGAAATTCTTCGACCTCATTTATTCGTCCGGTGATGATCTTCGAATACACGCTCCCTGACATTATATCCACCATGAAAAGCGTCGGCTCACCTTCTATAGAATAATTTTCTTCCTTAATAAGACAGCTTGTTCTAGCCATAACACCCAAATAATGATCACTACAGATTGCTTTTAGAATTGGGGCTATTATTCTCCCAATATTTTTTGGAGTTCTTGGTATTCCCAAACGCTGCATTTCTGCAGATAAAAGACCCTGTACTAAATTATTCACAAATCCCAAGATATATTCATCCTCCCAAAACCCTTTAGGAGGAATGAAGACATTATCTGGACTAGTCCATAAGGTGTAGTCTGAAAGACACTCACGTTGAGCGAGAAAAGATGACCCTAAGGTATTAAGAGCTGCACTTGAAATATTCAGTACAACTTCACGAATGTTATACTGATTCCAACTCTTCCCTCCAAAAAGACCAAACATGTCCGATCCCCTTATTAATTAGACCGTTTTTGATACGTACCGATCCCTGGTTGAGGTGAAACATCTCGACGAGAGTCGTATGGATTAAAGTTGCTAGTGCTTGAGGATCCGTCTTGGTATCTGGTCGTATAGTCGTTATTCAGATTTTGCTGTGTTTGTGAGTTGAGAACTCCATTCCGGTAGGTGTTATAGCCCCCGCCTAAATTTTGTTCCGTGTGGTATGTATTTCCATAGCTGTCACGGGCGCAAGGACCCGTCGCAACACCACAATCAGCATAAGCTAATGATGGGAAAAGAAGAAGAGCGGAGAAAACGGCTAACCCAGGCCCTTCTAATAAAGAGAGAGTTCTATCTGCAAATGTCTGTCTTTTTATTTTTTCATCTACTTTTTGGGGTAAGTCCGGCATAATTTAATTTCCAATCCCTTCTGTTTTAAAAGTTTTCTCAAAAACGTTCCCGTTCTCGTCAACATAGATATTAAGCTTTGAAAAAAATACCACGGGCCCGGGCTCTACCTCCGATTTCCTGATTGAATCGTTAAAAAAATTCATCCTATTCAAAAGCATACTTCTTAGTTTGGGAGTACAAGTTTGCCCTATAGCTCTCTGATCAAACTCCTTTTGAGCTTTGGACAAAAGTTCACTAGGATCAAACTTATAACCTATACATCTCGCTAATGGAGCTGTATAGGCTATGACTCTTAACGATACTTCATATAATCTTCCCGCAATATCACTATAACCACATTTATTTAAAGCATTTATTTGGGCTGCTGTATCAGCTGCTCTCTTTCTTAGGACTAACTCGGCACATTTTTCGCCAGCTTGTTTATAAACAGACTCTTCAGAAAATTTTCCACATAAGGCCTCTTTTATTAAGGTCTTCTTTCCTTCAGAAACAGAACAAACTGGTTCTGCAAAAGCCACCTGGAAGAGAAAGGTGTTTATAAGAAATACAAATAGATAGACAATTATATTTTTCATTTTGCTTACCTAACTTCTACCACTATATCAGCTTCTTTAGGCCAGTCCTCTGGATCGCCGTATTGGACAAGCCTATTTTTTACAAAATAAAACCACTGTGGATGTCCTTCCATCCCTGTCCAAAAATTTCGATTAAGATTTCCTGTTGGGGCAAATGAGTAATACTCGTAATTCACCTCCAATACTTCAACAGTGCCATTACGATATTTTTTTGCTCCTCTGGGGAGAGCACTTGGGAAGATATTAAGAAATTCTCCCTTACTCATGCCGATATTAATTCTTCTAATCCCTGCATTATAATCACTTTTACTTACTCCTGTTGATTGGCAACCAGAAAAAAACAAAATAGCCATACAGGCTAGAACCAAGTTGATGATTTTCATTTTGTACTCCCCCAAAAAAACAGTCACCAGATGTCTCTGGTGACCGGGGATTAGAAACCGCTACATAGAAAACGGCGCGATAGCCTTTACCCTTGCGGGTTGGACATACGCTACCGCTCCCCGGACATATCCGAGAAGCGGCATTTCTGGTGCTGACCATTTCTGAAAAGCACCAATGACGGTTAATGCCAACCGTCTATGTAAGGGGTTTCTATGCCCCAGCCTCTAGTACCATCGCACCAAAGACACCTCTACACTACACCGGACAATCTAGGACTGCAATTCTTGATTTGTTTGAATTATGGGTGGTGGTATGTTATGATGAGCCATGTTTAATATATTGGATTTGCAGGATAAATCGACTATTCAGGCCCCAGCGAAGATGGGCCGGCCGGTGTGCGTCTTTACCGCCCAAGATTGGGAAACGGTGGAAAAGCTCTGCTCTTTGATGTGCACCGCCGAGGAAATTGCAGGGTTTTTGGACGTGTCGGTGGATACGCTTTATCGCCGAGTCAAAGAAACATATGGCCAGACATTTGCGGACTATTTCACGGAAAAGAAAATTGGGGCGCAAATTGCCCTGCGGCGGGCCCAGTGGCAAAGTGCCATGAATGGTAACGTCGCCATGCAGATCTTTCTGGGCAAGCAATATCTGGGGCAGTCAAACCGGATGGATGTGACGATTGACCAGGGAGCAAGGCCAGATGTAAGGGGGGCGTGGAAAGAACTTGAGGAACTGAAGCTCGATCAGTACCCTATAAAGTATTAATTTCAGGGAATATTTAAATTGAATACATCTACTCTCCCGGTCGTTTATAAGCTACCAGAAGAAATAACTGCAAAAATAGGACACGTTGTAGTCGCGGCTTCCTATATTGATTTAGTTCTGAGCGGTATGATTTACGATCTCCTATCAATAGGGCCAAAGGAAGGCCGGATTGCTGTAAAAGAACCGTCGGCTGAGGAGCGATTTACCATCATAACGGATCTTCTAAATCTTAAAAAAATCAATATCACAGCCGACATAAAGTACCTCCGCAGGAAGATACAAGATGTAGCCGACCATAGGAATGCAATTGTTCATGGGAGTTGGTTGGATAATAGTGGCCAAACCTTATTACGCTTAACGAAAGGTGACTGGCAGCCCAATCCTAAGATGCAAGGTAAAGCCAAAAGAAAAATATACCCCCAGGCCATTAAGTTTGAGAGTGGGGAATTAAAGAAGTTGTCAGACGAAATAGATGATTTGGCTGCTGAGCTAATCAATATGTCGATTGAAATACGTGGGAAGATTTCTAAACCAAGTAAGTAACTCCCACCGGACAAAGACAATGCCTTATAGGCATTTGTCTTGTCTGTCCGTTTAGTGGCGATTTGGCATTTCATGTCTGTCCGGCTTGTCCGTGAGCCATAGATATTCATCGCCAAAGTCAATAGAACCAAGGGTTTTTAGCTCTTCTATATTTCTTCTAAACCCTTTCCCGATGCTGTCCGGCTTGTCCGATACTACGATTCCAGAGGTTTTAAAAACATCCTTCAGGACATCCATTTTCACGCATAAAATAGACTGTATTTTCTTGTTAGGTGATAGTAATTCGCCTGATATATCCATTTCATTCTGTATCAGTTCCAGAAGTTTCTTCGGCTGTCCCGTCACCGATTTAACAAAGCTATCAATCCATGACTTCTTAAGGATGCAACTGGTTTCTTCTTCACCATCATCATCAATAATGCCTGTTTTAACCTCTATCATCTCGAAGTTTATCGGTTCAGGTTCTTTGGTGTCTTTCATTTTTGTACAGGTGAGTTTGATATTCTCTTTCTCTTTAATCACATGGAATTCATGGTCGAGTGCCGCTTTCAGAACGCTAGAGCCTCTTGCCCTGTTTTGCTCTTGCAATCCTGTATGATGGACAATCAACGCCGTTGCCTGCCATTTGTCCTTAACGGCATCCACATGACTAACAAAGATATTCATATCCTTTGTCTGATTTTCATCGCCTGCGCCTATATTTCTGGCAAGGGTATCAATGACAATCAAGGCAGGTTTTACGCCTGAATTATGGGAGAGGGTTTCTATGGCTTGTTCTACCTCTTGCGCTGCATTTTCATCATAAAACTGGGCAGGGCATGATGAAACATAGAGCGGGTATTGGCTCAGACTTATTCCATTGGTCACTTCCCATGCTTTTAATCGCTTGCGGATATTATTTGTTCCTTCGCCTGCAATGTAGAAAACTGCGCCTTGTGTAACCTTCTGCTCATGATATGCCGTTCCCGTGGCAATCGAACACGCCATATCAATAGCAATGAATGATTTCCCAGATGCAGGCGCACCAAAAATCAAAGCCATTGAATGTTGTTCAAGGTATCTTTTGATAAGCCATGAACTTGGGCGAATGGCATCAATGATTTCCGATACATGAAGAAAATTAAATTTTCCTGACTTAACCTTTGCAGGTGATTGACTTCGGTTAGATTGGGTAAAATTTCGGCTTTCAATATGTTCGATATAATCAAACCCTTCTTTTATTGCATCCGCGACATCCCATCCCTTTGGTTTTTCATCGGGTGGGTTTAAGATGCCTGAAACAATCGCACCTGCATTTCTACACGCTCCTACAATGTTCTGGGCATAGGTAAAGCCTACATCGTCATTATCAGGCCAGATGATGATTTCCTTGCCCTCTAAGGGCTTAAAATCGGTTTTGTCTGTGACGGTGTTTGCACCGCCCATGCAGGTCGTGGCAGGAATTCCCTTATCAATAAGAGCTTGAGCGCATTTTTCTCCCTCAACAAATATGATGCGTTTGGCTTTGATAATACCATTCAGATTATAGAGAGGTCTGGGATTAGGCATTTTATGGGCAGATGCAATCATATCATAAGGACGAAATTCTTTGTCTCCGTCCTTCTCAATACGTTGTATTCTAATCCAAGGATTGCCGTTTATGGTTTTATATACCCATGTTCCAGTAACAACTGGCTTTGAATCGTTTGGCGCGGTGATAGATAAAAGGCTTTCGGTTTTATCCAGTAACTCACCAAATTGTGTTTTTGCATCCAGTTTGAAGTGCAGGGCGAAGAGGTCGAAAATATCCCCGCCATGGTTACTTGCAAAATCATTCCAAAGACCTGCCTTATCGCCTTGTAAGTCGATTTTCAGGCTATCGCCGACATTGCCGTATATATCCCCGACAACATATTGATGCCCTTTAATCTTTCCATTCGGAAATATAGATTTTACAAGGCTAGGGAGTTGCGCCAAGGCAATATTTTTCACCCGCTCTTTGCGGTTGTCTGAACTCATAACATCCCCCTTCAAATTGCATCTAAGGTGGCATGGTCTGAAATCCGACAATACATATCAGGTTCAGGAGCAACTAAAATTTGCTTTAAATCATTAAGCTCTAGAATCGCTAAGTATAGGTCACGATGCGAATATGGCTTGTCCTTATGCCTTTTTAGAAACTCCTTAAAGTTTTCGGCTCCTGACCAGTCCTCTCGAATTTGTCGTAGAACAAAATCTTGAATATCTGTCAAAACTATCATACACTTGCAGAAGTTACATTTTATTGCCGTTTGGTTCCCGCCGGCGGCTTTTTTATTTTTACAAGTCATTATTGCCCCCTCTGTTCTGCACGTTCGGCAAGCCATTGGTCTATCTCACTTGAAACCCATGCAACTGAGCGTTCGGATAATTTTACAGGTGAGGGAAATCTTCCTTTTTTAATAAAATCGTAGATTGATGAGCGAGACAGGGCTGTTCGCTCTATTACTGAGGGTAATATCAACATCAGTGTATTTTCTCCATATAGGTTTTGGTTGGACTTAACAAAACCTATTAAATCACATGATGGGGAAAATCTGTTTCAATGAAGGTGGACAAAACCCGAATAACAATTTCTAGGTTATGTCCTTCTTTTTACCTTTTAGTCTCTGCTTTCTTTTCGAAAGTGCCATGTTAGAGGGGATTGAAAATTGAAGGCCATTGGGAAGTTTTTTATTGATTACTTCAAGAAACTTGTCAGGTTTGCCACGAGACTTATTTTTCCCATAAATATAAACTAATTTTTCTACAAAAGTGTCTTTCTTAGCGCCGCCTGTATCCGCAGTGGATTCATTGCTAAAGCTTGTATCAGCGGATTGAACTAAGTAGTGCGCTAGAGCAAGGTTGCCTGAAAAATTTTCGAAGTTAAATTTTATATTATTTTGGATCATTACAATAAAAAGAGCGCTGTCTATGGCTCTTTTTCTTATTGGTTTCACGCCCATTTCTTCTCCGAAGAAACCTCTTAGAAACTCTAGATATTTTAGTGCCTTCTTAAATTCTTCGTATACCTCTTGCCTTGTCGGGGCATTCTTTTCTCTGCCCATATCTAGTCTTCGTTTGTTAATCGCAACATTAATTTCTTTTTTGCAATCTTTAGTTAATGCAATATTTGATTGCCGCTCAATATCTTTAAAGTCGGTCTCAGATAGCTGAAATTCTTTTATTCCAACCCCATGCCAGTTCGATGATTTCCTATTTGGAGATTTAACCATTTTTAGGGATTTTTCCAATTGTGGATACGTTATTCGTTTCTGCCCTCATCCCCTCTAACAAATCCGCATACTCCTGCATCATTTTTTTGCGGTCGAGCAGGTATTCGGCGCGGTTATAGGCGGACCGGATCTTGTCACTGTCTTCATGTGCCAATTGGCGTTCGATGACATCAGGGGCATATCCTTTTTCGTTTAGGAGCGTGGAGGCAAGGGACCGGAACCCATGCCCTGTCATGCGTCCTTGATATCCCATGCGGCGCAGGGCCATGAGGACAGCTCCGTTGCTGATGTGCTTGGATTTGGCGGCCCCAGAATGAAAGATATGCTCACGGTGCCCAGTGATGGTGTGCACGTGTCGCAAGATATCCATCGCCTGCCCCGAGAGCGGTACCATGTGGGGGCGTTTCATCTTCATACGCTCGGCTGGGATATGCCATTCTTCGCGTTCCCATTTAATCTCATCCCATTTGGCTCCAATCAACTCGCCCGTACGAACAAAGGTCAAGGCCAGTAGGCTCATCGCTGCCTTGGTGAGGTCATCACCCTTATAGGCCCCCATATCACGCAAAAGCTGGGGGAACTCTTCAGGGGTGATACAGGCGTGATGTCGATCGGGGGCGGAGGGTAATACATCCCGCAGGTCAGCGGCCGGGTTATGTTGGCACATACCACGCTGAGCCGCATAACGAAAGGTCTGTGAGATCAGCTGCTTCATTCGTCTTGCCGTTTCAATAGTGCCACGACTGCCCATTTTTTCAACGACACGGACCACATCGGGGATCGTGATCTCGGTAATAGGTAGATCGACATTCATCGGAATATAATGCTGCTCCATTCTGAGTAGGCATTGCTTGCGGTATTTTTCATTCAGGCTTTTTTCTTTAAGAGACAGCCACTTCCGGGCAATTTTTTCGAAGGTGTTTTCGCCCTCTATGACTTGGCGTAGTTTTTGTGCCTTTTTCTCGCGGGTGGGATGTTTCCCAGAGTCCACAAGAGCGCGAGCATCGTCCCGCAGCTTGCGGGCCTGGGCTAAAGATACAGCAGGGTATTTACCGATTGAATAAAGTCCTTCTTTGCCGTGGAGGCGGTATTTCCACCGCCACAATTTGCCTCCTGCGGGCGATACCTCAAGATAAAGGCCTTCAGTATCAAAAACGCGTTGGCGCTTTTCTTGAGGCTTTAAGTTTTTAATTTGTAGTTCCGTGAGGGGCATGGGCTTACCTCCCTTTATACCCCAGATAATACCCCAAAATATCCTGGATTGCAATGAATCTCTCTAGACGAGAGGGGAATAAATAAAGCTTATTTTATTATTGTTTATATATGATTTTTGGATTTTATTGGATGGTGCTAAATACATAAATGGCGGACAGGGTGGGATTCGAACCCACGATAGAGTTACCCCTATACCAGTTTTCGAGACTAGCGCCTTCAACCACTCGGCCACCTGTCCAGTCCGTATTTTTTTAATGGTCGCACAAGATGGCCTCGACTTTCTTTCAAAAACTGGCTTGCGCCAGTGGCCACCTGTCCAGTCCACATTTCTTAATCCCGTGGCTGAAAAGGGAAAAAGAATGTGTGGATCCAATGGGATGGGGTTATACCCCGAAATGCTCCGGATGAAAAGCAAAAAATATAAGGCACTCAAACCTTTTGAGTGCCCTGAAAAAGGTGGCAGGAGAAGTGTTTTGCCCTTATTTAAAATAGCCTACGGGGTATAGGATGCGAAAAAGGCCAAAACCCGTGAATTGGGCAGCCAATTGGGTAAATACTGGGGCAAATCCACCCGTTTAACCCACCGCACGTCCGTACTTTCATTATTGGGATTGAAAGTACCGGAGTCTGTGTGAAACAAGAAGCGAATGTCATAATGTAGATGATCGGGTTGTTCGCCCTTGGCCGGGAATCCGTGAATATCGATATCAATAGGGGTATCATAAACTAGGGATAAGTCGGCGATCCCCCCTTCTTCAATCACTTCGCGCCGAGCTGTTGCGATAATATCGGTGTCTTCGGGTTCGGCATGGCCGCCAAATCCAACCCAAATATCCAGTTTTTTGTGATGCATCAGGGCAATAGAATCTAAACCAGGGTTATAAACGTACCCTTGCGCCGTAATGTGCCCCTGGATCCCACGGGTATAGTTATACCTGTTTGCAAAATCATTTGGATGGCGGGCGATGAGGTCCAGAAATTGTTCCTTGTAATAGGCACTGACGTGATCTGTTGCCTTATATGACATAACCATTTCACGCGTGGACGTGGGAGATAATTTTGCACCAGCTAATCCAGCATGTGGGTGCGCCGGCATGGCAAAAACGTCAAGGGCGGAAAGAGGGGGTGACATAGATGATAAAGACATAATAATTACCTTATTTATAGGTTAAGAGACCATCATGGTGCATCCCGGCAGTTTTATGTAGATAGATATCCGGATGGTATAACCTCGTTTCGGATAAAACAACTTGTTTATAACTTTATCCACGGTCGATTTTGACTTGGCAGAGGGGCGGATGCTGCCGTATGGTGGGCATATTTCATATCCCGTTTAAAGAGTGTTTTGGTGTACAAGGAGTTTTGAGCATGGCTGGGTCCGTTAATAAAGTCATTTTGGTTGGAAATGTAGGGAAAGACCCTGAAGTTCGCTCGTTTCAAAACGGTGGTCGCGTTGCTAGTTTTTCAGTGGCGACATCCGAAAATTGGAAAGATAAAGCAACTGGCGAGAAAAAAGAACGTACCGAATGGCATCGCATTTCTGTGATGAATGATAATTTGGTTTCGGTTGTTGAAAACTATGTCAAAAAAGGGGCAAAGGTTTATATCGAAGGTCAACTGGAAACCCGCAAATGGACGGATCAGTCTGGGGCCGAAAAATATTCAACCGAGATTGTACTGCGCCCTTATCGTGGAGAGTTAACGCTTCTGGATTCACGCGGGGGCGGAGCATCTACTTCTGGATCTGAATCCATTGAATATGGATCGGATCAGGGGGGATTTGGCGGCGGTAATGCGTCCTCTGGTGCCCGTGCAGCCGATGTCATGGAAGATGATATTCCGTTCTGATTCTGCTTTGATCCTGGGGCCTTTTTTGGCCTGTTTTCGGGCCTTGGCCAAAGGTATGCGATCTAACCTCTGTTTTTCTGTTTAAACCCCGATTATCCCGGGGTTTTTTCCTTGTTTTTCACGCTTTTACCTTGCTGCAAGACTTGTTTTTTGCTAGTACTAGGATCTTATTTCACCCCTTGATTTTAAAGGTCTGTTTTTCATGTCCGCTGAAGCTGTGACCCCACACCTCCCATCGACCGTCACCATCGAAAGTGAAATGCGTAAATCGTATCTCGATTATGCGATGAGCGTGATTGTCTCGCGTGCGCTGCCGGATGTGCGGGATGGGTTGAAACCGGTGCACCGCCGCATTTTCTATGCGATGCATGAGGGCGGATATCATTCCGACAAGCCATATAAAAAATCAGCGCGTATCGTCGGGGATGTCATGGGGAAATATCACCCTCATGGTGATATGGCGATTTATGATGCGTTGGTCCGTATGGCCCAGGATTTTTCGTTGCGTTTGCCGCTGATCGATGGCCAAGGGAACTTTGGATCCATGGATGGGGATCCTCCTGCTGCTATGCGTTATACCGAGGCGCGTTTGTCCAAAGCAGCAGAGAGTCTTTTGGAAGACATTGATCGTTATACGGTTGATTTCGGGCCCAACTATGATGATTCAACAACTGAACCGTTGGTGTTGCCAGCGCGCTATCCAAACCTGTTGGTCAATGGGGCAGGGGGGATTGCAGTGGGGATGGCCACAAACATTCCGCCGCATAATTTGGGCGAGGTTGTGGACGCGTGTCTTGCCCTTATTGAAAACCCGGATTTGTCGACCGAGGATCTTATTCAATACATTCCTGGACCGGATTTTCCAACGGGGGCGCATATTTTAGGCCGTGTTGGTATTCGTTCCGCATACATGACAGGGAATGGATCTGTTGTGATGCGCGCGAAAACGTCGATTGAAGAAATCCGTGATCGGCGTGAAGCGATCATCATTCATGAAATTCCCTATCAGGTGAATAAGGGGCGGTTACTTGAACGCCTGGGGGAAGTGGCGCGCGAAAAAATTGTGGAAGGTATATCCGAAGTACGGGAT
>CAYMKI010000101.1:0-12052 GCA_964390695.1 uncultured bacterium
GTTTAATCCTCTATGGATTCCATAATGCACTGAATTGTCCATAGTTTTGCATTAGCCCCAGTAAAAAGGTTTTGTGGGAAAGGCATTCTTTTGTTAACATTTCTTTTATCTCAAACTTGATTTTCCAGGAGTCTAATACGATGTTAGCCTTTTTTCGTAAGTATCAGCACTACATCTATATAGCAATCACCATTGTGATTGTTGTTTCCTTTTCCTTTTTTGGCACCTACAGTACCCTATCGAATAATGTTACACATGAACATACGGCTTTTACGGCTATAGATGGCTCCCAAATATCGAATGCCGAACTAGAACAGATGGCCTTATTTATCGGTACTGATGCCGAGGACAAGCTGCTCTTTGGAGGGATGTGGGGTCCGAACTTTTTGAACGATGGCGTAATAAAAAATGACTTCTTCCAATCCGGACTTGCCGATATTTTAGCTACGGCTTATGCTGCCGATATCGAACCGGATTTGGTGGCCAGATCGGAAAAAGAAAAAAGGCATACTCTCTATCAACATCCCCAAGCCAAATTTGTCAGCGTTGAAGCTGCTTGGAACTATCTGGCCCCTGATCTAAAGCGTCAGTATGAACAAATGCTGCTGACTACGGATCCCATCTCTGCCGAAGCGCTATATAACAGGATCCAGTTGTATTTGTCGGAAAAAAAGTTTCCAGCGCCCCTGGTTCGCCAAGTCTTGTTGTACCAGCAGCAACAATATAGCTGGTTAAGTCCTGATCCTACGATAGAGCGCATGGATTTTTCCTTGTTTGGGTACCATACCGTCGATGACTGGTTTGGCCCTCGATTTGTAAAACTGTTGGCGGAGTTTATCATCAATGCCTCCGTCATGGCTGAGCAGAAGGGGTATAAGGTCACAAAATCAGAAGCGTTGGCAGATCTCCTATATAACTCGGAGACAAGCTATAAGCAGTTGCTGAACAGTCCTCATCTTGGCGTAGCAAATAGCTCGGAGTTTTTTAACGAACAGCTGCGCCGCATGCAGCTAAGCCAAAGCCAAGCTGCCGAGATCTGGAGAAAAGTTTTGTTATTCCGAAGATGGTTCAATGATGTGGGCAGCTCTGCTTTTGTCGATCCTATAATGTTTGAAAAGTTCGACGAGGTCGCATCGGAAAAAGCCGTCGGCATGTTGTACCAGCTGCCGCCCGAATTTAGAATAGGCAGCTTTAATCAGCTGCAGCGCTTGGAGACCTACCTTGCGGCTGTTGGCAAGCAAGGCAACGGCACGGGATTAGCATTGCCAAAGTCTATCTATTCCGTGGAAGAAGTGGCTAAGAATACACCTGAACTGGTGCAGAAGAAATATCAGATAGAATACGCTAAAGTCGATAAGGCTTCGCTTCAAGCAAAAGTGGGTGTCAAAGAAACGTGGAACTGGGAAGTCGAAGATGCTAATTGGGACAAGCTGCAAAAGCAATTTGCCTTTTTGGGCAATCAGCAGGCAGCTACACGCGCTGAGCGTTTTGTTATCCTAGATGCATTAGATAGCAATTCAAGGGCTAAAGTCGATGCCTATGCCCGAAAGGCTATCGTAGACATGCATAGCGAATGGATAGATCAAGCTTTAAGCCAAGCCGATCTAACCCCCATTTCCTTAACATTGAATTTGAAAGGGCGTAATGCTGTCTTGCAAGGCTTGAAAAATCCCGAGGCCTTTATGAAGCTATTGGATGCCGCTAAGTTAGGCGAGCAGGATGAAGCCTTGTCGAAGTATACTTTTGACGGAGATGTCTACTATCGCCTGATCGTAAAAGAGAGAACCCCCAATTTGGAAATCGCCAGCTTTAAGGATAGCATGCAATCGGGCATTTTGGATGAGCTGTTGAACAAACAATTGGAAGCTTACTATCTGTCCATACGTGAAAAACATGCAGCGGATTTTCAAAAAGAAGATCATACGTGGAAGCCCTTGGCTGAGGTCAAATCGAAGGTGGCGGAGTTATATTTTGCGACGACCTTGCAGGCTTTGCGTGATCTCTATAGGTCTTTGAATAAAACCTCGGCGGATGTATTAGATGATATAGCCTCTACCTTGCGATTTTATCCTTATATGAAGACTTTCTTGGAAGGTGTAAAAAAAGATCCAGCTAAAATATCTGCTTTTGTGCAGCCAGCCAAAGGGATTGAAGCCACTAAAGAGCTGACACGCGGAAATGGTGTGGAAGAGCAGTGGAAGCTGATCATGCAGCCCTACGAAGCGGAAAGAGGCAGCGAGATGGAGGAAATCAACTTTGCCGAGGCCTTTAATATTCCTTTGGAGTCCTGGAGCGGCATTCATACCCCTCCTAACGGCAACTTATCCGTATTTTTCTTGAAATCCAAGGAATCTGTAAATGATACTGCAGCTTTAGACAAGAGAATATCAATGGCTAGAAGTCAATTGGCTGACGAAGCCAAACGCATTTTAATGAAGCAGACGGTGGAAGAAATCAAAGGCAAAGGTGCCATTTCTCTTTCAGATAGACATCTAGAATAGTTAAAAAGGGGCCAACGGAAAGCAATGGATGAATTTGTACCTATTACCCCGGTGAATTTTTTTCAGTTTAAAATGGATTGCCATTATTCTGAAGAACCGTTGGCCAAGCTTCCACCGAAAAAGAGATCTAAGTATCTTCTGCCATCTCTAGCTGAACTTTGTCATGAAGACAGTTTTGCTGAGCTTTCTCTCGCTTGGTCTAAAGAAGGCGTGAATGTCCTGCTGGAAGTATTACAGCCCATGCGCAAGGTAAATTATCCGGAGATCTCTCGCGGCGATAGTTTGGAGCTTTTCTTTGACACGCGGGATGTCAAGACTTCGGGTTTTGCTACCCGTTTTTGTCATCATTTCTTCTTTTTGCCTGAATCTGTCGAAGGTGTGCAAGCTGGGGAATTGACACGCTTTCGCTCGGAAGATATGCATGAGCTATGCCAAAGCTCAGCCTTGCAGGTCAGTGTGCACAAGAAGAAAGACGGATATGGCCTGCATATCTTTATCCCCTCTATATGCCTGTTTGGCTATGATCCTGAGCAATTTGATCGCATGGGATTCACTTACAGGATCAACCGGGCAGATGGACCTCCCCAGCACTTTTGTGTGAGTTCCGATGATTATTCTTTAGAACAAAATCCTTCCCTTTGGAGTAGTTTGAGGTTGGTAAAATGAAAACATGTTTATTTGAAAAGCACTGTGCCTTGGATGCCAAGATGGTAGATTTTTGCGGCTGGGAAATGCCTGTGCAGTATGCTGGAGTTCTGCATGAACACCACGCTGTACGTGAAGCCGTAGGTATTTTTGATGTATCGCATATGGGTAGAGTCCTTGTGAAAGGCCCCGGTGCAGAGAGCCTTTTAGATTTTCTCTCTACCAATACCCTTGCCGGCAAGCAAGATCACACAGCTACTTATACGGTCTGGCCTAATGCCCAAGGTGGAAGTGTGGACGATGTCATCGTCTATAAGAATCACTCCCAAGATTTTTTCGTGGTCGTGAATGCTTCCAATCGACAAAAAGACCTGCTTCACTTAAAACAGTATGCCAAAGATTACGATGTGCATATCGAGGACACCTTCGATTCCGAGGGAATTTTGGCCGTACAAGGTCCGCGCGCCAGCCAGCTTTTGCCTCTGATTTTTCCTATGGCCCAACCTGTGAAGCCTATGCGCATTCAAACCATAACTTATGGAGGGGTGCCAGTGATTCTTTCAGGTACCGGATATACGGGATCCGGCGGATTTGAAATCTATGCCCCCAAGGCCATAATCACCGAGCTGTGGGATAAAATGCTTCTAGAAGGCAAACCATTAGGTATAGAGCCTATTGGTTTAGGCGCTAGGGATACTTTAAGATTGGAAAAGGGCTATGCTCTTTATGGGCATGAGCTGTCTGACCATATAGCCGCCACTGAAAGTGTGGCTGCGTGGACCGTGCATATGGATAAAAGCGATTTTTTAGGTAAAGCTCAGATGCAACGCTTGGAGCATTCGCCATCGAAGAGAGCCTCTTATGGAGTCGTTTTGCTTGAACCTGGAATAGCCAGAGAAGGATGCAAGATTTATGACAATGACCGCTGTATAGGCAATGTTACCTCTGGGGCTTTTGCGCCTGTCTTAAAACAAGCGGTGGCTTTGATCTTGGTCCAAGGCCAATACCATGCAGGAGATACCTTGCAAGTGGAAGTGCGCAATAAAAAGATCCCTGCGCAAATCGTTAAACTGCCGTTTTTAAAATAATGAGGATAATATGAAATATTCTGAATCACATGAATGGATTAAAGTGTCTCAAGGCATTGGTACCGTAGGCGTATCCGATCACGCCCAGCATGAACTAGGAGATATCGTCTATGTGGAATTGCCGAAAATCGGCAAACAGGTGAAAGCCGGCGAAGAGGTGGCTGTGTTAGAGTCTACTAAAGCTGCTGCTGATGTCTACTCTCCCGTTTCGGGAACAATTTGCGAGGTCAACCCGACTCTGGCGCAGGCTTCGGAAAAAGTGAACCAGTTTCCGGAAACAGAAGGCTGGTTATTTAAAATACAACTGGATGATCCGAATGAGTTGAATCGTCTGCTTACTTCCGATGCTTATCACGCTAAGCTGTCTAAAAAATAATTGAGAGCAAACACGCTATGGACTTTATCTCCAACAAACAATCTCAAGTCGATGAGATGCTGAAGTTTTTAGAGATCAATAGTATCGATGATCTCTTTAAAGTTATCCCTGAAAAGCTGAAAGTGCTGCCTATTTCCTATGACGATGGGCTGAGCGAAATGGAAGGGATGCAAAAAATGGAGCAGCTCGCCCAAAAAAACACCTTTCCGCAATTTGACAACTATTTGGGTGCTGGATCCTATGAGCATCACATTCCGGCTTTGGTCAACGCCATCTGCAGTAAATCGGAATTCCTGACTTCCTACACGCCTTATCAAGCCGAAGCTTCACAGGGTATGTTGCAGATAATTTTTGAATTCCAATCCGCTATTTGCGCCTTAACTGGGATGGATGTCTCCAATGCCTCAGTGTACGATGGAGCATCAGCCTGTGCAGAGGCGGCGCTCATGGCATTGAGGGTATCTCCTAGTAGGCATAAAATATTGGTAGCTGAAACGCTGCATCCGGCCTATCAACAAGTGGTCAAGCAATACCTTAGCAGCCATGCGGTTGAAATCGTGCACATGCCATGCCATGCGCAAGGTCTATTGGATCAAGAAAGCAGCCTAGCTTTGGTTGATGAGCAAACGGCTGCCGTCATCGTGCAGAACCCCAACTTCTTTGGCGCTGTAGAGGATATAAAATCGTTCATAGCTAATATCAAAAGCCGCGGAGCTCTGGCTATTCTCTGTGCCAATCCTTTGGCGTATGGACTCTTGGCTTCAGCCGGAGAGCTAGGAGCTGATATTGCCGTGGGAGATTGCCAGCCTTTGGGATTGCCTATGCAGTTTGGCGGCCCCTATGCCGGCTATATGGCTTGCCGTCAAGAATGGGTGCGGCAGATGCCTGGACGCATAGTCGGTGAGACTATAGATATACAGGGGCGGCGAGGGTTTGTGCTGACGCTGCAAGCTCGGGAGCAGCATATCCGCAGGGAGAAGGCGACATCGAACATCTGTACTAATCAGGCTTTGGCAGCCCTAGCTTCCTTGGTAGCTATTTTGTGGTATGGAAAGCAAGGCTTGTATCGACTGGCCTTGACCAATTATCAAAGAGCCGCTTATCTGCGCAGTCATCTGCAGGCTTTGCCAAATATTTCGATCAGTGATGTGCCGCGATTCAATGAGTTTGTGATAGATTTCAAGCGACCTTTAGAGCCTATCATCCAAAAGTTCAGGTCTGCGGGTATTGAACCGGGCTTGCCTTTGAGTCGATTTTATGCACATCTTCCCCACAGCTTGCTGGTGGCGGTAACGGAAACTAAATCAAAATCTCAGCTAGATAAATACATTCAAATCGCGGCGAATTTATGAGCAATACTATATTTGAAAAAAGCCAGGCGGGACAGCACGCTTACAGCTTGCCAAAAGACAATGCTGAATTTCAATGTTTTCAGCCTCCGGAGAACCTTTTGCGAAAGGAAGCACTGCCTCTGCCCGAGGTCTCTGAAATGAATTTGACCCGCCATTTTAGCCAGCTGGCGCATAAAAATGTGGGTATTGATAATCTCTTTTATCCCTTGGGCAGCTGCACCATGAAGCTTAATCCCAGAGTAAATGAATGGGCTGCGCAGCTGACAGGTTTTACCAGGACGCATCCATATGCTCCGGAAGAGACGGTACAGGGTAGTTTAAGCCTTATTCACGATCTGATATCGAAATTATGCGAGATTAGCGGCATGACAGCCGGGACCCTTGTCCCTAACGCAGGGGCACAAGGGGAATTTGTAGGCATAAAGATGATAGCCGCCTATCACCGCCAGCGTGACGATTTGCAAAGGACCGAAGTGCTCATCCCCGATAATGCGCATGGCACCAATCCCGCTACTGCGGCTATGGTGGGCTACAAAGTGATTACCATCAAAAGTGATGCCTCGGGAGATATCAGTATGGAGGATCTCAAGCAGCACCTTTCAAATAAAACCGCTGCGCTTATGCTGACCAATCCCAATACACTCGGGCTGTTCAGCTCGCGCATTACCGAAATCACCGATTTGATACATAAGTGTGGTGGTTTGTTGTATTATGATGGGGCTAATTTGAATCCTTTATTGAACATCGCTAGACCCGGCGACATGGGTTTTGACGTCATGCATATCAATTTACACAAAACCTTTTCCACTCCGCATGGAGGCGGCGGTCCAGGTTCGGGGCCTGTTTTGTGCAATGATAAGCTCAAGAGCTTTCTTCCTGTTCCCTGTGTAGAAAAGCTAGGGGATAGATTTCGCGTGCTATGGGATTGTGACGATTCCATAGGCCAAGTGGCCTCTTTTTATGGAAATTTCGGGATATACTTGCGGGCATATTTATATACGATTTTGCATGGCCACTATGGCCTCCAAAAGGTTGCGGAGATGGCAGTGCTCAATGCCAATTACCTGAAGAAAAAGATCAGCGAGTTGCTCACTGTGCCTTATGCTCAGCCCTGCATGCATGAATTCGTCGTCCAGGCGGACAACTTCTTGTCGCTCGGAATACGTGCTTTGGATATTGCTAAGAGGCTTTTAGACTTCGGCGTTTATGCGCCTACGGTGTATTTTCCTTTGATTATTAAAGAATGCATGTTGATCGAGCCCACGGAATGTGAATCGAAAGATACCCTTGATGCTTTTGTGGAGATATTGAGAACGATAGTTAAAGAGATCCAGGCGGACCCTGCCTTTGTCAAAGCCGCCCCGCATCAGCAGGTCGTGCATCGGCTGGATGACACCTATGCCGCTAAACATCCCATTTTGAAACACGCCGTGACAGATTCAAGCTTAACTGGTAAGGCCAGCACATAATATAAACCACATAGCTCACAGAGAGCACAGAGGGGATTTAAACTGCAAGCCTGAATTGTATTCATTGAGTTTTGCCTCCTTTGTGTTCTTTGTGGTTCCTTAGATTTCTGACTTTATAGCGCAATGAAAAGTGACAGGGAGTTTTAGAGTAGATCCAAAAGCCGCAAAAAATGATAATGCGTATCTGTTGCCGTATACGGATTTATCTCATGAGCTATGGTTTCCACTGGTTCATGCCAGTGGCTACATGCTTTTGTTGCTAAAGCGGCTTACAAACGTGTGATTTTTTACCTAAAAAAAGAATCAAAATCATCACTTCAAATCTGGGTAGATACGTGCCAAATCTTGAGCCTGTATTATTTGTATTTATCTTGTACTACCCTATCACCAGCCCTTTGGGCTGATGATAGGGTAGTAAAGATAGGTAGCCCTTTAGACTGTAACTATTGAAATTTACTATTCGCAGATGCATCTATCCGAGAGCCTGTCAATCTTGAAGGTTTATCCGGGTATGATACCTACGAATCAAGCTTTCATTGCTGATGCAGATGATCAAGTTATGTTAGAAAATTGTCTATATCGGGAGGGATTTAATATCTTAAAATTGATGCACATGAACACCAAAAAATTGGAAAGTTTTGGCAAATGGCTTGCCACAGCACTCATACCAATTGGCAAATTGACGATACATTCTTCTTGTGAATGTGACATCACATGCGAAGCCTTACAGCATTTTGAAACATGTCTAAAAAAGTCCAAAGTTTTTAAAATAAACTATTTAATTTCTTCTATTGATGACAGCGTGAGTTATTTAGCCGAACAGATAGAAACAAGGTATAATAGCAAAAATAAGGGAGTCTAGTCATGTATGAACCTTACAGGCAACAATTTGGTTATGCATCTATTACATTGGAGATGTCCCAAGTTAATTGGAATTAATGTGCTCCATCTAAACGATTGATTTATTCTGCAAATATCTATCTGTAGCTAATTTGAAAAGGTTCAATAAGAATGAATTGTGATTAAGCCGTGCATATGATAAAATGCCAGCTCAAAGTATACCTAAGCAATCTGAAAATTTGGATTTGGACCTAATCAAAATCTCTCATTTGCTCATCTATCCATTTATAGCGTAAAGTGAGTTACTATTTTATACAAAAGAGGATCTATGCAACAAATACCTAGCGAAGTTCAAACTTTAATTTTTTATCAATTTGATCCTACTACCTTAGGCGCAGCTTTTCAGGTCTGCAAAGCCTGGAATTCGCATATGCAGGAAGGTTTCTTTGCTGGCTACGCCGGTACGCGCAGCCCTCAGCAAATAGATGCGTTACCTCCAAAACTGTTTAAAAAGCTTTTGCCTGATTTTTCGCAAGAACAGCTCTTTGACTTTGAGGGAAAGAAAATCACCCGCCATATAGTGCATGAAATACCGGAAACTCCGCAGAACCGGGTCAATCTGCGCCTTGTCAAGTTGCTATGCTCTTTAGAATGGTACCGTGAAATCATTCAAGACAACATTCAAAAATGCATTCAACAATTGTGTAGAAATCGACCCAATTGCGCGACACAATTTATAGAAAGCCAGTCCTATATTCATCTTTTTATAATAGGTAGATCTGATTACTTAAATGAAGAAGGAGGTAAAACAGTAACTCCGGAAGACTACGAAGAAAATAAAGATATTAAAATTGTCAACAAGAACGAAATATTTATTTATAATAATTCGAACTGGTTTTTTGATGCTATGAACAAGCTGTGTGCTTATGATGATGTGGGTTTACAATGTATAGATTCTCAAGCGAGAGATCGTTTGTACCTAGCCGTATTCAGCCGCTATCACTTTACCCATTTCATAAACCATGAAGCAGTCCGAGGTTGGTTTTATTTACCGACGCATCTGTTTACAAATTTATTTGATGCCTTGACAACAAAATGTCAAGCAGTATTTGATTCGCAGATGCATCCATCCGAGAGTCTATCTAACTTGAAGGTTTATCCGGGGATGAAACCTACGGATCAAGCTTTCATTGTTGATACAGATGATCAGGATACGCTAGCAAATTGTCTATTTCGTGATGGATTTAACAATTTGAGATTGATGTGTATGAACACCAAAAAATTGGACAGTTTGGGCAAATGGATTTCCATGGCATCCATTCCTATCGGTGAACTGAGATTACATGCTCCATATGACAGTGACATCACATGCGAAGCCTTAAAGCGTTTTGAAGTATGCCTAGATAAGTCCAGAGTCCTTAAAGTAGACTTTATGATTTTATCTAGCGAGGATTCTGTGCGGAATTTAGCCAAAGAGATAGAGACAAGGTTTAATAACAAAAATAAGGGAGTCTAATCATGTATTAACCATACAGGCTCCAATATGGTTATGCATCTATTATACCAGAGATGTCCTTGGTGAATGCTTGCCAAACCTTAAGCCTCTATAAATTGTATATTTTTTTTTTTTGACAACCCACTCACCAGCCCTTTGGGCTGATGATAGAGTAGTACAGATCGGTAGCCTTTTAGACTTTAACTATTGAAATTTACTATTTTAGTAGGCTCATCTGTCCCTTTATTGCGTTAAGTGAGTTACTAATTTATTCAAATGAGGATCTATGCAACAAATACCTAACGAGGTTCAATCATTAATTTTTTATCAACTTGATCATGCTGCCTTGGGTGCAGCTTTTCAGGTCTGCAAAGCCTGGAATTCGCATATGCAGGAAGGTTTCTTTGCTGGCTACGCCGGTACGCGCAGCCCTCAGCAAATAGATGCGTTACCTCCAAAACTGTTTAAAAAGCTTTTGCCTGATTTTTCGCAAGAACAGCTCTTTGACTTTGAGGGAAAGAAAATCACCCGCCATATAGTGCATGAAATACCGGAAACTCCGCAGAACCGGGTCAATCTGCGCCTTGTCAAGTTGCTATGCTCTTTAGAATGGTACCGTGAAATCATTCAAGACAACATACAAAAATGCATTGATAAATGGTATTATCGTCGGCCCAACCATACTTCACAATTTATGGAGAGCCAGTCCTATATTCATCTTTTTATGCTAGGTAATTCTGACTATTTAAGAGATAACGGAGGTAAAACAGTAAGTTCGGCAGACTACGAGCTTGATAAAAATTTTACACTCATCAAGAAGAACGAATGGATAATAAATTTCAATTCGAATTCGCCTTTTGATGCTATCGATAAGCTGTGTGCTTATGATGATGTAGGTCTCAAATGTATAGATTCTCAAGCCAGAGATCGCCTGTATCAGGCTGTGTTCAGCCGCTATCGGTTTACCCATTTTATAAGTCCTCAATCTAGAGCGGGATGGTTTTATTTACCTACGCATCTGTTTATAAATTTATTTGATACCTTAACAGCTAAATGTCAAGTAACATCGTCCCATGCAGCTCTCGATTTGCAAGTGCAGTCCACAGAGGGTATGCCAAACCTAAAGGTTTATCCGGGGATGACACCTACGAATCAAGCTTTCATTGCGGATGCTGATGTTGAGGATACGGTAGCAAATGGTCTATGGCTTGAGGGATTTAACGAATTTAAATTGATGTCTTTGAACACTAAAAAATTGGATAGCTTGGGCAAATGGCTTTTCACGGCATGCATACCTATCGGTGAATTGGTAATACATTCTGAGTTCAACTCTGACATCACGTGCGAAGCCTTAAAGAGCTTTGAAGTATGCCTACATAAGTCCAAAGTCGTTAAAGTAAACGTTATGATTTTTTCTAACGATGACTCGGTGAGGAGTTTAGCCAAAGAGATAGAGACAAGGTATAATAGCAAAAATAAGGGAGTCTAGTCATGTATCAACCATACAGGCTCCAATATGGTTATGCATCTATTATACCAGAGATGTCCTTGGTGAATGCTTGCCAAACCTTAAGCCTCTATAAATTGTATATTTTTTTTTTGACAACCCACTCACCAGCCCAAGGGGCTGGAACGTAATAGCCCAGGGCGGCGCCCTGGGTAGGCATGGATAAAGTATCGCAGCCTGAAGGGCTGCCACATAATAGTTGAAATATTTATATGGAGTTGTAGCACCCTTACAGGGTGCTATACATAATTGATCCGCTCCCAGGGCGATGCCCTGGGCTATTACGTTCCAGCCCTTTGGGCTGATGATAGAGTAGTACAGATCGGTAGCCTTTTAGACTTTAACTATTGAAATTTACTATTTTAGTAGGCTCATCTGTCCCTTTATTGCGTTAAGTGAGTTACTAATTTATTCAAATGAGGATCTATGCAACAAATACCTAACGAGGTTCAATCATTAATTTTTTATCAACTTGATCATGCTGCCTTGGGTGCAGCTTTTCAGGTCTGCAAAGCCTGGAATTCGCATATGCAGGAAGGTTTCTTTGCTGGCTACGCCGGTACGCGCAGCCCTCAGCAAATAGATGCGTTACCTCCAAAACTGTTTAAAAAGCTTTTGCCTGATTTTTCGCAAGAACAGCTCTTTGACTTTGAGGGAAAGAAAATCACCCGCCATATAGTGCATGAAATACCGGAAACTCCGCAGAACCGGGTCAATCTGCGCCTTGTCAAGTTGCTATGCTCTTTAGAATGGTACCGTGAAATCATTCAAGACAACAT
>CAYMKI010000102.1:0-1156 GCA_964390695.1 uncultured bacterium
TTCCGTGCATGATTTAATCGACACCTGTATATCC
Source organism: uncultured bacterium (assembly GCA_964390695.1). Lineage (GTDB taxonomy): Bacteria > Chlamydiota > Chlamydiia > Chlamydiales > Parachlamydiaceae > CAWACC01. The sequence goes on from CAYMKI010000102.1 coordinate 35, forward strand.
TCAGACTCTTCCAGGGCTTGTCCCTTGTAGGTTAAGTCATAGGCGGCGTAGGCATAGATGATTTCATTGGAAATTCCGGGTGATGTATAAAATTCCATCAAAAATTTCCAGTAATTAGCATCATATCCAGTCTCTTCTAGAAGTTCCCTGGAGGCTGTTTTTTCAGGAGGCTCGTTAAATTCCAGAGTACCGGCAGGGAGTTCCCACAATACATCGTTGACAGCAATACGCCTATTCTGAATTAAGACCACATGCGATTCGTCAAGAAATGGCAGAATCACGACAGAACCGGGATGTGCGATAAACTCCTTTTTAAATCGGTTTCCTGATCTGGATGCAACCTCTAATCCATAGACATCGAAACGGATACCATGAAAAAGGCGTTGCGCTTGTTGTATTACCTGTGTTATTTTCTTTGTTTTATCCATAAGACCTCAAAGGAATGATATCAATGCTTAATAAGGAGCCTGTGATTTTAAAACCGGGCAAGGAAAAGGCACTCTTAAATAGGCATCACTGGATTTTTTCAGGAGCTATTCAATCGATGCCCTCATTTGAAGATGGGGATATTTTATCCGTACAATCTTCAAAAGGTGAATTTTTGGGGTGGGGGTATTTCAACTCTAAAACTTCCATCGCCGGTAGAATGCTCGCTTTTACTCCTCAAGATCCTTTAGTCACCTTAAAGGAGAATGTAGCAAAAGCTATCGAACTGCGCAAACAACTTTTTGACTCTCAGGTTACGAATGCTTTTCGTCTAATTAATGGAGAAGGAGATTTTTTACCTGGCTTGATCGTTGATAAATACGCCGATGCTATTGTACTTCAAATAACCACTCTTGGCATGGATAAACTCAGACCTTATCTTATAGAGATTTTGAGAGAACTAACACCGGAAAAAATAGTGTATGAAAAATCCATTCTTCCCAGTCGTAAGGAAGAGGGATTGCCTCCTGTACAGCAATTTCATAGCCAAGCGAATTGCGATGAAATAGAAATAAAAGAAAACGGTCATCGATTCCTTGTTTCATTGATAGAAGGACAAAAAACCGGCTTCTTTTTAGATCAAAGAGAAATGCGCGCCTATGTAAAAAAACTTGCAGAAGGCAGAAAAGTGTTGAA
>CAYMKI010000102.1:1166-11997 GCA_964390695.1 uncultured bacterium
GAATTGCTTCTCGTATACAGGAGGTTTTAGCGTCTATGCTGCAGCGGGAAAAGCTGACAGCGTGACCTCTCTAGATATCTCCGAAAAGGCTATTATCATGGCAAAAAATAATTTAGCTTTAAATGGTTTTAACGGTGATAACTACACATGCATTGAAGCGGATGTTTTTAAGTGGTTAAGGGAAAATCCTCTAGATTATAACTTAATCATCTTGGACCCGCCGGCCTTTGCCAAAAAACAACGCGATGTCAACCAAGCGTGCCGCGGGTATAAAGACATCAATCGCTTGGCGCTGCAAAAGATGCCGTCACAGTCTTTTCTTTTGACCTGCTCTTGTTCCTATCACGTTGATTTGCAGTTATTCAAACAGGTCGTCTTTCAAGCAGCTTCTGAAGCAAAGCGCCGGGTAAGAATTATATCGTCTCATCTTCAAGCGCCCGACCATGCATTAAACCTTAGCCAGCCGGAAGGGGATTATTTAAAAAGTTTATTATTGTACATTGACTAGAATGTGCGAATTGCCTAAAATCACAACCTGTCCATGAAGCTTATGAAGCAGGGACGAATTTATAAATTATATTAATGTGGGAGATTATTTTATATGAGCGCAAATATAGGAAGGGGAATAGGATCTATGGCTACTGAGGCGGTTTTTGGATATGCCGGTGCCGCATTATTTACAACTATAAATCCCTTGGTAGGGGCAATATTCGGGGTCACAAGTTCGATTATCTCTTCTGTGGCACATGAAGTGCTGTCAAAAGCAAACTGGACTTCTCCTGCAAAAGATATTATCTCAAGTGGTGCCGGGATACTAGGCGGAGCTGCTGTGGTTGCGATCGTGGCGGGAACGACTTTGACGCCAGCTGTAGCACTGGGATTATTTATTTCCATATTAGCAGCCAAGCTTGTTTTTAGTATGCTTACCTTGCTTTGCGGTTGTGGCGTAGCTGCCATAGGATTCGCCGGCAACAAAATTTAACGACCTATTTATTTGAGTGTAGAATCATAGTTAGACAATTACCAATTCACTTTAAAAGGGAAATCTATGAATAGTATTAAATCTGTATGTTCTTTAAATAATATCGCTGTCATCGCTGGGGAAGTAGCAGCTTCCGGTGCTATTGGCTATGCAAGCGCTGCTATATTCACCACTATTAACCCGGTTTTTGGAGCGATTCACGGTTTGACTTATGCATTAGCAGCGGATATCACCAAAATGGCTTTGAACATTTTTGCTAAAAATATGCAAGAAGAAACTAAAAAAATTATCTCACAAGGCGCAGGCGTAGGCTTAGCTACTTCGATCTCGATCGTTGGTTTGGGCTTGTCTCCTTTAGCCGTTTTAGCTTTAGGCGTTTCTCAACTGGCATTTTCTTTACTAGTAGGAATAGCAATTGCAGGAGTAGGTATAGGCTGCATGCAATGCTGTCCGATTTTAGCCAATAAGTTTTTTGGAGATTCTTCTGAAAAATCAAAGGGTAATGACCAAGTGCCTGCAGCTACACAAAAGGTTCCTGACGCCGTATCCGTTGAGAAGACATCTGCTAAAGACTCAGCAAACGAGGTAGCTCAAAATGTTAATCCAATCATTTTGGAAGGAACAACCTCTCAGACGCCTACAACGAATATGCCTACTGAAGCTATCGTAGGGGCATCGTAACTAGCAGCATTCATATGCCTATATTTACACAAGAATCCTTAGAATCTGTCAGACAGAAGATAGACCTCGTAGAGGTCTTGTCTTCATACCTGGATCTTAAAAAGGCCGGCGCCAGCTACAAGGCGCTGTGCCCTTTTCATGATGAAAAATCCCCATCCTTTATGGTGCAGAAAGGTGATTCTCACTACCATTGCTTCGGTTGTGGTGCACATGGAGACGCCATAGCGTTTTTGATGTCCCATCAAAAAATGACCTTTGTAGATGCTGTAGAAACGTTAGCACAGCGATTTCAAATCAATCTAGACTATGCGGAAAATCAAAATTCCGGCGGCGCCAACAAAAACGACTTAAAAACCGCCCTGAACTATGCCTCAGAGTTTTATCATTTTATGCTGCTGCATACCGACGAGGGACAGCAAGCTCTTGCATATCTGCTCAGCCGAGGCTTGGACTTGCCATTTATACTGCAGTTTCAAATTGGCTTGGCTCCCAAAAAGGGAGGATTACTGCGTAAGGTCATGCATGCCAAATTCGTGAAAGATCAAACGCTTGCTGACGCTGGATTAATCCAACCCGGAAATGATGGCGGCTGGCGAGATTTTTTCTACGATCGCATCACGTTTCCCATCCAGGATCCGTCCGGAGCCGTTATTGGATTCTCTGCGCGCAAATACAAAGAAGAGACTAGCGGCGGCAAGTATGTCAATACTCCCGAAACGCCCCTGTTTAAGAAATCTAAAGTCTTATTTGGGCTAAACTATAGCCGAAAGCGCATCGCTAAAGAGCGCACAGCTATCATCGTCGAAGGGCAAATTGATGCCCTTAGATTGATTCAATCAGGATTTAACTTCACCGTCGCCGGGCAAGGCACAGCCTTCGGTGAGGGGCATGCCAAAGAACTCATACGACTGGGTGTCCAATTAGTATATCTGGCTCTAGACCCCGATACGGCTGGACAGGAAGCTGCTTCCAAAATCGGAGATTTCTTTCTCAGAGAGGGTGTTGAAGTCAAAGTTGCCGAATTACCCAAGGGATGCGATCCTGATGCTTTCCTCAAGGAAAAAGGTCCTGAAGCCTTTAGAGAGCTATTAGTTAATGCCCAAGATTTTTTGAACTTTCTTGTCCGTCACGAATCTCAAAAAATCAATACCCAAACACCGACCGGCAAGAATGAGTTGCTGCGCGTATTATCACAAAAGATTCAAAGCTGGAACCAACCTGTCATCATCCATGAGAGTCTCAAAAAGCTGGCTTTGTTGTTAAATATACCCGAAAATTTGCTGGGCATGGAAAGCTTTCATTCTCCGAATACTTACATAAAAAAAGCCGCGATGCTCACACTCCAAGATATAAATGCGGATCAGATTTTGGAAACCGATTTTTTACGTTGGCTGTATGTTTGCGCCAAGTCAAAGCCCGAATTTACCTCTTGGGCGCAAGCCAACATCTCCGCTGATGCTTTGGTCGACCCCATTTGTCGTCAGTTTTATCAGACCTTGCTCGAGCAATTCCTCAAAGGGCTTTCCACGGATTTGGCGGCTTTGGCCAATCAGATGACCTCTGAAGATTCTCATGCGTGGTTTAAATTGTTTTTCAGCAAAAAAATCAACGCAGACAAAGCGGAAGAACAGTTCATGGCTTCCATGCAAAAGATTTTAGATCGCAACTGGATGCAAAAGCGCGAGCAGATCAAAGTCAAGATACAGAGTGGGACATGCTCGGATGATGAAGCCTTAGAACTGGTGCGGCAATTTGAAGACATAAAAAAGCATCCACCCAAAATTTCCCTAAATCTGAATCAAACCAGATAGCCTTTTTTAATGATTATCAGACGTTATTAACCACCCCAATACAAAGGATCTCAAATGAAAAAACTATATTACTATTCTCAATTGTTTTTGGCTTTAGTCAGCACTTCTCTTTATGGAAAGATCATAGAGACTCAGCACTTCGGAGACATTACCCAATACGTCAAACCGGATACGCTTGTGATTTTGGATATCGATGATACCCTTTTATTACCTGTTCAAACCCTGGGCAACGATTGCTGGTTTCTTTACCGCAAACAACTGCACCGAGAAGCCGGCTTATCTTCCATTCAAGCCCTGGAAAAAGCTATCTCAGAATGGGAAGCTATCCGACACCTTACCGGGGTTAAAATCGTCGAAGAGGGGACTGAGAAGATCATTTCAGAGATGCAAAAACAAAACATCGTCATTATGGGATTGACCACGCAAGGTTTGGCTCTAGCTACTCGCACTGTACAGCAACTCAACAGCTTGGGCATAGATTTAACTACAACAGCCCCCTCTGAAGACGACGTGTTTTTCATCAATCAGCATGGCGTGCTATATCGAAAAGGCATACTGTTCACTTCAGGCACCCCGAAAGGTGACGCTCTGCTTAAGCTGCTGGATATTATTGACTATCATCCTAGTCATGTAGTATTTATTAACGATAAAGCGACGCACCTAGCCGATGTTGAACAGCCTGTCGAAGCTAAAGGTATAGAGTTTATCGGACTGCGGTATGCTATCGGCGATGAACGTGTAGCGAATTTCAGACCCGATATTGCGGATGTTCAATGGAAACACTCTACTTTTGATAAAATTATATCCGATAACGAGGCAGAACAGATCCTAACGTCTGATAAAGCAGCGTTATAGCGAAAAGTATGCATTTTGAATAAGGAGCCTTGAATGAGTGAATGCACGTCTTTTGCGAGGCGTTTTTTGGAGCAATCAGCTTCCTATCAAAATCAATATCACGATTATCAGTACCCTAAAGTATCGATTATCATCCCTACCTATAACTGCGCCCAAGCGATCTCATTGACTTTAGATAGTATCCTAAGCCAAAACTATCCTGAACTTGAAGTCCTTATCATGGACGGGGGGTCGCAAGATAGAACGCTGGAGATTGTCAAGAGGTATCGAGGAGATCGCATCTTCTTGCACTACGAGGCTCAAGCAGAGCGCTATGCATTATTAAATAAAGGCATAACACTGGCTCAAGGGGAATATGTAAATTTTTTATTTCCGGGTGATTTTTATATCTGCAAAGAAACTTTGAAGCAAGTCATGGCGAAGGTATTAAGCCACCAGAAACCAGATCTAGCCTATTGTGGAACTCTTCTACGCGACGGCAGGAGCGAAGTCAAAATACTATTCAGATCCCTCGATTTGAGTCTGCTTAGACGAGGGCAACAGCCTACGAGTTTACAGTCTTGTTGGTTTAAAACCACTATTTTTTCTAAGTTAGGATCGTTTGATGAACGTTTGCAACTGCGAGGTGGATTTGATATATTGTGTCGCTTCTGTTCTTGTAAGGATCTTACTCATGTAGGTATGTCCAATGTGATGACTGATTACGATATGCGCTGGATTTCGAAATCTATGATCATTAGGCATTTTACAGAAACGGGAAGAATTATATGCACCCACTTTGGATGGGCTTATCTGATCCGCTGGCTTTTTGTACAAAAAGACATTGCTCGCTATCTTAAATTATGGGCTCATGGAGCCAAAATAGCCCTTACTGGAAGATAAAAAAAATACAGCCCTAGATTTAAGCCTAGGACTGTATTTTTTTGCAAGTACTTAAGTACTATACAACAGATGTGAAATTATGCCTTGTGAGGCTTTGTAGCACCACTTCGTCCGTCGTAAGTGGTAGTCTCATCATCGTTGATGTTGGCGTATGGACATTTGCCATTGGCGCAGCCGGCGAGCAGTGTCTCAACCTTTTCTTTTTTAGATTCTTCTTCGTCTTGTTCAGCAGTGGCTTGTGCATCAGCTAGAATAGCTTCAGCTTGCTCGGCTTCTTCGGATTCCTGATCTTCCTCGATGTCTTTAGAACTAACTGGAGCAACAGCTAACTTCTCTTCTTTAGCTTCTTCTTTGACTTCTTTTTTTTCTTCTTCAACAGTTACAGACAAAGTAGCTAATTGAGACTCTTGAGCAGCCTCAGCTTTCTTCACTTCTTGCTGTTCAACAGCAGGAGCTGTTTCAGGCTCGTTTGCATAAGATGCATTTGTAATTAAACCAAAAGCAGCAATCATGTATAAACAATTTTTCATCATAATAAATAACTCCTTTTATAAAAGTTCGCATAAATTATAGTTGCGAAACTATGATGTACTTCAATAATAATAAATTAAAAGAATTAAATCAACAAAAAAAAGATTTTTAACTCAAAGTAGACAATGCAAACCAAAATATTTAATTATTGCATCAAGATTGTTCTTGTCAAACCTGTATTGATATCTTTACGATTGTGTTTGTAGCGGTCTCCGAATATTGCAATGAATGGTGTGAAAATAATCTTTAAAAATAACTGACCAATTTTAATAAGCAAATCTTTTAATTCAACCACAAATTTTTCTCTAGCAAATAAATGCTGAGCCTTGTTTTGATATCGTGTAAATTCTTTGGGAATACCTGCTTCAGCAGAAATTGCATGATGTATAGTCTCATTCTTTAGATAGGAAGAAATTGAATCTGCTAGATAAGCTGCTTCTATCCACCCTTTGTTCAACCCTCTGTACAATATCAAGCCCGAGCTAGCATCTCCCACTGCTGTAAAAATTTTGTTATCACAAATACTCACTACATTTTTACTCCGGTACACTGATAAAGGAAGGGTAGTCACTTTGTAGTCAATGGGTTCTCGGCCATTAAGCTTTCTTTCAAACACGCGGTAGATTTTATCAATTTTAGGATTTTTATAACCAAAATGTTGAAGTTCCTCTCGTTTCCATGGATGAGCGTGATTTCCTTTGATTATCTTGCCCTTGGCATCTTTTTGTAGCAGGAGGTTGTGAATTTGCTCATTCACCAAAATCAACTCCGTCGCTTCAACATATCCGCTGTCGTTGGGGGTTTTGCCTTGATGGCCGATGGAAATAACCTGCTCGGTTGAAGCTACTTTAGAAGATATTTTTAAATCATCATGAGGTTGATGGGCTTTATGTGGAGTTCTGAATTTCAATTCTACTAGATACTGATAGGTTTTTTCATGCACCTTTTCAGCGGTTATGGCCAAGTCTCTCACCCTGCTATGCGCGCCATCGGCGGCAATGATCACAGAGTCCTTTATTTTTTCGAGATCCTCTTTCGTATTCACCGAAGCATTGTAAAAAAATTGAACACCCATCTTGGAAGCTTGCTGCGCCAAATCGCTTTCGATTTGCTTGGTTGAGACAAACTTCTTATCTTTAAATTTTTGAAGTATGGAATCGACTTCTTTCGCCCAAGTCCTATTAGCACTTCCCGCGCAGAGAGCTTTTTGAAGACTGTGCTGCATGGCAGAAACAGAATCCGGAGCAATAACTAGGCCATGAGAGCGTCCGTTGGATGGGGCGTTGCATGCGGGGTTCCTGCCTCTCTTTTCGTATACGCTTATGGATGCGTGGGGATTCATAGCTTTCAACAAGCAGGCTTCGGCCAATCCCACCGGCCCTGCACCTACAATGGCGATATTATTCATAAGATAAGTCCTAATAATTAAAGGAATATAAATTGTACAATTTTTTGATTTAAAATTCAATTATTTATAAGCTACACCGTCCAAGGGGATTATATAAGATCCAAAGGTATTATCTGAGGCGGCCCTTTGATAACTTCCTTGCCGTTATGACAAAAAAAGTCAATAATGTAAACGGTATGACAAACCACAACATGACTGAACTCAAAATGGGTAAAGAGTCATGGTTTTTAGACTGTAAAATTAAATATGCACAGTAAACAACATAATAACCCAAAAACAAAAAACCCTCCCAACGAGATATATTATGACCGGTAAAAAAAATAGGTAAACAAGCTACACTTGCAGCTATTGCAATAGGTAAATCAAAATTCAACACAGCGGGTGCTACGACTATTCCATTAGGGGCAATAAGACCAGCAAAACCAATTATCCCAAGAATGTTGAAAATGTTGCTTCCAATTACATTTCCAATTGCAATGTCTTTTTCCCCTCGAATAGTGGCTATAACAGAGGTTGCCACCTCAGGAAATGAAGTGCCCGATGCTAAAATAAGAATCGCTATAACCAATTCACTAAATCCTAGGGCTCTAGCCATGATCACAGTACTATCTAATAGCCACCTTGCTCCTAAAACGCAAATCACTAACCCTATTGCAATAAATATTAACTGCCTGCAAATTGCGAGGGACTTGACTTTAGTTAATTTTGTTGGAAAGGCTTTGGCATATTCCGTTTTAATTTCTTGAGTTTCCTTTAGACCATTTCTAATTGCATAGATCGTGTATGCAACTATTCCCCCTAATAATATTAAAGCATCAATTTTGTCAATTTTACCATCTAAGCACAAAATTAAGAGAACTAAGTGAACTCCTATCATGATAGGCACCTCGTACCATATCAGTTGTTGAGAGACAACAAGGGGGGCTATGACTGCTGATATCCCCAAAATAACAAGAATATTAAATATAGTGCTTCCTACGCAAGTGCCTATGATGACATCTGGGTGATCCGTCAATGCCGCTGTTACACTTACAGCTAATTCCGGTGAACTGGTACCAAATGATACAATAGTCAAACCCACTATCAGGGGAGAAATTCCAGCAGATAATCCTAAACGTGATGCATTGCGCACGAGTAGTTCGGCCCCCAAAATTAGGGCGCCTAATCCTAGAAAGAACATTAAAACCGTCATAATAAATCCTTAAAGCTCATGATAATTTAGGATCACAAATTAGGTTAAAACCCAACATACTTCAATCGGGCTACATTAGGGCGTAATTAGAGTCTATTGGGTTTTTAATTTCTATTCTTCATCCATATAAATATAGCCATCCTTTATCTCTATGGGAATTGTAATTGCTTTCTCCCCGGGCATATTCTGACAATTTCCCGTTCTGAAATCAAATTGCCATCCATGCCATGGACAGGTTACGGTACACCCCTCCAACTCTCCCTGTGAAAGAGGACCTCCCATATGAGGACAGGCATTTCGCAGAGCATAGATTTCGTCCTTAAGCTTAAAAAGAGCGATAGAAGACCCCTTTGGAGAATTTACACAAATAGATTGACCTTCAGGGACATCGGATTGGTGAGCAAGTTTAATTTTCATAGGATTGCATGATTATGGTATTCATGATAAAATTTTGATTATAAAGAAAAGGGGATTTTATGGAAAAGAATCCGTTGCATAAGGCTTTAGATAAGGCAGCTGAAATCCTTCAATATGCCTTTGATAACGCCAATAAGCCCACCGACCCTAAAAAAGACGCCGAGATCATGGCCAAGCTAGATGCCGTCGAGCAGCAAATCAAAGAATTCCAAAAAATCAATCAGCCTTTTGTGGATGAATCCCAGCTGTCTACTTATACCCTTCAAATGATGATGACTGATACAAAAAATGAACAAATCTCTGAAGAGCAAAGACAGCTACTGCTTCGCGCCGAATAGCTCAGAAATCACGCACAAGCGGCTTCTAAAAACTTAAGTAAAGCAGCCGAAGCTGCTAAGCTTTCCGATACCAAACTCACCGATAAACCTCCAGCAGCAGATAAAGAAAAGAAGTCCAGAAAAGGCAAATTCCGCTCCATGGGCGGGGTTAAAAATTGGAAACCCCTATAATTCGCTGATTAATCTGGAAAACATGTATGCTAAGCGACTCCGAGCTTCTTGCCAAAAATATCGATCGATGGAAACTGTTTTATCCAATAGAAGCTTCCAAGCTCAAAGCACTGCATGCACGTAACATCCAATTTCATCAAAATCATGATAACTCCTTAAATCTAAAAATAATAGATCTCGGTTGCTGCATCCACGCGCATGAAAACCCGCTAGATGAGGCAAAACAATGGTTTGAATCTTTGGATCTTAATGGCATAAAAGCCTTAGTGATTTTGGGAGTCGGTTTAGGATATTTCTATGATGCTGCTAAAGATTGGTTGCATGGTAATTCTATCCATCAAATCGTCTTTCTGGAACCTGATCTAGAAATTATCTATCATCTTTTTCAAACAGAGCAGGGGAGTAAGATATTAAATGACCCCCAGGTGACATTGGCTCCTGTAGATTTAAACGGGCGCGCCGATATCGCTTTGTCTATATTTTGCTCTCAGGCCTACCGCTTTACCGCCCTGCCAATTTATGAAAAGCATATTCCAGCCTTCGTAGAGATATGTAAATCCAACGCGGCTTTTATTTTGAAATTAAAGAGCGATTCTATCCTGGAATTTGTTGATCATGGCTATATTTTTTGCTCAAATTACTATCGCAACTTATTATCTCTTCCCAAGGCTTATACGGGCGATGCTTTAGTGGGAAAATTTCAAGATATACCGGCTATTATTTGCGGAGCCGGCCCTTCTTTGAGCCAGTCGGCAGCTTTTGTGGAGGCATCTAAAAACAAGGCGCTGATTTTTGGAGGGGGCACCGCTATGAATGGCCTTAACGCCTACGGAGTGTTACCCCATTTTGGAGTAGGGATCGATCCTAATATAGCCCAGTTTACGCGCTTGATTATGAATCAGGCTTATGAAGTGCCCTATTTTTACCGCAATAGAATGTCCTCTAAAGCCGTTGAATTCATACATGGACCTCATCTGTATTTAAGCGGCAGTACAGGATACGATATAGGACCCTATTTTGAACAGAAGTTTGGGTTGCCTGCTAATGCCATTCAAGAGGGCTATAATGTCATCAATTTTAGTTTATCCATAGCCCTAGCTCTGGGATGCAACCCAATCATTTTAGTTGGCGTAGATTTGGCTTACACCAATGGGTTGTCTTATTGCCCTGGCATATTAAATCACCCACTGCATGAGAGAAAAGATTTTTTTGGCACCAAGACAGCTACAGATGAATTGATCCAAAAAACGGATATTTATGGAAACCCTGTTTTGACACTCTGGAAGTGGATTGCTGAATCACTATGGTTTTCGAATATAGCCAAAGAAAATCCTTCGATCAAGCTATATAATGCCACACAAGGGGGGGTGGGTTTTCCTGGCATTCCTAATATTTCACATGATCATGCCTCTCAACATCTATTGAAAAGATCGTATGATTTGGAAGGTAAAATTCATGCTGCTATCATGCAAGCTAACCTGCCGGTCAATGTCAATAAAGCCGCGATCCTAGATGCTCTTAAAGATTTACTTCAAAGCCTGCAGAAATCGCAAAAACTCGTAG
>CAYMKI010000103.1:0-6379 GCA_964390695.1 uncultured bacterium
GAACTTATGTTAGGGATTTTTCCCAGTAAAGGATCAAATTCTTGCACTACAATTTCCTTTTCACCTAGAAATTGATCTACTATTAACCCATACGTACTAGAACGGTCGCTCACGATAATGACATGAAAATATTTGGAATTCACTGCGCGGCTTTTAAGATCGAAAAGTTGCGAAGCCATCACAAGGCCTATATTTTGACCTTCGAATTGAATATATTCCTTATTTTCAATGATCAGAATTTGCTCTTTATCAATGGATAAAGCCCGATCTATTTTGGCCAAGGGAAAAGCATAAGGCTCTTGATCAATTTCAACGATCAAAGCACGGAGTACGGATAATGTTATAGGGAGAACCAACTCCATTGTAGTACCCTTCCCAAGCAGGGTGTGCACGTGTATGGTGCCGCCAACACTTCTGATGATATTGGATACGGCATTCATTCCAAATCCCCTGCCAGAAATTTCGCTTAGTTTTGTTTTGGTGGAAAACCCAGGAAGAAAAACAAATTCGAGTAATTCATCAGGTGTTAATTGGGCTGCAATATCAGACTGTACCAAGTTGCGCATAACGACAACTTTTCGCAGTTCTTCGATATCGATGCCTTGTCCATCATCGCTGATTTGAATTACCATCATTCCTGCGCGGTGCATGGCTTCAATTTTCAGCGTTCCTTCCGCAGGTTTTCCTGCAGCCGCTCGCACATCAGGACACTCTATACCATGATCAAGAGCATTCTTGATTAAATGATTTATAGGCGTCTCCAATATTTCTAAGATGTCTCTATCGACAAGAGTGTGTTTACCGACTATCTCCAGCTTAGCTTTTTTATTCAATTCTTTGCTAAGATCTCTCACAATTCGCGGAAATACTTCTACGACATCTGAAAATGGGCGCATACGCAGTTCAAGAGCTTCTCTATACAGCCTATCTGATAATCTAGAATGCCTTAGGATAAACATTTCCAATTCAGTCATGCGATCAGATAGCTCATAACAGCATTCATTGATTTCTCGCTGAAGTTTGAAAAGCTGATCTTCCACATATTCTTTAGTTTTATGAGACTCTGAAAATCCTTCCCGCAACCTATCAAGACTTAAAGCTAAACCGTAAGATTTTTTTTTAATTTTTACCAACGAGGAACTAAAAGGCTGCAGCCATCGAGATTCTACTAATGCTTCCCCTGCTAGACCCATGAGGCGATTCATATTAGTTGCTGTAACTCGCAAGGCTCGATTTTTTACAGGGTCTATTTGTGGAGTTATTGGCGGTGATCCTGGCTTTGAAGATGTTTCTTTCGATGAAGGTGGATTGGGCATTGGCAGACTTGAAGAGGAAGACCTGTCCAGTAGCTGAGCGCGAATTTGTGCGAGAGTTTTTTCGAAGGTGCCTTTTTCTTGCTCAAGCCAATCTCTCAACTTAATTTGAGGAATTGAAGCAATTTTTGCTAAGAAATCAATACTATGGAGTAGGGTGTCTATATCTTCCGAGGATAAGGTCAGGTGTTTCTTTTGTACAGCTACAAAGCAATCTTCAATGGCGTGACTGATAAGAACCATAGGGTCCAGATGCATTATTTTTGCAGCCCCTTTTAATGAATGAGCAGCGCGCATCAAGCTGTCTAAAGTTTCTGAGCTTTTTCCATTCTTTTCAAAATCAATCAAACCTGTTGATAGCAGAGTTGTCTCGTTTTGAACTTCAATAACAAATAAATCATAAAGGGTGGGATCGCTTAAAGGATCTTTGTCTTTTTCTTGTAGTGACTGTTTGATTTCGGGATTCAACAGAACATGCGTAGATCTACTTGAAGCTTTAGTAGATGATGTTTCAACTTCTAAAGCATTTTTTGAAGGTGTTAACGATTTATTTTCGTTCACGCATTTTCCTCTGAATTTCATCAAACATCTTCGAATCGTCGAGTAATCCTACACGATGATTCATCCAGTTGAAAATTCCTTTAAGAAAATTGTCTTGAGATCTAGATATGGTTACAGGTGGATCTTGTATTGCACATTGAACCACATGATACACCCCAAAGACTTCATCCACAAGGAATGTAAACTTAATATCTTCTTTTTTGACTGCAACTAAACGTTGATAGGTCTGGATTTGATTATTGATGAAACCTTCTTGTGGATACTCCAGAGATAAATAATTTTGCAAGGAGATGGTTGTGAAGATTTGCCCTCTCAAATTTACGATTCCCAAACACACAGAATTTGATAAGTGCGGGATGCCATGCCCTTTTTTTAAAGGTGCTATTTCAACAAATATGGTTGTATTAAGAGCAAACCACTCGTGGTTTAAGCGAAATATAACCACAGACAATTCTTTAGGACTCAGGTCTGTAGATTTTTCTTTTTGAACGATCAAGGTCCATTCATCTAAGTATTCAGAATCTGCAGCTCTTTCTAACAAAATATTTGCCGGCAGCGTCTTGTACTTACTTTCTGAGCTCATGATCTCACCTCTGCAGCTGGAGCCTCCGCTAAATCCTCTTTTACACAAGGGGGAGTTGCCTCTTCGGGGCTGACTTCCCCTAGACTATCCTCTTTTGCCGCATTATGGGACTCGTGATTTTTTTTAACAGGAGCTGCGGCCTCAACAGCAATCACTGAATGGGCATTAATACCTATATCGGCTTGATATTTTCGAAAAAATTCGTCCACGTTAAAAATTTGGAATGTTTCCTTGTTTAATGTGACAATACCCGCTAGAAATGACAATGATGTGGCGTGTACGCAGGAAAATTTTAAATTAGATTCGTCTATTTCTATGATTTGGGTGGCTCTTTCACACAGAAGTCCAATAGTCGCTGGGATGTTACTGACTAAAGATTTCACAATAACTATCCGTGTATGCAAAGACTGAGAGCTGGTGCGGTTTTCAATAAGTTTGGCTAAATCTATCACAGGCATAGGAGTTCCTCCATAATTCAATAACCCAGCAAACAATGGGGGTAAAGAAGCGAACTTTGACTGATTGACTCGTGGTATAATTTCTACTATAGAGTCACAATCCATGATATACTTGTTTGACCCTACAGAAAATAACAAGCCTAACATTTAATCAACCTAGAGAATTTAGGTAGCAAATTTTTGAACCTGTCTCATAACTTTCTTCCAGAGTTTCTGTCTCTTCTATATGTGATTGAGCTTTCTGCAGTAAGTATGAGGCTAAAACAGCATCACCAAGATAGTTCATTTCCGCTTTTAACTGTCCAGATTCTTCTGAGCATGTAATCAAAACAAAGCAAACATGTTTTTTTTCCAACTCTTCGATAATGCGATTTTTATTGTTAAATTGCATGCAAATTCCTGTTTTATATAAGATCTAGTATACGTCTAAATTCAGCCTGCAAGCGTCCGCATAAGATTAAGATGATTCCATACACATCATCTCCATTAGAGTTTAGACCCTCGCTAAGCTAAACTTTAGTGCTGTTTAGGCATAAGTGCACATTAACGAATCGTTAATTTTTTAAAAAGTCAAATAGTAATTATACTTCTTGTTAATACACTGGACTTTTGACATATCTTTGTGCTTATCACAACGATTTGTAAAAAAATTTCGTTTAAATTTTAAACCCAACTTGCGCCCCTAAATCACGCTTGAACTTAGCCGAATTTGGCAAGTGAAAGGATAAGTGCCGCAGGCCAAGTCGTGACTTGGCCAAGGCGCTTAGCATTTCAATTGACAAATGCAGGCCTGTTCAGGCGTGATATATTTGTGCTAAAGTGTCTTCTTTTGGAGGATTCTGGTGCGCGAAGCGTACTGACTTATCAAAAGTCCAGAATATATATAAGTTGTCCAAAAAACAAAAATCTCCTATCTATTCTATATACCTGATAACCTGAAAATATTGAATGGCTTATGAACAGACAACATCTATCCGATAAGGCTCAAAGACTGCTTTTGGATTCTATATCGGCAAAATATTCATCGATGACGTCTCTTCTGGCTTCATGGGTCAATATCAATTCCCACAGCGAAAATTTAGAAGGGCTGAAGCTTATGACGATAGCCCTAAAAAAAGCATTTAACTGCTTAGATGCAGATATTACAGAACTCCCCTTGGCTCCCAGAAATATTATAAGTCTCAGCGGAGAATGGCAGACGATTCCCTCTGCTACAGCTTTGCAAATTCGAAAATATCCTTCAGCACCGATACAGATCTTTTTCGGTGGCCACATGGATACCGTGCATGCTTTATCTTCCCCTTTTCAGACGGCAAAAATCCACTCAGACACCCTGTTCGGGCCCGGAGCAGCTGATATGAAGGGCGGATTGGTGATTCTCCTGCATACCTTACAGGCGCTAGAACTAACCCCATACAGAGGGACCATAGGCTGGGAAGTGCTGATCAATCCTGACGAAGAAATTGGGTCCCCTTCCTCACATCTTCTTTTCAAAAGTATAGCTCAAAGAAATCATTTAGGTTTGATTTTTGAGCCTTCGTTTTCCGATGGTGCCCTCGTGGATAAAAGAAAAGGCTCCGCCAATTTCACAATCGTGTCGAAAGGTCGCCTAGCACATGCCGGAAGAGATTTTTTCGAGGGTCGTAATGCCATTGTTCCACTAGCCAATTTTGCCCTGGCAGCTTCTGAACTAACTCAAGAAGAACAAGGCGTCACGGTCAATGTAGGCAGCATAAGAGGGGGAGGTTCTGCGAATGTGGTGCCTGATTTAGCTTTCTGCAAGCTGAATGTAAGAGCTTGGACCTTAGATCAATTTGATAAAGTCAAGTCAGAAATGGCTTCCATCATCCACGATATAAATCGCCATCATGGAGGAGTGTTATCTCTTCACGAAGATACCACTGCTCCTCCTAAGCCCTATGATGAACAAATAAAATCCCTATATAATCTTTTGCACATGGCCGCAGCAGAAATCAACCTCAAAATACAGACGCGTTCCAGCGGAGGCGTGTGCGATGGATCGCGATTGTATGCAGAAGGGTTGCCGAATATAGATACAATGGGTATTGTGGGGGGAGGCCTGCACACGGAAGAGGAGTATGCCTTTTTGCCAAGTTTAGTACAAAGAACGCAATTGGCCACGTTGTTTGTTCTTATTTTTGCAAACCACAACAAACAAGTAATGTTATGACAGAGAAAGGAAAACTTAGCGAAGCCACTCCACTAGCGGCAGAAGATTTTATGAATGACCCTCTGGTCCTTCAAGCCAAATCGCAGCTTGTAGAAGCCTTAAAAAGGCATCAAAAAAAACTCACGGGCATCAAAGGCCCGGATCCTCATCGCCAGCCGATGTATCAGCATATGCTGAACACCTTTTATCACCAAAGAGGCGCGCATCTTTGGTATCCCTTTGTAGGCAGCGGCTTTGGCAACGGTGCGCTTGTAGAGCTTCTCGATGGCAGTGTCAAGTATGATTTTATCACAGGCATAGGTCCCCACTGCTTTGGACACAGCCATTCCGATATTATGACCAGCAATTTGGAAGCAGCACTTAGTGATACTGTCATGGAGGGGCACCTGCAGCAAAATAAGGACACGCTAGAACTCACAGAATTGCTCTTAAAAGCATCTAATCTAGACCACTGTTTCTTAACAACTACCGGTGCCATGGCCAATGAAAATGCTTATAAGCTAGCATTTCAGAAAAAGCATCCGGCTAACCGCATCCTTGCATTCGACCATTATTTTGCCGGGCGCACTTTGGTGATGAGCCAGATCACTGACAAACCGGCTTTTCGTGAAGGGTTGCCCTCAAATGTATTTGTCGATTATGTTCCATTCTACAACTCAGCATCGCCTGAAGAAAGCCTTAAAAACGCCCTCGATACCATCAAGGTGCTTTTGCGGAGGCATCCACATGAATATGCTTTGATGAGTTTTGAATTAGTGCTCGGCGAAGGGGGCTTCTACCCTGGCTCCAAGGACTTTTTCACAGCCATCATGCGTGTCTTGAAAGAACACAATATAGCCATCCACATCGATGAAGTACAAACCTTTGCACGCCTACCCTCCTTGTTTGCATTTCAACACTTCCAGCTGGATGAATTTGCTGACATCATCTCCATAGGAAAAGCCTCACAAGTTTGCGCAACCCTATACCGTAATGAATTCAAATCCAAGCCAGGACTCCTCAGCCAAACATTTACCGGCAGTACATCAGCCATTAAAACATCGACTACGATCATCAAAAAGTTTCTGCATGAAGATTTTTTTGGTCCTAGTGGAAAAATTGAAAAGATCCACGCTTACTTCGCCCATCACCTGCAAAGGCTTTCCAATAAATACCCCTCTTTAATTCAAGGCCCTTTCGGCATCGGCGGCATGATAGCTTTTACACCGTGGGGTGGAGAAGAAAAGCGAGTCATTAAATTCGTGCAGGACTTGTTCCATGAAGGCCTCATCAC
>CAYMKI010000103.1:6389-11873 GCA_964390695.1 uncultured bacterium
CTTTCATCGCAGGATCGCACCCTTGGAGAGTTCGCATGCTTATACCGACATTGGTCATCACCTATGATGATATCGATAACGCCATCCATATTATTGAAAAGACCCTGTTGAAGGAACCTGCGTTATAGCAAGAGAGTAAATCATGTTCTTGATTCGGTCCATACAGCTGTCGGATTATCAAGCCTACGTCGACCTGGCCTACACTGCCAAGCTAGGGATGTTGACCATGCCTAAAAATCCTGAGTTATTGCGAGAATACCTTCAGAATGCTTTGTTAACATTTAGCGGCCATCCCTCCAAAAATCCTTATTATCTCTTCGTACTCGAAAATACAGAAACTAAACAAATAGGAGGCATCTGCGGTATTTTTGCCAGAATTGGAGAAGAGGCGCCTAAATACTATTTTAGACTGGAAAAGCATGATTTACCTCCCTATGGAACTCTACCCATCACTCCACAGATGCATACATTGAAAGCTATCACCATTTCAAAAGGCCCTTCAGAACTTTGCTCTCTCTATCTTGCACCTGCTTTTAGAAAAGAAGGGTTGGGAAAATTGCTTTCATTCTGCCGATTTTTATTCATCGCAGCCTTTCCTGAAAATTTTGAACGGGAAATATACGCAGAAATGCGAGGACATTTCAACGAGAACAGTGAGAATGCATTTTGGGATTGTGTAGGCAGGAAATTTTTAAATCTAACTTACCCTGAACTGATCGACAGAGAACACGCTGGCCTTGACTTTGTGCCCTGCGTCATCCCCAAATACCCAATTTATGTTGAGCTTCTGCCTAAAGAAGCTCAAGAAGTTATTGGCAAAGTGCATAAAAACACCTGCCCTGCTCTCAAAATGTTGGAAGAGGAAGGATTTGCTCCTAGCGGTCTTTACGACGTCTTTGACGTCGGTCCGGTGATCAAAGCGGAAACACAAAAAATCCGCTCAGTGGCAGGATGTCAGACAGCATTAATGGAGGGGGCTACCTTGCACCATATCGATTCCCCGCTTTACCTTATCAGCAACAAAAGAATGGATTTTAGAGCTTGTCTTAGTCCCCTGCAATTTACAAGCCCCACGACGGCTAATTTACCCATAGCTGTCGCTAAAGAACTGAATCTGCAACTTGGAGATGCTTTTTCTTACATCATGCACTAAGACCCTGATGGCTATCAGGGTCTTAGAATAGCTGTTAGCGAATCGTTTTTTTCGCTATCGAAATGTGGAACTCATGCCCATGCAACTTCGGTGATAAGCCATATTTTTGTCTCAGCATTTCCAATTCAGGAGAAGTGACCTGCAGCACGGCATATTGTGCAGTTCTTGAAGCTTGAACGATGACAATCTGGTCGAGTTCAAAGCTAAATTTCTGGCCGATTTCTTCGGGGATAACGTTTTCATCTTCATATATGACACTAATATGGGCGCCTGTGGCTTCAGCACTGCGGAAATAAGGAGGCTCCTTGAACCCTTCGGCTTCAAGTCCCAACATAGGAAAAAGAGTATGGATATATTCATCATCGACTTTTAAATAAATAAATCCGTCTGTTTTCATTACTAACGTTCCCTCTAAAGGCAAGTTTAGACGAGCATAGTCAACGACTTCTTGCCAGGAAGATGTCGCGACCTGAGAGGCTTGAACCGCATTGTTTGACCAAGCAGATGCAGGGTCTACATGCGCCCACAATAAGCACAGGGATAAAGTTATGGCTCTTATAAAATTCATTTATTACTCCTTATTTACAAAATTTATTAACATATTTACTATATAACTAAGAGAGCTGCAAATATCATCTGGATTGATAGTTGAAGAGATTTGCACACCCTCATCAGGGGAATACACAAACATATTATCAATCCACGAAGCTTCTAACTTGGTATTAATATGTGTTGGGTATACAATCGGCAAGTGTTGATACGGTTGTCTAGATAAATTCATTTTTTCCGCTGCTTTTGCCAATGCTGTATGAATAACTGATGGTGATTGATTCATATCGCCCATTAAAACAATGCTCATTGAATCATCAAATTGCCTCATGGCTTCTAAGGAAAATTTTTCACAACCTTCAGGCGAATTTGGACCTCCAGGAATGTGTGACTGTACAAAACGATATACTTTTTTCGATGTGAAAAAGATAATTTTTATTCAAAATATTCCAAAACGCTATATGAAAATTATCTAGCGATGCACCAATCGGTAAATGATCGCTAGGAAACAGCCATAATTCTCCTAATTCACCCACATAATAAGGTTTGCCATCATTGGTAATAGCACAACCTAGGTCATCCTGCATGAAAGATTTCACAACTTGAGAGGCTTGAACATCTGTGTTTTCCCAGGCAAATGTATGGTTGGCGTGTGCCCACAGTAAGCACAGGGATAAAGTTGTGGCTCTAATATTCATTAATTATCCCTTCTGTTTATTAAATATTTACTCATAATATTATAAAAAACATGATTTAAAATAAATTATATCACACATTTAATTTTTAAATCAAGTCTTATATATAAATATAAATGAAAAATTCACCTCTATCATTAAGAGCCTATGGGATTTTTATAATTGATTTGCAGCGCATTCGTAATCTTGTAGGGACCACTTTCTATTCCTCTCAACGCATCCACATATTCGAACGGCACCGGCTTGCCTTTGGCCTCTACGGAATAGGGATACTGTTTCTTGTATTCGTTTTGAAAATCGGAGGGACTAACTATTAGAGGCACATCTAAGATTTTTGCTTTTTTCAACGCCATCTTCCCGATTAACTTCGGGTATTCAGGATTGTCATCGGCGACATAGGTCAATTCCTGAAACAGCACTGGATTACCTTTGATGTCTATCAAGAGCCTCAGCACCGAGCGAGCCAGTATTTTGCCGGAGGAATCGCATACTAGAGCTAAGCGGTGTTTTCCATCCAAAGCATAGCCGAGTATCCCGACGTTCAAGCTGGGGCTGCCATTGACATTTTGACAACTATTTAAGACCTCCGTGCCCATCAACAAGAAGTGATTAGGATCATCACTTTCGATCACCTTCATTTCTTCAGGTGAAGATTTTCGAGAGGAATGCAGCCATTGCACACAATCCTCAAGATCTTTGTAAAATTGAGATAATTCTTTTTCCAATTCTTTAATCTTGATGGCCTTTAATTGGTTCAGCTTGTTCTCCAGATTGCTAGGGTCCACTATAAGCTCTAAGAGGTATTGTTGCAGCTGCAGTTGTTGCTTCTCTTGGATTTGCTCTGGTGTAAGGGGGTGGGTGGAAAGGGAGATTAGCTTTTTTTTTGCCAAGTTTAAAGGCTCATCTAGCTTATTCCAATCGCTAATGCATGAGGAAACAACAGGGAACAGCTCGCCTTGCTTTTCATGACCCAGATGACGGTTTTCTATTGCCTGTTTTAAGTTTTGGACAACTCTTGCTTCTAGGGAAATTTCTTTAACACCATCCTTGGAAGCTATCTCTTCTGCTGTTAAGGATTCAGATTTCTGCCAAGCTTCAAAGACCTTGGGATGCCTGTTTTTGATATATTCGAGGTGGGGATTGTTTTCTACATCATAACGGATTTGAGAAAACTTGCCTTGCAGGACACCCATGAGAAAACGTTGAAAATGGGGAAGGGCTTTGGGATTTCCAACGTGTTTGCCTGCATAGGTAAGCAAAGCATCCTTATTCCTCCACTTGCCCACGGAATTTTGATACAATGTTCCAAAATTATCCACTTTAACTTTACATTTATCAATAAACAGTCTTTCTAGCGTAGCTTTTAGAGTAGCAAGATCAATAGCCTCGACAAGGTATGATTCGCCCTGGAAATTTAATATATCAGTGATCAGCTTTAAGCTTTGATTACGTTCGTTTGCATCTTTTTTGGCAATCAGCTTTAACTCCTGGACAGGTTCTTCTTCATCTTTCACGTTAAATATTTCTTTAAGCACCTTGATCTTTGCTAGATCTGACAAAGAAGATTGATTGATGGCTACCAAAGCAGCTAAAAGCGGTTGTTGATATTTAGCATCGCGGAAGCTTCGATCTTTCACTATGGCATCCAGCACTAAATCGACAACTGAGCCCTGTATCGGAAATTCTGCCAGGATGAAGCAGACCAGCAGAGCATGGACGGTATCGGAAACCCTCTCTCGCAGATACTTTACCCGATCGGCTTGACCCTCGTGACAACCTCGGAGAAAAGCCTCCAAGACAGCCATTCGCAGATCCCGCGGCAAAACGGCAATTTTTTTCAGTATTAAAGATTCATTTAAAAGTTCAGCTTTCAATCTTTCCACAAATAAATTCTTTGCTTCTAAAGAAGAGGCAATCACATCTTGCATCATCCGAATCCCTAATGTCGGGGACAACTCAAACAACCTCTTAAAGAGCGGGTCATTTTCCTTGAACAGCTGCTTAAGATCTTTTCGACTTGCACAAAGTGTACATAGACTCATCCATTGGTCTAAAAATTCCGCTTGTTCAGCTTTAACTTTTTTATCCTTTTCAGCTATATCTTTTGCGGCTTCATCCTCTTCAACTTTATCCTTTATGGAAGACATCCTATCTTGCACCCATTGCAGCTGATCGGCGCTCATCTCAAATAAAGCGGTTGCTATGCCAAGGCTTTCGTTCAATGCAGCAGGCAAATCTCGGGCTCTGATGTGCATAAGCGGGGCATCAAACAGATTTGGGTCTATATGGTATGACTCAATGCCATTTCCATTGCAAGCTTTAGAATAGGATTCAAATGCCTGTTTGAAATCGCTATATTTGAATTCGGTGGATTGCTTAACAACGCAAGTAAATAAAAATTTAGTCAGTTCCACATAACGT
Organism: uncultured bacterium; assembly: GCA_964390695.1. Lineage (GTDB taxonomy): Bacteria > Chlamydiota > Chlamydiia > Chlamydiales > Parachlamydiaceae > CAWACC01. The sequence goes on from CAYMKI010000103.1 coordinate 11,208, forward strand.
TTCTTACCCTCAACAGAATCTGTATCTAGTGAATAATTCTGAATATGGATCAATGTTCCCTGAGCATTCTGTTGGGCCGCTAGTTTGGCAATTTCGATCAATGCCTGCTGCCCTTCAGGTTTGGAGGCATCAATATCATAGTTTTTTATGAATTTTGACGTTCCACTACCATTTTGCTGAGCCGCTAGTTTGGCAATTTCGATCAAAACCTTTTGCCCTTCAGGCGTGGAAGCGTGAATACCGTACTCTTGTATAAATTCGGATACTCCCCAACCATCATTCTGAGCCGCCAACTTAGCGATCTCTATTAGCGCTTTTTGGCCCTCAGGCATAAGATCGATACCATAGTTATGTATATACTTGGATAGCTTCCAACCGTTTAGCTGAGCCGCTAGCTTAGCAATCTCGATCAATGCCTGCTGTCCTTTAGGCGTGGAAGCGTCAATGCCATAGTTCTTTATATACTCCGAGATGCCCATATCGCCTTGCTGAGCAGCCAGCTTAGCAATCTCGATCAATGCCTGCTGTCCTTTAGGTGTGGAAGCGTCAATGCCATAGTTCTTTATATACTCCGAGATGCCCATATCGCTTTGCTGAGCAGCCAGCTTAGCAATCTCGATCAATGCCTGCTGTCCTTCAGGCGTGGAAGCATGAATGCCATAGTTC
>CAYMKI010000104.1:0-7012 GCA_964390695.1 uncultured bacterium
AGTATGGGGCGTAAGGTTAGTGACCTAAATGAATAGGCGGTTGACATAAATGGAAGCGTGGATTAAAAGTTCTATTTACTTCGATTTTCAAGTTGTTTGGATAAAAAGCGAGGATTTCACTATGAATTCATCTTTAGAGTCTAAATTTCAGCAGAGCCTCTCCTCGAAAACCGTTGGCGCCTATCTTCTTGACCGGCTCCATCAGCTTGGGGTCAAGCACATCTTTGGCATTCCAGGAGATTATGTAATACGCTTTGATAAACTGATCGAAGAGCATCCTATCGAATTCATCAACACGACCCGAGAGAACACGGCCGGCTTCATGGCAGATGCCTATGCCCGTTGTCAAGGGCTGGGTGTGGCCTGTATTACCTATGGCGTCGGCATTAATATCGCCAACGCCGTTTCACAAGCTTATGCAGAAAGTTCTCCGGTAGTATTGATATCCGGAGCAGCCGGCACAGAGGAAATGCTGCAAGGAGAAAAACTGCATCATGTGGTATTTAAAGCCTCTTCAGCTAATCCCGAGAATACTCAGTTGGAAATCTTTAAACATATAACTGTCGATCAAGCAGTTTTGAGCGATCCAAGTCAAGCCGCTGAGATGATAGACCGGGTATTGTACAACTGTCTTTTTGCTCAGAAGCCTGTATATATTGAACTTCCTAGAAATAGAGTAGATGCACCTATAATCTCTGTAGATACATCGCTGCCATCGACAGCTGGCAGCAATACCATCAGCCTACATGAAGCTGCGCAAGAAGCTGCAGCGATGTTGAAACAAGCAACTTGCCCGCTACTATGGCTAGGCCATGAAATTCAACGCTTTGGCCTGCAGGCAGTCTTGCTAGAATTTGCCGAACGGCACCACATACCTATAGTCTCTTCACTGCTGGGCAAAGGTGTTGTCGATGAAATGCATCCTTTGTATGCCGGCTTGTACACAGGTAAGATCAGCAAGCCAGAAGTACTGAAACTTGTGGACCATTGCGACTGCGCCTTATCTCTAGGTTTGATTATGAGCGATGTCGACACGGGAATATTTACGGCCAAATTTAATACAGACACGCAAATTATGGCCAATCATACTCTGCTGCAAATCAAACATCATCAATATCCCGATGTGTATTTCCAGGATTTCATCCGGCACCTCTGCTCTATGGATCTTGGTAAACAGTTCCGTGTGGACATGCCACCCTATGCTGAAACACTCCACACAACCTTCATCCCGGCGCCAAACAAAAAAATCACCACTGCTGAGGTGTTCAAATGTTTGCAGTCGCATTTGAATGAAGGACACCTTGTCGTTGCTGACATTGGAGACAGTCTCTTTGGCTCCTCTGAATTGGTCCTTTCTAAGAATTCCTTTTTATCATGTGCTTATTTTGCCACTTTAGGTTTTGCCGTTCCAGGAGCTCTCGGCGCTCAGCTAGCGGAGCCTGTAAAACGAGCCGTAGCCATTGTCGGAGATGGAGCATTTCAGATGACCGGCATGGAGTTGTCCACAGCTGTTAGATATCAACTCGACCCGATCGTATTGGTCCTTAACAATCACGGTTATACCACCGAAAGGCCGCTGATCGAAGGTAAATATAACGATATCGTCGACTGGAATTATACCGAGCTTACCCGTTTGCTCGGCGGAGGCATCGGCATCAAGGTATCTACCGAACAAGAACTAGAACGAGCCTTGCAAGCCGCTTTTTCCAGAAGAGGCACCTTTTATCTGATTGAAGTAGAGTTAGACAAAACAGATTACTCTCCTTTTTTGCGTCGATTTGGGGAGCTAGCGGAAAAGAAAACATAAACCTAAAGGAATGATATGCAACCTGTAGACCTCACAAAAATTGAAAAGACAGATTATTCGGCTGGATCCAAACAACCAGAGCAATATTCTCCAACAAACCCTAACGCGATAGACAGCAAATTATTGAGCATACAGCTGTGTTATGCTGAACAAATCATGGAAACCCTGAACACTGAATTTAAACATTGGAAACAAGAAATTTCGGTCGTTGACACGATCTCATCACAAACCGAAGAAATTCTAGCTAAAGTGGAAGATTACGATGAAAAAGCCTATATAGAATTTAAAAAGGCTCTAACAACAGACCAAAAAAAAGACCTTATCACAGCTCTTCCGCATTGGCTTGAAAGTCATTTTCCGACTCAAACCAGCGAATTTAAAATAGCATTTGAAGGCTTGTATTATAATTTTGAAGGCCAAAGTGCCAATGAAATCGATCGCATTTTTAAAGAGCTTGAGGAATCCATAACACATCTCCTCTGTCAACATAAATTCTCACTCGCGCTCAGAGGTTTAACCCTCCCTAAAAACGAGAAAACTACAGCGACTATTGCGGAGCATCTTATATTCAAAGCTTGGCAACACGCTCTAAAAATACAAAAAGAGAGTTTTAACCAAGCTATCCAAGAGATTGCGATGAAGATATTTCCAGCAAAAATAGAGGAGAAACAAAAACCTTATTCTTATGCATGGTGCAATGGAGACAAGTTTTCCCACGATTCACATCGCATACTACTTAAAGCGTTAAAGAAAGAAAGCAATATTTTAGTCAAAAATTGCATCTTATTGGATCTCGAAAGAAGCAAAAAATTTGATCACCTAGTGATGCATATGGGGCTCGCTTCTTTCACAATATCGATTGGAACACCCACTACAAATTAATTCCATGACGCGATGTGCAAGTTTTTTTCGGGGAAAAAATGCAAAAAAATTTGCACTGTGTTTTTTTCATTCGTTTTATATATCAAACACAGATTCGCAGTGTCGCTGATGCTCAGAGGGTTCAGTGCTAAAATTGTGCGCTTCGCGCGCAATTTTAAGTTTTTGCTTCTTGTCAAAGCCTTATTGTTGTTAACTCCGTGCCTCAACGTCTCCGTACTCTCAGTGTTGAATTTGTAGCAATTTGAGTTCTACTCTTAAACTCCAATAAAAAAAAAGAGCCGCCTCTAAATCTAGCATATGATAGAGTGTTTCATGTGCACAGCAATTACCAGTTCGTAACTATTTAGGAACTCTATGCGGGATTCATCTATTCAAGAAAAAGCCGCTTTTAATTTCATACGCTATGCGAGTGTATGGGAAGATGCGGATATTTTATGCGAAGCCCTTAAACCCAGCTGCCAGGGTGGCAGGATTTTATCTATAGCCTCATCGGGGGATAATGCTTTGGCATTATTGACTTTAGATCCTACCGAAATTATAGCTGCGGACCTCAATCCTGCTCAGTTGTCATGTGTAGAACTGCGCATCGCGGCTTTTCGACATCTCAGCCATGCTGAGCTGCTAGCATTTTTGGGCGTGACCCATTCAGATTTCAGGCTCAAAACCTATCAAACGCTGCGCCAAGATCTTTCGGATCGGGCGAAGGAATTTTGGGATATACATCCTGCGGCAATACAGAATGGCATCATCCATGCAGGCAAATTTGAAAAATATTTGAGATTTTTTGGCACTCAAATCTTGCCCTGGATTCACAATAAAAGCCAGCGCGATGCCTTATTGAAAATGCGGCCGCTTCATGAGCAGGCGTTGTTTTATCATGAGCAATGGGATACTGTGGGTTGGAGGCTGTTTTTCAAAATCTTTTTCAGCAAAACCTTTATGGGTTGGTTTGGCAGGGATCCGGCATTTTTTGATCATGTCCAAGGCAGTGTTTCTGCCAAGATATTATCTCGCACAAAGCACGCGCTCACTCAACTTCCCACCTACAACAACCCTTATTTGGTATATATCTTGACAGGAAATTATTCAGAGCAAGCCCTGCCCTGCTATTTACGTGCTGAGAATAAAGATATCATCACCTCAAGACTGGACAGATTATCTCTCTTTGAGGGACCTGCTCAGGATGCCGGCACGGGAAAATTCGACGGGTTTAATCTTTCTGACATTTTTGAATATATGAGCCGGGATCAATTTGAAAAATGCTATCAGTTGTTGCTGTCTCGGGCCAACCCCAATGCTAGGATCGCATATTGGAATATGCTGGTGCCGAGATCCGTTCCAGAGTCTTTAAAAAGCAAGGTTATTCCTCTGGAAACCATTTCAAGCGCTTTGCATTTTCATGACAAAGCCTGGTTTTATCAAGCCTTTATAGTGGATGAGGTGATAAATAATCTATGATCCATCCTGCACTAGCAACAGATTTTATGAATATCTTAGGAGTGGTGGCTATATTTTCTTTGATCTTTATTTTGGCAGAATTTTGGAAATATATAGCCAATCCTCATCCAGAGTGGACGCGAAAATTTGTGCACCTTTCATGCGGGATTGTGATTTCCTTTTTTCCGTGGCTATTTACCTCTCCTTGGTCTGTGCTGATCCTCTTTTTCCTCTTTGGCGCTGTCATGGCTATTTCGCGCTATTTCAAGTTATTTCCATCTATATACGGAATCAAACGCTCCTCTTTGGGGGATATCTATTATCTTATTGCGGCTCTGATGCTCTTTTTTATCGCGCACGATCAGCCGGTGCTATATTTTATTTCCATGCTCACCTTGACTATATCGGATGCTCTGGCTGCGGTTTTAGGCAACACCTATCAAAAAAACACCTACACCGTGGAAAATCACAGCAAAAGCCTAGAGGGTTCGGCTGTATTTTTTTTCTCGACTTTTTTGATAGTGCACATTCCTCTCCTGCTCATGCTTAAAATCGACCCTTTGCACAGCCTTCTGGTAGCTATACAAGTCGCGCTTGTCGTCACCTGCCTGGAAGCTGTGTGCATCAATGGCTTTGATAATGTGATCATTCCATTAGCCACTTATTTTTTAATTTTCAAACTTCTGCCTGCCCATTCAGAAAATATCACTATACAGATCCTCTTGCAGCTCATGTTGTTTGTGCTCACCTATTTCATATCGGTACGCTTTAAGTTTTTGTCTGTGAGTGGAGCTTTGGTGGGTCAATTATTTATGATAGCTGCATTTTCTCTAGGAGGCCCTAATTGGCTTATTTTGCCTTTGATCTCTTTAGGAGTTTTTACTGTCGTTTGGTTTTTTCTCAAGAAGGACGTTGCAGACTTAACTTCCAATCCTAAGGTCTACCAAGTCATCGCTACTTTTCATATTGCCTTTGTTCCCACGCTTATTATTTTGGCAGACAACGCCTCGAAAACCCTTTTGCATGTAAAGTTTATTGAGCTCAACTGCAATTTTTTTTACGTGTTGTTTGTGGGAGCTATTGCCTCGCAGTTAGTGATAGCCGTGTATAGATTATTTTGGTTGTATTATAAGCAAATAAAATTGAACTACCTGTTTATTGTTTCGATAGCTATGTTTTGCTATATGGGATTGATTCCTCTAAGCCTTTGGGAGCATATTTGCCGCATTCAAGCCACTGATATGTTCATTGTAGGTATTATCATGGGCACCTCTAGTGCACTATTTTATTATTTATTCAAGAAATACCCTATTTTCCAGCTCTTTCCCTGGGAATTTAGAGTACAATCGCTGAGTGTATTTTGCGGCGTAATCCTCTCATTGCCTATACATTTTTGGTTGCAGCCAAAGTGAAAGCGTGTAAGATGAAAACTATCAACCGGGAGCCTGCATGCCCAACCTAGATAAGTATAAATGGTTTCAAAAAACAGTTATAGCTATAGCCTGCGTATTTTTTGGATTGATGGTCTTGGTGACTGTTTTAGCCTATTCAAGGCCCTCAGGAACGACCGGATTGGACATGGCCAAAGTACAGAAAATGCGTTATGATTTCACAGCAGTTTCCGCTGAAAAAAATCACGATCCCCAGAATGGGGCGAAAGACGGTAGCCCAGCGGAAGGCGGACCCGAAGAGGCAACCCGCCCTTGGGTAAATGCAGATTTAGCGGGAACTGCTGATGATTTCAATATATCCGAAACGTCGAAACCCAACTAAGCATCCATGTCTTTATTGATCACCATGCTCCCTTTTTATCTTCTAGGCAACATACACTGCATGGGAATGTGCGGTCCTCTGGTGTTTATGTTGGCACAGCATCGATATCGTTATATGTATTTTATTGGCCGCTGCCTATCCTATTCTCTCAGCGGCTTGCTAGCAGGGGCCGGGGGCTCTGTTTTGAATGTAATTTTAAATGAATATCGCTTATCTGCTATGGTTTCATTTCTATTCGGTGGAATTTTGGTTTTTCTTGGCATACTTAGTCTGTGCAACATCAAAATAAGAACCTTCAAGATCGCTGACAAATTTATAAACAGATGGAACCGCACATTATCTTTACTCATGCTGCGAGATCAAGCGTTTACGACGCTTTTATTTGGATTTTTTACTGTAGCACTCCCCTGCGGTCAAACTCTTGTGGTCTTCAGTGCTATCGCGTTGTATGGAGATCCCTGGACAGGATTTATCAATGGCCTATGTTTTGCCCTCTTGACATCTCCAGCACTTTTTGCTTCTATGCATGCTACACTACTTCTAGGGAGAATTAAACCCTACTATAGACCCCTCTCGGCTTTATGCGGACTTGCCATCGGCGCTATCGCCATCGGTCGGGGTTTAGCGGAGATGGACCTCATTCCACATCTTATTTTAAGTGACAAATACCATTTGGTGATTCTATGAATAAAGAACCTTTAGCTATGTATATTTTTCGTTGGCTGCTTGGAGCGGGCATCTTAGCCTTAATGGGCATGCTTTATTGGTCTTCTCTATTAGTGGAAGACAATACTTTAAGTATTCAGGCCAATCTGGAGCAACTCAAACAAGAAACTTCACATTTGAGAATCGCCATCGGACAGCTTGAACAGGAAATTTCCGCAGGAAAGATTTACTCTAACCCGTTGCCATCTGCTGATCGCCCTCTCTCTAATACCTCGTCCAAACCGCGTCCTCACATCAAGCCGGAACTGCCCAATCTGCTGCATGAGGATGACTTTTACGCTCACACTTTGCCAAAGCTACTGGGCCCCTCTTTTAAACCACATGGCACATTTCGCAATTCCGTCTTTGCAGGCAAACCGGAAAATCTGCACCCTTTTTCCAATTGGG
>CAYMKI010000104.1:7112-11802 GCA_964390695.1 uncultured bacterium
TGGTTCGATGCATTGATGAATCCCTACAACCAGGAACTAGGAGCCATTGCCCTCAAAAATTATCTTGGAGAAATCGAAGAGGTGGAGGTTGTCGATGATCTGACACTCATCGTGCGATGGAAAACCCACCCGGTGACTTTGGATGGAGAAACGCAGCAGCTGATGCTGTACTCGGCGAAATCTTGGACCGGAGCCTTAAAACCCCTTGCGAGCTTTGTATATAAATATTTCCCTGATGGAAAAAAAATCTTAGAAGATGATAGCGATCCCAATGCCTATCGAACGAGTTCTGTATGGGCCCAGAACTTCGCACAACATTGGGCAAAGAATATTATTCCCAGTTGCGGGCCTTGGATCTTTGAAGGCATGACCGATCAACAGATATCCTTCAAAAGGAACCCTGACTATTACTTTCCTTTGGGCGTTTTGGCTGAAGGTTTAGTTGTAGAATTCAAGGATAGTCCCGACAGTGTCTGGCAAGATTTTAAGGCCAACAAATGCGACTCTTACAACATTCAGCCAAACCAATTACTTGAGTTGGACCAATTTAAAAAATCAGATCTATACCAATCACAAGAGAAGCAAGGCTTTGCCATCAAAGAACTCGCCTATTTAGCCAGGCAGTATGGATATATAGGCTGGAACGAAACCAAGCCTTATTTTGGCAGTAAAAAAGTACGGCAGGCTTTGACAATGGCTATAGACCGCAAGCGCATTAAGCGCGAATTTTTAAATGGCTGGGCAGAAGAGATCACCGGCACTTTCTTTAAGAATTCCCCTTCATATGATGCTTCCATAGAGCCGTTGCCGTTTGATCCAGAGCAATCACGCCGATACCTGGAAGAAGAAGGCTGGTATGACAGCGATGGTGATGGCATTATCGATAAAGAGATACAAGATAAGCGCATCCCCTTTAGGTTTTCTCTGACTTACTACGTAAAAGCTCCGGTCACAAAATCCATTTGCGAGTATATTTCCAGCGCTCTCAGAGATGTGGGCATTGATTGCCAGCTAAACGGCGTAGATGTGGCAGATCTGAGCATGGCTGTCGATGATAAAAACTTTGACGCCATTGCTATGGCCTGGAGTTTGGGAACGCCGCCAGAAGATCCTAAGCAGTTATGGCACTCATCGGGAGCCAAAGAAAAAGGCTCTTCAAACATCATCGGCTTTGCCAATAAGGACGTTGATGCCATCATAGAAAAGCTACAGTATGAATACGACCCTAAAAAACGCATCGAACTCTATCATCAATTTGATCGGATCCTGTACGACGAGCAGCCCTACACTTTTTTATATTCGCCTAAAGTATTGATGCTTTCTAGGGAATATCTACAAAATGTATTTTTACCGGCAGACCGTCAAGATTTGATCCCAGGGGCAAATGTGGCAGAACCTGACGACAGTATTTTTTGGCTAAAAAGGCCTTAATAGTTTTCTCAAAGACTTCACTTCACTACCTGTAATAGAAGCAGTTTTTTTGGGAAAACTTAAAAGAAGGGGAACCCTGCCGTATTTATCTACGGCATTCACGTTTGCTCCGAGGGTTATCAATTTTTCAACCACGAACATCATGCTTTCATCGCCGACGATTTCATATGTGAATAACGTGACCTTTCGGTAGGATGGATACTCAGTGACTTTGCCATCGGTAATATACGATTCCATGCAGGGTTCATACTTAAAATGCGTCAGTACTCTCACATGCGCTTTTTTGACTGCCAAATGAAGCGGTGTCATGCCCTCTGCATTAGGAGCATTCACGTCCGCGCCGGCATCTAAGAGAAGGTAGATGCTATCCATATTGTTATTGCTTATCGCATAATGAAGAGGTGTCATGAAGTTGTCTTTAGAAAGACATATGTTATAGAATGCACCGGCTTTTAAAAGCATATCGCATATCGTCGCGGTATGAAGAGCATAAAATAATGGGGTTTTCCCTCCTTTATCGCGAGCATTTACATCCACCTTGCGTTGGATAAGAAATTTGACCATGTCCAGGTGCCCTTTCTTGCTAGCTAAATGCAGTGGAGTTAATCCCTGCTTATTGCGCACATTGAGCTTCCCCCCTCGCTTTACGAGACGCGTCATATTCTCGACATTACCCGAACTCGCCACCAGATGAGCGGCCGTCATTCCAAAATCATCGGGTTGGTTAACATCGAAATACTTTATAGCCAGTATCTTTTTAAATACCGTATCGTTTTTGTACTCAATAGCACGCAAGAAAGTGCTATGACCATTCTCAAACTTTCCAACCAGATCAGCCCCCAAAGCTAAAAAATGTTTCCAGTCTTGGTTCCAGCTGTAAATGGCTAAAGAATTGTAAAAAGCCTTGTTTAACAATTTTTGGTTGTTGCGCAGTTTCTTTAAAGTCAGGCTCATGTCAATTTTTCCGGCAGCTGTTGTTTTTATAGCCTGAGGAGGCAAAAATTCCGAGCCAATCAACCTATCTAAGGTATAGCCTAGTCGTGTGATTTTATTTCTACCTTCGAGTGGTTTGTCATATTGTATGTTAAACACTTTAGCATATACTTCCCAAACCCACAGAGCTTGCTGAAAAGCGACGCGATTGACTTGTTCGAAATGACATAAGTCTTTAAATGATAGATACTTGAAAATGTATTTAAAGATATCGGAATGAATATTAAGAGCCGGACAGAAGCTTAATCGATTACATAATTGATCGCAAACCAGAGCCACTTCGCTGTCTGCTTTAAAGGCAAAGCAGCCTCTATGAGAAAAATAATTATCTCGAATAAATTCGGCTATGTGTATTACATTTAATCTTAGATGTTCCACATCCTCACCGGGACCGATGTCGCTGTATAAATTTTTAAGGTAGGTGAGAGTTTTAAGCGCAGAGTTTTTTTTAAAGGGTTTTCGCGAGGATAGGATAATACATACCCTTCCTTCACCATCGACTTGAAAGGTAAAATATTGTCGATTTACGGATTTTAGGTATTCTGACCAATTTATGAGATTCTTGTTTAAGTCAATGTAATCATCAAATAAGTTACCTTCAACATAATTATGTAAATTATTGTATGGTAGCATAATTTGTTAAATGACATACTTACGCAATTTAGTCAAGTTGTTTACGTTTACCTTCCATTTAATGCTGAGACGATAGGCTTAGGCAGTTGAAAGACAACATCTTCTTGCGTATACACAATATCTTCAACTTCAGTTACACCAAGCGCAATGAGTTTCTGGATGCAGAGTTGCACAATACTTTCAGGAGTAGAGGCCCCCGCGGTCAATCCGATGGTTTTAACGCCTTTCAGCCATTCTGTCTGAATTTCTTTCTCGTTGTTAATTAAATAAGATGGCACACCTCGTGTGGAGGCGACTTCGCGCAAGCGATTTGAATTCGAGCTTTGAGGATCTCCCACCACAAGCACCAAATCTGTCTGGTCCGTAATTTCACGTAAAGCCATTTGGCGGTTTGTGGTAGCGTAGCATATGGAAGAGCTGGGCAAAGTCTCGATATGCGGATACTTTGAAATAAGTGCTTCGGTGATTTCTCTGACATCATCCAGACTAAGGGTTGTTTGGGTGATATAGAATAATTTATCCTCCGGGGAAAAGGCTAGCTTGTCCACATCGGCAACAGATTCCACAATAGTCGTCACATCCGGAGCCTCGCCGGCTGTGCCGATGATTTCAACATGATTCCGGTGGCCGATTAGAACGATTTTATAGCCTCGGGCCGCAAAACGCACGACTGCCGAATGCACCCTAGTGACCAATCCACAGGTGGCATCAATTTCGATTAAACGGCGCTCTTTGGCTTGTTCTCTCACCGCCGGGGAAACACCATGTGCTGAGTAGATCAACCTGGCGCCTACAGGGACTTGGTTGATATCCTCGATAAACACCGCTCCCTTTTCGCGCAGATTTTCCACTACATAGCGATTATGCACAATTTCGTGTTTTACATAGATAGGAGCGCCCCATAATTCCAAGGCCTTTTCTACAGTTTCAATAGCTCTTTCCACTCCAGCGCAAAAGCCGCGAGGGCGGGATAATAAAAGCTTCATGCTTTTTCCTTACCAAATTTTGAGGTTGTTTCGGTTTACATTTTGATTAGCCATTATTCTACCATTTCCGCTAAATTATTCCTAAAGAAATTAAAACCTAGCTTGCGCTCCTAAATCGCGCTTGAACTAAGCCGAATTTGGCAATTGAAAGGATAAGTTCCGCAGGCCAAGTCGTGACTTAGCCTAGGCGTTTAGCATTCCAATTGACAAATGCAGGCCTGTTCAGGCGTGATATATTTGTGCTAAAGTGTCTTCTTTTGGTAGTAGGCTCGATAAGATTCAGGCTTGAAAAGCCCTAATGTTACAGCCCAGGTCATAAGAGAACATTATCTATTATGTCCATCAACGCCGGTTGAGAAATAAACACCAGAGCGCTCATAAAATAGCTCCTTTCTTGAACGCTGTTTTTTTCTAATTGCTTCAAGTTCAATACAGGGGGCACGGAGGCGCGCAGTTAACAAATGAAGGTCCAATTCACACACATAGGTAACAAATTGATTCACTAACATAGGTAACACTTCTAAATATTCTGGTATAATAAATACTTTATTAACAACTTAAGGAATAGTTATGCCGTGGGAGAATACAAAATAGGAAAACCTAAGACTAAAACTTGTACAAGCTTTCTAACGAAAAAAATCTTCAAT
>CAYMKI010000105.1:0-11795 GCA_964390695.1 uncultured bacterium
TTGCCCCTCAGGCGAAGCTGAGTCGATGCGAAATTTGTGTATATTCTTTGAAAGAGTATATGCATGGTATTGAGCGAGGTATTTAGCTATCTCTATCAGAGCTTTTTGACCTTTTGGTGTTGATCTGTCGATGCCATAGTGATCCATATATTGCAACATATAGTTCGCATCTGCTGTATTGGCAACCAGGTATGCTATATCGATTAACCCCTGCTGTCCTTCTTCAGAGCGTGTGTCTATATGAAAATTTTTGATATTTTTGATAATGTCATAGCCCTGAGAATTTTTAGCGGCTATTTTTGCAATTTCGATCAGTTTTTTTTGCCCTTCCGAACTTTGATATTGAAATTCATAATTTTCGATGTGCTTACAAATGATATGACCTTGTTTGGAACCTGCCGCTATTCTAGCTACTTCATATAAAACATCCCCACCCTCTTGATCGAATGCATCAAAACCGTAATTTTTTATATGTTGTGACGTAATTTCACACCCACGCATAGCAGAAACCTTGGCTATCTTGAAAACGGCTTCTCTACCTTCAAGTGTGGACGTATCGATCTGGTAGTTTTGGATGTACTGCGATATATATCCATGACTATTTTGAGCATCTATTTCAGCAATTTCGATCAGAATTTTCTGTCCTTCAGGTGAATGGGGATTTATGCCAAAATTTTGAATGTATTCAGAAACCTTGGTATAATTCTGTGCGGCTGCAAATTTAGCCAATTCCACCAGCAGCTCTTTTCCATTATCTCCACAGCGGTCAAAACGGTATTCTGTAATATACCTGCAGGCAGACACTAAATTTCCTTTTATTGCTAGTTTTGCTATGTCCACTAAGACTTGCTGCCCTTGATGGCTAGACACCTCTATATCAAAATTGCGTATAAAGCACGACACATTGCCCGAGTGTTTGCCGGCGCAAATTTTAGCGATTTCAATCAGCGCTTTTTGTCCTCTAGAACTCGAAGCCTCTATGCCAAAATTCCGCATATACACAGCCACAGCCGCATATTTTTCGTGCGTTGCGGCTATGGTGGCTATCTCGATCAGGGCATCTTGCCCTTCAACGGATTGGTGATCGATCCCAAAATTTTGAATATGTCGCGCCAATATCGCACCGTTTTTTTTCGCGGCGCTTTTAGCTAAAGCTATCAAGGCTTTTTGGCCTTGCACAGTGGATCTATCTATTTCATATTTATGGATGTACTGGCACAAACCTTCAGCATCGCTAGCTACAGCTTTATTAGCCAGCTCTATCAGCATCAGCTGCCCTTCCGGCGTGCCGCTGTCTATGCCATAGGCATGTAGGTTAGAAGACACTTTTTTTACATTGCGATGAATAGATTTGCAGGCAAGGCCTTCAAGAGCTTTTCGTCCCTCCAGGGTGGTTTTATCAATTCCTAAAAGATAGGGACTAACCCAATTGTCACTATCAGCAATCGCATGAGCTATTTCTAGGCATATTTTTTGCCCTTCAGCACTCTCATCATCGATTTCAAAGGCATAAAAATGATCAAAAAAATCCGATTGCTTCGAGCATACCCCGCTCAAAGCCAGCTCTGCCATGTCTTTGCGATTTTCAGTGTTGCTTGTATCTATTTTGTATCTTGGCAGATATCTTGGAATATCCGAGCGATAAGAGCTATTTTTTAACTCCAGCTTAGCAATAAGCAGCAGTTTCCGCTGCGCTTCTGGAGACTTTGAATTTATTTTAAACTTATGCATATCTTCAGAAACATTTAATCCCTTTTTGACCAAAATAGCGGCTAAGTCAAGCATCGCGTCTTGTCCTTCTTGGGTATCGACATCGATACAGTAATTTTGCAGCGAGCGTAATAAGTCATATGGTTTGTGTTCCGCGGACTTCCTAGCGATTTGAATTAAAGCACGCTGTCCTTCGCGCGTAGACGTATTTATACCTAAATACCAAGATATGGTAGACGATGTCCAAACGTGATGCTCAGCTTCTAAAAGAGCTATTTCCAACAGAGCCTTTTTTCCTTCCGCAGTTAAAGCCTTCATACCGACATTCTGTAAGATTGAACTCAGCCCCTTTTTTTTTTCACATACAGAATACTTAGCCATCTCTATTATAGCTTGTTGACCTTCAGGTGAGGAGGTATCTATACAAAAATTCTGAATATAACCCTCAAAATTGTAGGTTTCGTGGATTTGAGCCTCTTTGGCAATGTGAATAAGCGCTTTTTGCCCTTCCGGGGAGAGATGATCTATCTTAAAATTGCGTATATATTCTGCAAGATAATAGGATGCGTATTGGGCACATAGTACAGCTATCTCCCTCAAGGCTTTTTGTCCATCATCATTCAGCGGATCTATACCATATTTATGGATATTGCGTGGGATATAGGAGTCTCCATGCCGCGCTCCGGCTTTGGCCAATTCGATAAGCAGCTGCCGGTCTTCAGGGTCTGAGGTGTTAAAGCCAAAATTCTTGATATATGCCGAAAGATGGTTGATTGGTTTGTTAGCTATATCTACAGCGATGTCCACCAGGGCTTGTTTACCCACTGGTAAAGATCGATCTATGTCGAAATAGCAAAGGAATTCACAATTCCTATAATCCTTCATAGCCACTTTGGCCAGCTCGATCAGGGATTTTTGGCCTAGAGGCGTGGAACTGTCGATGCCAAACTCCCGAATATGACAACACAAACTCGATACATTTTTTTCTGCCGCCATTTTTGCCAGTTGAATACGCCTAATCTGACCTTCTGGAGTAGACGCCTGATAACAAAGGGATAATATGTTGTCAATATAACTCAATTCACCTCTTTGAATAAGCGCCTCAGCAACTTCTTTTAATAGTCTTTTGCCATCTGCGCTGAACAAATCTATGCCATAACTTCGAATGTATCTTGCAATCAGCTTAGAATCTTCCTCCATGGCAGTACGCACAAGATTTATCAAAGCTCTTTGCCCCTGAGCAGAATTAGCGTCGATGCCGTAATTGGAAATATAGGGAGCTACCTCGTATGCACTGTGGCGTATGGCAATGGCGGCAATTTTTACCAATCCTTTTTGTCCTTCCGAAGAAGAAGCGTCGATGCCATAGTTAGCAATGTATATCGACACCCCTTTAGGGCTTCTTGCGGCTGCAAGTTTAGCGATTTCGATCATAGCCCTTTGTCCTTCAGGACATGCTGCATCTATTCCATAATTGCGAATATGCTGGGAGGTATTCTCGCCATTTTCTTGAGCGGCAAATTTAGCGAGGCGTATCAAAGCCTTCCGACTTTGCGGCAAGGAGGGATCCAGACCCAATTCGTGCACACTTTCCGATATTCTCCATACGCTTAAACCTTCGGCGATCGCTGCTCCCAAAATTTCGATTAAAGCCAGTTGCCCTTCAATCGTCTTGGGATCTATGCCATAATTCGGCAGATATTTACCAAGCAAAGAGCCTTCAGATCTCATCACAAATTTTCCCAGATCTATTAAAGCTTGGCGTCCCTGACAGGAAGAAGCGTCGATCTTAAAATTAGGAATCCATGCAGAGATCACCTTTGAAGATCTTTCTGCTTCATACAGAGCCATTTTGATCATCACTGTCTGTCCTTCAGGTGTGGAGGCGTCGATGTTAAAATTCTGGATAAATTCGGCAATAGACAATTCTCTTTTGAGATGGTGCGCCGCCATCCAAGCCATATCTATCAGCCATTGCTGGTTAGCCGGCCCGTAATGATCGAAGCCATAATTCTTAAAATATCTGGCCGTACCTGCAGGATCGTTCTGAATAGCTATTTTAGCGATTTCTTGAAGGCAGCGCTGTCCCTCCGGACGGGTAATCTGAAAGCCATAGTTAGCTATATGTTCAGATACGCCACCTCCATTACTATAAGCGGCTATTTTGGCTATGTCCACCCAAGCTTTCTGCACCTCAGCCAGGTTTAAATCTAACCCATAATTGCAGATAAATGCCGAGGTTCCCCCTCCATTTTGCTGTGCAGCGAGTTTTGCTATCTCGAGCAGGGCTTTTTGCCCCTCTAAGCTTTTTGTGTCGATCCCGTAATTGTGAATATATTGGGATGTGCCCCCTCCATCTTGCATGGCGGCTATCTTAGCTATTTCGATTAAATTCTTTTGTCCTTGAGGCGTATGACTAGCAATGCCATAATTGCGGATCCATTGGGATGTATTTTGCCCATTGACATGTGCGCACATTTTAGCGATTTTAATCAACGTCTTCTGACCTATGGAGGTAGAGGTATCGATGCCAAAGTTGGGAATATATTCGGAAATGCCTTGTTTATCATTAGCAGCGCATTGCTTGGCTATGCGCATCAGTGCCTGCTGACCCTTTTGTGTCGTTTTATCTATATTAAACGATAGTATATATGGCGCTGTTCTAGCTTTATAACTGAGAGAGGACCTCAAAGCTAATTCAATCATGAGATCCTGACCTTTATCGTTCGAGGAATTTAGGCCAAATTTATGCAGATGGCAAGCCAGGGTGTTTGCATATTTAACCGAAATCTCTAAAGCTATATAAGCCAGGGCTGCTTGCCCCTTTTCCTGTGAAGCATCGATACCGAAATTTTTTATATTTTCGGCTAGGGTGTCATCTCCATTTTCTGCAGCAATTTTAGCTATTTCAATCAGAGTGGATTGTCCTTCTTCGGAGCTAACATCTATGCCATAATTTTGAATGTGTTTGCTGATACATTGATCTTGCTGACACGCTGCTTGTTTGGCGATTTCAATCAATGTTTGTTGACCTTCTTTGGACTGTGGATCAAAACCATAGTTTCTA
The DNA here is from genome assembly GCA_964390695.1 of uncultured bacterium. Lineage (GTDB taxonomy): Bacteria > Chlamydiota > Chlamydiia > Chlamydiales > Parachlamydiaceae > CAWACC01. Next base: position 4,778 of record CAYMKI010000105.1, read on the forward strand.
ATATATTTCGAAAACTCTTTATCCCGATCAACCGCTGCTTTAGCTATTTCTTTTAGAGCTTTGAAATCACAGGATTTATGGGGATCAAACTGAAAATTGGCGATAAACTCTGATATGTGAGCACACACGTAACCCGCAGCTAGTAAAGCGATGTCTTTAAGCGCATTTCCCCCTTCTGAACACGTTGTATCAATCCCGTAATTTTGTAAATATTTGGGAAGCCACTTATCACGAGTTGCTGCTGCTTTGGCGATGTCGATCAGCTCCCGCAGTCCTTTAGAAGTGGCAGCATCAAATCCATAATTCCTTATGTGTTCTGAAACCTTAGAATCATACTCGTTGGCAGCCTTTAAGGCTATGTCATACAAAACCTTCTGCCCTTCCTGGGAGGAGCGATTAATGCTAAATAAATGAATGATCGATGAGATGTCTCTTATATGCGATTTCGCCCACTGAAGAGCTGCTCTTTGCAGCATTTTCTGATGGTCAGGTAATGCGGGATTGAGAGCATAGGCTTTGATGATTTCAGCAGGATTTGCACCCTCTAAAATTTTATTTTCCGCTTCTATTAAAGCCGTTTCTTTAGCGACTTTTGCACGTTGTGCTTCTAAAGCCTGCGAATGCAATTCTTGATCATTGTCATCGTAGGCAAATGACATGAAGCCATTTTGTGGTTTGGGTAAGGCCTTCACTGCTTTTTGGGTGATTTTCACAGCTATAGCAGATGCATCCGATCTAAACACGCTTACAGAAATCGGTTCAATTTCTTTAGAGGTATGTTCTGCATTTTGACAGTTCCCTGTTATACCCGCAGGGTGCCCCCCTATCCCTTCTTGCAGCTTCTCTTGTGTCTTCGCAATAGCAACATAAGTGTTCAATGAATTTGAAGCTTCTAAGCTTGATGTGGTTGGGCTATTTAACACAACACCTCCTGGACAGACAATTGATATTTACATATTGAGTATAAAAAAAAGAAAAATCATACTTGCATATAGCTAAATTTAAATACAGAAAATTGCTGCCCCTGTCGTTGCCCTAGCCTTTACCTCTACCCATTTTTTTAATTTCATATCTGAAATCCCGAATAAAAGAATTTGAACCAAGGATTTGAACCACTGAGATCAGTGAGAGCAGTGAGACATGTGCGAGCCCTCAAATGATGCATGAAATAAATTTTTATTTAAATCTTTACTATAAAAAACGAGAATAGACATACTGGCATATAGCTTAATTTAATACCAACATTGTTAAGCAAAACAAGGAACTCTGACATGTGCTTGGCTCTTCCCGGGAAAATCACAGCTCTATATCTTGAAGCAAACCTTTTAATGGGCGACGTGGATTTTTGCGGGGTCAAAAAGAAAACATGCCTAGCCTATACCCCTGAAGCCAAAATCGGCGACTATGTTGTGGTGCATGTAGGCTTTGCCATCAGCATCCTGGATGAAGCTCAAGCCTTGGCCACATTGCAACTGATAGAGAATTTGCCATGAGATACGTCGACGAATTCCGGCAATCGCATTCTGTACGCCAATGGTCTCAAGCCATCCATGACATCACTAAGAATTCTTGGACGCTGATGGAGGTCTGCGGCGGACAGACGCACGCGATTGTAAAATACGGCCTGCACCATTTACTTCCTCAACGTGTACATTTGATCCATGGTCCCGGCTGTCCGGTATGTGTTACCCCTTTAGAGATCATCGACCACGCCTTGCATATAGCCTCACAGCCTCAGATTCTATTTTGCTCGTATGGCGATATGCTGCGCGTGCCGGGCACCCACCTGGATTTGTTGACGCTTAAGGCGCAAGGTGCAGATGTGCGCATCGTCCATTCCCCGCTTGAAGCTTTCCAGCTAGCCGTCAGTCATCCTCAACGTCAAGTCGTGTTTTTCGCCGTAGGATTCGAGACCACCGCTCCAGCAAACGCCATGGCAATCTATCAAGCCAAAGAGGCAGGTATTTCGAATTTCTCCCTGCTGGTCTCTCAGGTGCTTGTGCCTCCAGCCTTAGAATTCCTTCTCAATTCACCTGATAATGAAATCGACGGATTTTTAGCTGCAGGCCATGTCTGCACAATCACGGGCTACCAAGACTATCACGCTTTAGCAAACCAGTACCGCGTCCCTTTGATAATCACAGGCTTTGAACCCCTTGACATATTGCAAGGAGTGTATTATTGCATTGAACAACTTGAACAAGGAAAGTGTCAAGTCATCAACCAGTACCGCCGCTGTGTTAAGGAAGAAGGAAACCGGACGGCGCAAGCTGTCATGCACCAAGTCTTTGAAGTCGTGGACTGCTGCTGGCGAGGCATCGGCATGATCCCAAAAAGCGGACTTGGCTTGCGGAAGTCGTATGCAGATTATGACGCCGCCTTGCGCTTTCCTCTAAAAGCGGCAGTTGCTCCTAAAGACAATGGATGCCTCAGCGGCCTGATATTGCAAGGCAAAAAGAAACCCGCAGAGTGTCCTCTCTTTGGCAAAACCTGCACTCCGCAAAATCCATTGGGAGCTCCCATGGTTTCCAACGAAGGCGCCTGTGCAGCTTATTACCACTATTCCAATCACCGATCTTTAAAGAGGAATTAGTTCAGATGCAGACCGTTTCATGCCCTCTTCCTATACATCACCGTGAAGTGATTACCTTAGCCCATGGCGGCGGCGGGCAATACACCCATCAACTTCTCCAAGATATCATTCTGCCTGCTTTTCAAAACGACGCCCTCGACAAGTTACATGACGGCGCCTTCTTACACCTCCCCGCCAACCGCATCATTTTTACCACCGATTCGTATGTAATACAGCCCATTTTTTTTCCTGGCGGCGATATCGGAAAGTTGGCGGTAACAGGAACCTTAAATGATTTGGCCATGTGCGGAGCTATACCCTATTATCTCAGCTGCAGCTTTATCATCGAAGAAGGTTTTCCTCTAGATGATTTAAAGAAAATCATCGCTTCGATGAAACACGAGGCCGATGCGCATCGCGTGCATATTGTCACAGGCGATACGAAAGTTATTGAACGCCGATCCGGCGCCAATATATTCATAAATACCAGCGGTATCGGCATCCTTCAAATGGATGATCCCATATGCCCTCAACAAATTCGGACAGGCGACAAAATTGTACTCAGCGGCGATATAGCCCGCCATGGTATGGCCATTATGGCCCAACGCGACGGGTTTGATATTGAACCACCACTTGCCAGCGATTGCGCCTCGCTAGTACCTATGGTGCAAGCCTTAGTCCAGGCAGGTGTCCCTCTTCATTGCCTGCGAGATCTGACCCGAGGGGGACTGGCGACAGCTTTGGTAGAACTGGCAGAATCTTCTCAGTGCGCATTTAGGATCGATGAGGAAGCCATATGCGTTTCTCCAGCAGCTAATAGCGTGTGTGAACTTTTGGGATTTGATCCTTTGTATGTTGCCAATGAAGGAAGGTTTGCGGCTTTTGTGCCAGAGGAATACGCTGAATTGACTTTGAAAATCCTCAGACAATTTCCAGAAGGAGAACACGCTGCTTTGATCGGAGAGGTCCTTAGCCCAGCAACATCCCCATCCGTAACCTGCATGAATGCCTTCGGATCAGAACGCTTTCTGTATCGCCTGATCGGCGAACAGCTGCCCAGAATTTGTTAAAAGTCCAACATTTTTATAACTGAAATATACATCAAGCAGAATTGTAGCACCCTTACAGGGTGCTACATATGATGATTACCTCACCCAGGGCGACGCCCTGGGCTATTACGTTCCAGCCCTTTGGGCTGATGATAGACCCGTATTGAAGGTAACTCACCTTAAGCAATAAGCTGAAATTGCTATTAGCCGGCTTTTTGCTTGCTCTTTTTTTGCTTCAAATACTTTTCTTGGTATTGTTTCACATCATCTACATGCACAACCCAAGCCGCTCCTTTGCGATGAGCTTGCAAGTGGCCTGCACGGGTAGCGTAATAGATTTTTTGATTAGGCACTTTCAACATGCTGGCCACTTGATTGATAGAATAGAAGCCTTTGTTATGGTCAAACAGCAACTCGCCGTTAAAGGTCGACTTGGAACGAGAGTATTTTTGTTTGCGGTAAGCTTCTAAATCATCCAGCTGAATAGTCCAACGTGTGGATTCTTTCTTAGCTTTGAGCTTGTTCAACTTGATAGCTACATAAATAGCTTGGCGAGTGACATCGTTGATTTCAGCTGCTTCGCTAATGGTCACAGCTTTTTTGCCAGCCACTTCTTTTGCAGTACCTTTGGCACCTTTATTTTTAGACATAAATAATTTCCTCCATTAAGATAAATATTTATATGTTTTTTTGTAATTCTTTTTGTTATCAAATTTTTAATCTAAATACAGAATTTATTATATTTTAATAACTATGCCTACAAGGAGCCTGCAAGTCTTTTTAAATACTGTTTTTAGATAAAATCTAAGATAAGTTATATGTATTAAACATTAATTTTCGCATAAAAAAGAATTGAAATCAAGCTTTTTCTTACACGCATTTATTTTTTTTCTTGTCGTTTCGAATATATGTTTAGATTTGCTAGATTTTAACACTGATTTTCATTTATAATAAACCTTTTGCGATCAAAGATAAAAAAGAATGTTAAACCAGAGGGATTTACATGTATAAACCTTTGCTTATGCTCTTAACAGTTATAAGCCCTTGGATATTGGAAGCCAAACTGCCGGATATCACTCCCCAGCAGACCACAGCCAAAATTCAAGAAATCATGAAAGCCCATGCCAGCCACAAAACCTTCTCTCCGATTCTAGTGAAACGCATCTTTCAAAATTATCTGGAAGAGCTGGATCCCACCAAAAGCTATTTCATCGAAACCGAAATAGAACCCTGGTTGGAGCCTTCGGAAGCCTTGGTCAATCAAACCCTCAAAGACTTTGCCCAAAGCCGATACCAAGCCTTTGCAGACATCCAAATTGTCATGATCAAAGCCATTGCTCGCAGACATCTTTTGGAAAAACAAATCGACATGGCCCATCTGCCCAAAAAAGTGCAGGCGGATGAATTTAAAAATATGCCTTGGGTAAAAAACGAAGAAGAACTCAAAGACCGTATCGCCCGCATCAAAGCCTTGCAATTAGAATCTCTAGCCAAGCTCTCTGAAGATCTCAAAGAAAAATCTCTGCAACGCATCGCCAAACGCCAAGCCAAAACAGAAGAAGAGATACAAAACGAGGATCCTAAATATCGAGAACATTTTATATTGGCTAATGTCCTCAAAGCTACAGCCTCGGCTTTGGATAGCCACACCAACTATTTTACTCCCGATGAAGCCGCCCAGTTTTTGATCAATGTGCAACAACGCCTTTTCGGCATAGGTGCACAGCTGCGCGATGACATCAACGGATTTAGCGTCGTCAAAATCGTCGAAGGCAGCCCTGCCGCCAACAGCAAACAGCTCAAGCTTAAAGACAGGATCATCGCCGTCAATGGAGAACCTGTCGTAGGCATGGACATTATTGATGCCGTCGAATTGATCAGAGGTGAAGAAAATACGCCTGTAGTACTGACAGTCATTCGCGAAGAAGGTGAGGAAGGCGACAAGAAAGAAGAGAAATTGGATATCACCATCCTGCGCGGACAGGTGGTGCTCAAAGAAACCCGCTATGAAGCTTCTTTTGAACCCTTTGCTAATGGGGCCATAGCCTATCTTCGCCTGTATTCATTTTATCAAGACCCTCAAAGCTCCTCTTCCGGCGATCTGATCAACGCCTTGGATAAGCTGAAAAAAGAGCATAATATTTTAGGCGTGGTGCTGGATTTAAGATATAACGCCGGAGGCCTTTTATCCCAAGCTGTAGATATCGCCGGCATGTTTATCAAGAAAGGCATCGTAGTTTCCATTAAAGACGAAAATGGATCGGTCCAACATTTACGCCATCTAGATTCCGACACCCTATGGGATGGCCCTTTGATCGTGCTGATCAACCGCAGCAGCGCTTCCGCTTCCGAGATTGTAGCGCAATCTTTGCAAGATTATGGCAGGGCGCTCATTGTCGGCGACGACCATACGTATGGAAAAGGCACCTATCAAACCTTCACCTTGAACACCACCAAAGAAAACACTGTAAATCCACAGGGTGAATATAAGGTGACACGCGGCCGCTATTACACTGTCTCAGGAAAAAGCCCGCAGTTGACCGGCGTGATTTCGGATATCGTCATTCCAGGAGCCATTTCTGAACTTGATGTCGGAGAAAAATTCGCAAAATACCCTCTGGAAAACGACCAAATCACACCCAACTTTGATGATGACTTATCTGATGTACCTTTCTACCAAAGGGATAAAGTCCGACAACTGTATAAATTCAATTTGCAGACCAAGCTGAATATCTACGACCCATACCTTCCTATTTTAAGGAAGAACAATGATGAGCGCTTAGCTCAAGACCATAACTACCAAAATTTCTTAAAGGAAATCAAAAAGAAAGACAACGTTCCTGTAGATGAAGAAAATCTACCACAATTCGGCCAAGTCGATTTACAGCTTACCGAAACGATGAATGTGATGAAAGATCTCATTTACTTGGAACATAATAAATAAAAAGGAAATATACATGTCTGTACGCGTACGCATCGCTCCTTCACCTACTGGAGATCCTCATGTGGGCACTGCCTATATGGCTTTATTCAATATGATTTTTGCTAGACACCATAGAGGGCAATTTATTTTACGTATCGAAGATACCGATAGGACCAGAAGCCGACCCGAATACGAAGAAAATATATACAAAGCCCTCAAATGGGCAGGGATCGAATGGGATGAAGGACCCGATGTCGGCGGACCCTATGGGCCCTACCGACAATCCGACCGCTTTTCTCTATATAAGGAATACGCCTACCAGCTGATCGATGCCGGCAAAGCGTATAAATGTTTTTGCACTGCCGAAGACCTGGAAGAAATGCGCCAGATCCAATCCAAGCAAGGCGGCCGGCAAGGATATGATAGGCGCTGCCGCAACCTCAGCCCCGAAGAGATCAGCCAAAAAGAAGCCGC
>CAYMKI010000106.1:0-2249 GCA_964390695.1 uncultured bacterium
ACGTAGGACTATATATCCATTTTCTTGAAGTAGTGCATCTTTCCTTCGATCCCTACGGTAAGCCTCTAAGGAGTTCAAGTGTTGAGCGCCATCTAACTCAATCACAAGCTTTGCTGTTTTACATATAAAATCGACTTCCATTCGACCCCAACCATCAAAGGGGATATCAAGCTCAACATTTAAACGAAACAGTCCTTTGGTTTGTGGCAATGTTTCTAATCGATAGAATAAAAAGCGCTCACTTGAGCTGCGTGCACGTTCTGCACCTTCAGCTTCATTAGCAATGATTGTAGAGACTTGAGCAAAAAGATGCGCCAAGGGCAAATCTACACCATCACGAATCAATCGTTTAACACTACCTGCATAATCGGCTTTCCAAGCAGGATCCACTGGAAGAGGAACCTCTACAGGCCATCCTGGAATTGCGCTAGCTGGAAGCAAAATTCTATAGCCTACAGCTTCATATCCTTGACATCTTCGATTAAACATTCTTTCAAGCATAGGAACTCCAAGATCTGCGTAATCATAAACCTGTACTTCTTGTTTGCTTGCATAAAGACGATGAAGTCTACCAACATACTGTGCAATGGTGCCCTTCCAGGAGATAGGCATGGTAAGAAAAAGCGTATCAAGACGAGCGTCATCAAAACCTTCACCCACAAACTTTCCTGTAGCCAAGAGAACACGAGGTTCATTTGCAGGAATATTTGCTATTTGATTAGTTGCCACAGCAATATCTTTAGAGCTCATCCCTCCGCGTAAAACAATCAAATGCCCAGTATGCGGGGACAATTTATGAAATAAGCGTTCCAAATGATCAGTGCGCTCTGTAAGGATAATTGGTGAACGCCCTCTCTGCACAGCATTAATCACATCAGTGCAAATTAATTGATTGCGTACTTCATCTTGAGCGATTTCTTCATACAAATCATGAAAACGTAAACGAGTATCTTCATTGGCAGGTTTTGTTGGATTAAATGAAGTAGGACACACGAACACTGTATGTTCAAAAGGGCGCATGGCAGCTGCTGCTTTTGCATCTACACGATATCTAATCGGCCCACATCGCATTAGAATAATCGGGTGATGTCCATCTTTTCTAGTCACAGTTGCGCTAAGACCGGTAATAAATTTTGCTTTTGTGTGGCGTGCAATTTGTTCAAAACTAAAAGCTGGTAGATGATGACATTCATCAACAATCACATGCCCATATTCAGAAACGATTTCATCTACAATGCCTTTACGAACTAAACTCTGTATGACTGCTACATCAATCAATCCCGTAGGTTTTCTTTTTCCTCCGCCAATTCGCCCTATGGCATTTTTAGGTAATTCCAAAAAAGTTGAAAGTCTTTCAATCCATTGCTCTTGAAGTTGCTTGCGATGAACTAGAATTAAGGTGTTAACTTTACGTTTAGCAATAAACCAAGCACCTATAACAGTTTTACCAAAGGCAGTGGTTGCGGAAAGCACTCCAAAATCTTTTTTCAAAAGAGTTGTTGCAGCTGTGTTTTGTTCCTTACGTAATTCTCCTAAAAATTTTGTACGTAAAGGAATTCCCTTTTGGAGCTCATTTCGAACAGATATTTGGATTTTTAATTCTGAAAATAGTTGGCAAACATCTTCAAAACAACCTCTGGGGATCCCGATATGATCCGGATAATCTGCGCTGCAAGAAATAAGTCGTGGTATTTCATAAGTGGGTAGTCGCATTGCTTGTGCTTTATAAAATTCAGGATTCGGAAATGCAGCAAGACGAATCAAGCGATTTTTTAAAGCAGGAGGAAGGTCTTTTTTAGAAATAAAGATTTCATTGCCCAGAATAATCTCTATGTTTTCAGGAAGATTTGCTATAGCCGATATCGATTTAGAAAGAGTGGGTCGGTTCCATGGTTTAGGATCTTCTTCGTCAATAACTCGAAGATGAGTTCCTATAACACGACCTTTTGCTTCTGCTTGTCGAACCATTACTTCCACCTGAATAAGGCTTAGCTTGCCTAAAGATGCTAGAAAGGCCCATTGATCTTCGTATGCAATCAAATCTTCATTTACAAAAACGCTATTCCCTTGATCTCTTGCTTTTTTTTGTAATGGTAGTGCAATAAGATTGCCAAATCCTCCTTGCGGCAAAGTATCTTGATTGGGAAAAAAACGATCATAAGAATCTAATCCAATGTCAGGATTATGTTCCATTGTTTCTGTAAGAATATGACACCCTAATTTTCTCGCAAGGACTGCAGGTATTGCTT
>CAYMKI010000106.1:2259-11778 GCA_964390695.1 uncultured bacterium
ACCCAAACATGGGCACCACGACCAGATCGTGAACGTTCGATTGCTGCAGGAATATTTAGATCTCTACAAGTTTTTAGAAACCCTTTTGCGTCTTGTTGCCAAGTGGACTTATCAAAATCTGCTGCAAGAAAGAAACAAGTTTCATTTAAGAGCATTGGATAAATACCCATGACGAAATCCTTTCCGGAATCATCGTGACCCAATAAATGCCAACGTACTACATTTTCGTTAATTGGCAAAAAACATCGGTGCCTGCATTCGGAACATTTAATTTTGGGTTTTTCACAAATTCCGCGTACCCATTCATTTCCACAAACAGGTGAATAGCCTGCTTTTCCTGATTTTCTACTTTCGAATCTCTTGGGATAAAGGTCTTCACGACCTTTAAATAGCGAACGAAAAAAAGCTATTTTCTCAGAAGAGGTAGATTTTTGAGTTATATTAATGGATGTCATTATAACAAATGGGTGTTTGCGTGAGTAACAAACGTTATATAGATGAATTTATTGCAATGTCACCTTTTTTTTCACGAAATTTAAATATTAAATGTGCTGTTTAATTATCTGCCTTTTGCTGCAATTGGGAGAGAGAAACGACAATCAGAATCTCGATAAACATTGATGATAGCTTGTTTGCGGTTGCGGGGATTAGGCTGTACAACTATATCAATTTCAAGCTCTGTATTTGTGCAGTAGATCATTAAAGTCGATAATTGAAGAAAAGAAATCACTTTCCAATACAGATTCATCAACACCATTTACGTGAATCAAAACAGGTCGTATGGACATATTTTTAGGAAGAGCTAAGCTTTTGATTTTCTGTTTCACTTCATCAATGACGCTTTTTGTAATTTCCTGAGTGCTAAATTTGATCTCGCATAAATAACGCGTTCCAAATTTTGTTTGAATCATGTAGTCAAATTGACATCCCTGGCGATCATTGGCTTTGCGTTGGAAAAATGGATTGTCGTTTACGATTTCAGAAGGATCTATACCAAGAATTTGTTGGACAGTTTTTCGATTGCCAAGAACAAGATTTTCAAACTCTAACCCCATGGAAGATTGCCATTGAGGTAATAACTTTAACCCTTGCTTTTCGATTTTCTTTTGATTAGGTTCAATATATTTTAGATAAAATCTTAAATAATTATCTTTGAGTCGATAATGGCTTAATTTTGAATCTAAACCCGTTTTAAGATGCTATGTAAAATCGCGAGAAACAAATCCTGCTGTGACGAGGTCTTCCATGTATTCAGAAACCAAGCTGTTTTTTTCAACCTTCAAGGCTGTGTAAATATCTTTCAGCTCACAAGGTCCATCTGCAAGCCTTTTAACGATAGTTTTGTAAGTAGTGCTTCTGGAGGAGAATAAATCTGAAAAAATTCGTTCAAACTCACTAAAGAGGAAACCTTCTTTTCGGAAACATAATCTTTGGATATTTGTCTCTGCACTTTGACTTGGCAAAATTTCTTCGAGGTAACGTGGAACACCTCCCATTACAGAAAGCACTTTAAGCTTATCATAAGTAGATACTCTATCTTGCTCGACATTCCAAAATTCATTGCATTCATATAAAGGCAGCTCTTCTAAAATGATATCTAAAGAGATCCTTCCCATAAATCCAGTGCTGCTAAGAATATTTTCTTCAATCCAGCTTGAAATCGATCCACATAGAATTAAAACCAACTGAGGGTTTTTTTTGAAATAGAGATCCCAAGCCGTTTTGAGTTTCCCAAGAAACGTAGGATCTTTTGAACCCATCCAGCTAATTTCATCTAAAACAAGAACAATTTTTCCTTTTTGAGACTGTTGTGCTAAATGCCAAAACAGATCTCCCCAGTCATCTGCTCTTGGAAGAGGAATTTTCATTTCTCGTTGTAATTGACGCGCAAATTCTTCCTTCTGGTCAGCTGCTGAAATACCTTTTGTCGGTGGAATCCCAGAAAATACATAGTGAGGAGTTTTTTTAGCGAATTCTTGTGCTAGACGGCTCTTTCCAATTCGGCGTCTTCCTTGAATGACTACTAGGCTAGCGGACTTTTTCTTAAAGAGTTCTCCGAGCATATGAAGCTCTCTTTTTCGGCCTATAAATGAATGCTGCATTTTGATTCCTTAATTGGTGATGTTTTTATTGTAACATTTATACGTCACCAAATCAAGGGAACGTGATTTGGTGATTGACATATTTCGATATCACAGTATCCTTTTGGCTATTAAGCTTGCTTTGAGCTTGACCTTTTTTCGCTCAAATTTTACGATGGTCGTGCCAATGACATAACAATATTAGAATCCAATGTCTCTCCTGCAAATTTGAAATTATTGGATTTATACCATAGATTATCTGAAAAAACTGAGCTCTTCAATATTAACACAAGGATTGCATATGAAAAAGTTCCTGATGTTGCTTTCCTCTTTAATTATATCCATATCTTCCTTGAATGCAGAAGTCTCTTTAAGGCATCTGCTTCAATACGATAAAGAAATATGTTTGGAAAAATTGGAACAAGCTACTACTGAAGAATTATGGGATGCCTTTCTTCAAGGACAAGCTGAGCTTTTTTTTGAACCCGAGTTTCATTGGATTGCGAGCCAAGATTGGTGGAAAATTGATTATATATGTAGTAGGGAATAATAAATCTAATGGCTAGGAACAAACATATGAGGAGTCCAGCACTACCTAAAGCAAGTCCGCCCCATAATATTTCACCATTTACAAGTAACCACAGTCCCATTGAGAGGGCTAGAGTGATCATTATTGCATCTAATTTGGGATTTCTGAGTTTCCTGCTGTTCATCCAATATGCTCTGGCATATTCATCTTTGGTGTACTGAAATGTAAATTTCATTATTAACTGAATAATTAAAAGATTTAAATTAAACTACCATATCATTTTTACAATCCATTTGTCAATCCCGAAAAAATGTTGCTATTTGCGTCGAATTGAAGATCATTAATATCCTCAAAAAAATCTTGATAAATCACCTCTATGAACTTCCTGCAGCTGAGTCGCTAATACATTCACAAAATATTCCAACCAAGAAGTCATATCCATATCGTTTTCTCGGACGGATTGAATTTGTAGTAATTTGAGCGGTCTTTTGATTTAATAATAGAGGTAATTGCAAAACTAAGAAAAAGTGGGATTTTATAATACCCAATCCTTCTTCCGCGAGCTTTACCATTGTTTTTGAATCATTCACACATTGATATGGTTCTAAGTCAGCTTTTGAATTTTTGCTTGTATAGTTCTTGTGCCCGACTAGCTGGGCTACATATAAAGCATGTCCCATCTCTTTTATGACCTCTAGGGGGAACTCCATATCTTACAATGAACAGATTATTGTCATCAACTGGGATTTATTGAAAAAGAATGAGAATTCAAGGATGGAACTGTGTCGCCAATGTGCCATGGAATAATGAAATTGGAGTCTTTATTTGCTGGCAAGTATTGTTATGAAATGTTATGATATGTTATCATATGTTATATAAGGCCAGATAATGGAAATAGTGATTACCGATTGGGCGTTACAGTCTTATTTAGAACTAAGCTGTGTATTTACAGAAAAGGAATACCGAGAGGTACTCCGCCCGGATGCTGAATTGTTGCATGAGTATCCTCGAAATCCAAAATTTGGAAATGATAAATTTTGGGGGCCTTGTAAGGATAAAAGCGGGAAAATCATCAGGCAAGGTTACAAGATGAAGTGGCATAATATTGGCGCGGGCGGAATTCAACTGCGATTGTTGGTCGTAATAGCTAATGAAAAGGCACATTTATGCAATGCGTATGTTAAAGATAATGAAAATACAGATTTCCGCGAAATGGCCAAGCTGAAGATAAAGATTCAACTTATTAATGAGGGAAGATATATCCTTCGAGGAAGGTTGTTATGAGTTATGTATACGTTCACAAAGACAATCCCGGTAAGGATTTACATATTTTAGATATTCTCAATGAAATGCGACGTGCCAGCTTCGAAAGTGCATTTATCTACTCATTAATGGAAAATTGTCAGCGATACGAAGGAATCCGAGATTTAATGGAAATGTGGTTTGATGAAACAAATCCAAAAGAGCGAGATAAAATAGTAGCAGATTTGCAGGAAAGCCTTCATGATATTATGGATGCACCTCAAAAACCTGAAGAACGTCCCTATCTTCGTTTTGATGAACTTGATGAAGTGAGACGCGATGTTTTAGAATTTAAAAAGCAGTTACGTCAAGAAGTGGATCGGCATGGGGGGGTCAGTGAACTGGCCCGAAAGACCGGTATTCCACAGCCATCTCTTAGCCGTTTTTTTTCGTCCGGATCGATGCCTCGCCGTACTACCCTATATAAAATTGCCAAGGCATTAAACTTGCCTGAATCCGCTGTCGGGTTTAAGTGGACAAGATAAAGTTACTTGTACATGTCCAAACAATTAATAAATTAATTTCTAAATAGTCTTATGAATTAGAATAGTTTTTTAAAAATTACGTTTCAAGAATTCGATCAAGGTGTCTTTATCCATTCTCTTCTCCCGTAGACGCTTACTTTGTTCGATTGATTATCTCGTAAGTTTTAAACGTGATAAACCTGGGTGTTCAAGGGATTTTTTTCCTCGCTAGTGTTTTTATCTCTGCAAAAAACATACAGGCCGGCTCCTCCCAAAACGGTAGCCAAAGGAATAAAAATGGCCAGATATAATGTAACATCGGTTTTCTTTTCCCCAACATCTTTGTCACATTCTTTGATCACGTTTTCAAAAAAATCAAAAATTTGTTGCGTTTTCCATTTATTAAGCTTTTCTTTGGCTTTGACTTCGCCCAACCAATTTAGATTAGGGACATACCTAGATCTCCACGGATAGCCAATTCTTGTCGTATTAAGCCAATCACTTCTTTCCTGATCGGTAGCGTTTATACATGGCAGACAATTGGGTTTGCAAGAAAGCAAAGCCGCTCTAATACATCGATTAATCTTACAAGCTAACAAGTTAGGATCAGGGACAAGCGGACCGCTTGCATATAATATACTTTCATAATCCATGGGATTAAAAAAAACGCAGGAAGCATTGGAAAATTTTTGAACATCAAAACTTGTGGTCATATTAATTGGAGAAGTTAACGGGTCACAATAATTGGGATCTTCTTCACTAGCCTCGCTCAGCAAACCTCTACTTGCAGCCTCTTTATTATGTTTTGTTGGAAAATACGTTCCCCATCCCATTAGCTTATCGATAAAATTTCCTAGCCAGCTGACGGAAGGGACTTTTTTTTGTTCCTCCCAAAACTTGCTCACAGCTCCAGTCTCGATGAGATGCATGACTTCCAAAGCCGCATCCTGAGTTTTTACAAGTTGTTCTGTAAGCGGGTCCAGCCTCTTAGTAGCCAGCGCATGATTATCATTCTGAACCCTTTGTGCAAATGGATGGCTTACACTCAAAACACTTCTTGAAGATGCTTGTAAAGACATGGAAGACTCCTTATGTTTAGATTTTTCTCGAGCTTGTCAAGATGCTGATTGAGAACTTAGTCCAACTTGCGTTTATTGATTGTCTATGGGCAAAAGATGGGCTAAAGACGTTATTAAAGGCATATTTTAACTTCAGGGTGCCATTTTAAGATAAAATATAAAATAAATAATTGAATAATTCAAGAGCCATCTTAAGAACAGGTAGATTCTTAGGAAAAATTCATGGCATGATTGGAGACAAGCTGATTGAGAAGATAGAAAGGGTGCAATTGAATGTGTAGGTTGACTCTTTTTTATCCTACCTTTCGAGACACTGCTTTGAGATCTATTCCGCCACAACCAACGTGTAGCTATCTGGATGATACGATAATCATATCTATAAATTGTTGCATCAATGACACCACCATTACTTGCGTGTTGTAAGGACAGCGATACGACAATTTTTTTATAGGCCACATCTCTACAAATTGGATCGAAACTTTTTTTGACTAATTCTCGCGACACTGTCGCGAGAATTTCGCAGCTATACCTGGCTTAATCATTCTTTTGTTGTTTTAGGTAGGAATTGCTTGGAGAATATGCTCAGAGATGTTTTTGCTGAATTTTTTGGTGACTTGTACGTCAAGATGGGTATAGCGCTGGAGCATATTTAAAGAAGGGACAATTCATCTACTACAGGATCAGTAAGAGAGATACTTCTAGGACGGCCATTTTTTGTTTCTTTGAGATATGCGAGTCGATTATCAAAATCTATATGTCTATATTCTATGTTTAATATTTTTCCCTGTCTGGCCCCTGTCGTAAGGCTCATTAGGACAAAATAATATAAGTAGGGGATTTACTTTGACTACAGATTATAATTAGTCTAGAAATTTCGTTTTCAGATAACACCCGATTTCTTCGGGATTTTCCTTTATCTTGGTCAATGTGAAACAGGGATTGTCTTCAATCCAACGTAGTTGTACCGGATGGCTCAATATTGAGCTCATAGATACTCTCAAAAGAGTGGGGCAACTTGGACTTGAACCAAGGACCAGCGGGTTATGAGTCCGCTGCTCTGACCAACTGAGCTATTGCCCCGAAATTTTAGATGAATAATACCATTTCTTGTAAGCGAAATCAAGTATTTTTAGATGAAAGTTGAAAAAACTTCTCTTATGTATGTGTGAGCATTGTGTTTGATCTGCTATGTTGCTTTGCAGAAAGGGTCATATGATCTCAACAGCCACGCTGTCATAAAACAAGACGCCTTTCTTCGTCAACTTGGCCCTGCCAGTCATTAGGGATATTAAACCTTGTTGTTCCAATTGTCGAAGGGTGTTCAACGTCTGCTCATCCAGCTTTCCACAGCGAGCTTCAAAATGGCCTAAATCTACTCCTTCCACCAACCGTAACTGTATTGCTAAATTCTCCCGCAGCGCTGCCAAGGGTTCAAGCTTCTCTTCAAAATCGACAGGGGATTCACCAGCATCAAACTTGGAGCAATATCGGTTCAAATTGGCTATATTCCTAAAACGCCTCCCTTCCATATAGCTAAAGGCTGAGGGGCCCATCCCAATAAAGGCTCGTCCGGTCCAATAGCCGCAATTGTGTCTCGAGGGCCATCCCGGTTGACTGAAGGCGGAAATTTCATATTGTAAAAATCCATGGGCCTGCAAGGTCTCCACAGCACTTTCATACATCCTCAAACTGGTGTCTTCGTCAGGAACTTCTTTCAAGATCTGTTGTTGATGTTTGAAAAATACGGTATGAGGCTCTACGGTTAAATTATAGAGCGAAACATGCTTGATAGGCAAGGCTACGACTTTATTCAGGGTGTCCTGCCATATGGACAAGTCCTGCAGGGGAAGGTCGTACATTAAATCCAAAGTGATATTTTCTATGCCGGCACGATAGGTCTCTAGGACGGCATCCACAGATCTCTGGGCCGAATGCGTCCTTCCCAGCTTTTTCAATAGGCTGTCATTGAGGGTCTGCACCCCTAAACTTACTCTATTAACTCCTGCAAGGGCAAATTCTCGCATGAGGGCGTGGCTGACATTTTCAGGATTGGCTTCTAAGGTAATTTCAAGGTTTTTGAAATCGAGGGGAGTGACGGACTGCACCCACTGGATGATCTCTGATATAGCTTTTGGGCCTATCAGCGCGGGAGTTCCCCCTCCAAAATAAATAGAGGTTATATGGCTTTGCCTGACCAAAGAACTCCAGCTATCCCACTCTTTTTTCAAAGATGCCATATATTTTTCTTTATGAGATTCGTTGTCAGGAATCACATAGAAATGGCAATAATGGCATTTTTTAGAGCAAAAAGGGATGTGAAAATAAAGGCTAAGATCTACCATTCATCCGCATCTGGATCGATGATCCCACCTCGGCGCCATCTATTTCTGTCGCTGAAATAGCTTTCATCTTCTTCTTCAGTTTCTTCTTTGCCGTTATCTTCTTCGGAGTCTTCGCGTTCTTCGATGATAGAGCTTTCACCTTCCATGGTCTCTGTTTCTAAGTCAAAGCCGCCTTCATGGGTTCCGCCGCCTTCAGTAATATCAATATCCGGTACGGTAGGCATTTCGGTATAACCTGAACGCATGGCTTGTCTTTTAGGGGTGATGTATTCTTCTGATTCGCCGCTTTCTTTTAAGAATTGAAGCCGTTCTTTCTCTTCGTTGATCTTGTTTTGGATGGCTTGAATTTCCTCTTTATGCTTGGCAATGTCTTTTTTGGGAACGAGCCCGAGTTTCAGCCATTGTTCAAGATCTGTGAGTTCGGATTCTAACTTCTTTAATCTTTCACTTTTAATATGTCTCATTTCACGTTTCCTTAAAATTCAAAAAAGGGTGTTTTTTTAACAATTTTTGCTGCCTTGCAGCTTTTCAGGGTAATTTTTAAACTTTAACATACTTCACAAGGCATGAGACTAGGATAGAAACAAGAAATGTCACCTACGCATACGTGTGAAAGACTTTAGGTTTCAGTTTGAAAGTTAAAGTTTTCTTTTTTAAACACCCCTACACATCTTATTTATACACGATTTGTTATTTAAAAATCAATCTTAATTTACTCGAGACATCTCCATTTTTTGAGCCTTTGCCTGGAAAGCTCGAACGGCATACTGTATAGCCTCTTCGGTGCTGGGCGCTTTGTTGTAATCGTAAAAGGCGTCTTGGGTCAGTTTGGTATACAAGTTCATTCCTGTGATGGTGGTCCCATAGATGCCCGGATATCCGCTCGAGGCGTTACACCAATAGAAATTATTCCATGGAGTATCGGAGGAGAGGCGTTCAAGTCCCATATTATGGGGCGTCAGGTTGGATCCATAGCAGTTGCCAAAAGGTGCGTAGCAATAGGTTTCGCTGGTGACAGGCGAGCCGACCACTTTCAGGGCGATATGCTTGTTTAAGTCGGGAATGTATTTTTCCATGGTGAGGTCCAGCAAGCGTTGGGCCAGCTGTTTCTTCTGTTTGCGGTATTCGCAGGGATTATGGTCGTAAAGTTCTTTGAAATACTGATAGTTAGCGGCTGTCCCGAGTTCAAGGATCTGGCATCCTTCGGGAGTTGTACCCTGACAATAAGTGTGCAGAGTCGGGGTAGAATAAAATACCCAGGGCTTGTCGTAGTTGTTGGCGTTGATATCTTTCCAGATTTTGTTCATATCCCACTGTTCCATATGCCAGATGTTGAAGTCGCCGAAGCCGTAGTCGCGCAAATCTATGCCTTTGATCCCCAAATAAATGATCAAAGAGGAAGGGGAGTATTGATAGGATAGTGTGTCCTGCTCCTTTTTAGAGAATTTTTCGCGGCCTATCATGTGAGAGGCTTTCTGAGGGTCCATATTACAGATATAGTTAGCCGCTTTGAAGACTTTTCCGTCTTGAGTCTCTACACTTTCGATTTTATTCCCTTGGACATTGATCTTGGTGGCCTCGGTCTCATAAAAGATGTGGCAGCCTCTGTGTTCTGTAATAAACGAGGCTAGGCGTTCGGTGTAATATTTGAAGTGTTTTTACGGATAGTAGGCACCGGTGTTATACCCTTTGAACAGCCCGTGATAGGCCCAGATGGACAAC
>CAYMKI010000107.1:0-11756 GCA_964390695.1 uncultured bacterium
GACGAAGAGGGCACTGTTCTGCAAACCTTAAAAGAAGCCCTGATGCTAGAAGCTCTAAACATCAGAGAAAAAATCCTTAAACCCCGATATAGTTACCGCTTATCTCACAAAGAGCACGGAAAAAATCCATCCCCTTGTCATTCATTTTGCGTACCTAAAACCATGCCTTTGCTGCAGAGAAATTTGGAAAAAATAGCTTGTGATAAAATCCATCACACTTCCACATCACAGCTCGGATACCTGCAACCTGGATCCCAAAAAAAACTTTGCTTTCTACAAATGTAATAAAGCATCATGACAGCACAATTTTGGCGCCAACACCCTGCCCTGCTTTATGCCGTGGCTGGATTGCTGGGGTGTTTTGCTGCGTTTTATTCATTATGGTGCTCTATATTGTTCATCCCGCTTCTATGGGATTTTCCAAAGAATATCTCCAAGCCCTATGTGTTCAGGCTATGCTTGGCCTTTATGATATTCTTGAGTTTTTTAAGTTTTGCTTCCTCAACCTATGATCTCCCCTCGACACCTCCAGAAGGCGTACACGGAACGGCCTATGTTCAGATAAAATTTCTATCTCAAACCACCACTCACTATGGTAAGCAATGGGTCTACCAGGGCAAACTGCGTACATTCTTTCCCGACCACAAAGATGAAACTGATTTAAAAGGCGCATATATACCGTTTCGCTTGACCTTAAAAAACCACGCCCATCTGCAGAGGCCCTCTGCAAATAGCGATTACATCCTCAAAGGAGTTTTAAAATCTTCTCCAGCAGGCTTTTATTACTTTTCTGCCGATAAAGATCAACCCTGGGAGCGTGTCGATAATTCATGGTCCCTAGCTGAATGGCAATACCAAACCAAAGACAGTATAAGCCGATACATAAAAAGCCACATCTCCAGTCCCACCGCAGCCGCATTTTTAGCAGGGGTAGCCACGGGCAACTTCGATGACCGCAGGATGCAGTTTGAATTTGGCCGGTTCGGACTGCAACACATCATGGCCATATCAGGTTTTCATTTTGCCATTATAGCCTCCTTAATTGGATGCCTCTTGCGCTTATTTATGCCGCAGCAATTAGCCTCTACGGCCTTAATTGTTATTATCAGCACCTATTTTGTCATCTTAGGGCCGAGTCCGTCGGTAATTAGGGCCTGGTTGACCATTCTGATTGCCTTGTTTGGATATCTGCTGCACAAAAGAGGGACCGCCCTCAATTCTTTAGGCGTGGCATTATTGCTTGCGCTGCTCTACGACCCTCTCCTGTGCCAGCACATGGGTTTTCAATTGAGCTTTTTAGCCACCGCTGCCATTTTGATGCTCTTCAATGGTATCGACAAGGGACTCAATCGCATTTTTTTTAAAAGATCCCTGAGCGAAGTGATTCAAATGAATCGGCTTAATCAACATGGCTACTTGCTGCTTATTTTCCTCCGGCAGGGTTTAGCTTTGAGCCTTGCTGTAAATCTAGCGACGCTGCCTTTGCTTTTATATTACTTTCATAAATTTTCTCTAATGAGCATGCTTTATAACTTATTTTTTCCCTTCCTGGTCAGTTTGAGCATGATCTTGTTAATTTTGGGCTTAACAGCTTCGCTGATAGCTACACCTTTAGCCCAGCTGATCCATCATCTGAATGATTATTATACCAGCTTTGTATTGAATTATATTTACAACATGCCCAGGACAGCTGATAATTTTCTGACGGTTGAATCTATGCCTCTATACATTGTCATTGTAAGCTTGTGGGCAGTTTTTTACCTAGGTGTGTGGATGCATAATAGAGCAGAACAACAAAGAGAAATTCAGCTCAATTTTGCCTACCTTTAAAAAAGGTTGACGAAAAATTGTTTTTTGTGGATTATTAGTGTGTTTTATGGCGGTCGTAGCTCAGTCGGTCAGAGCGTTGGATTGTGGATCCAAAAGTCGCGGGTTCGAGCCCCGTCGATCGCCCTTGTTTTTCTCCCCCCTCTTTTAAGTCTTAGTCTTTATAACTTTTGTCCTTACCATCAAAAATTCACTACAGAAGTCAACTCAGCAATTGCGGGTGAATTAAAGCTTTCTATCAAAAAACTGATCATCTCTTAAAAATGTGTCATTTAAATGAATGCGTTTTATTTATAGTAACTAGGTATAATTCTCGCGGGAAATGAGGGTCTAGGTCTAAATTGGCGTGGTACAAAAAGTCGCATAGCATTGATAACTAATGACATAAGACTTATAATAGTTCTAAATTTATAATCACATATCCAACCATGAAAATTTTTAAAGTCCTGTTACTCCTATCGCTGTGCTTGTGCACATATGCTTATAGTTTTGATGGTTTCATTCATGACCCTGCTCATTTGATCAACACCCAGGATAAGGAACAAATAGCCGTTTGGCTTAACGAATTAGAACAGAAATCCTCTGCCCAGGTGGCTGTGGTAAGCGTGGATTCCATAGGCCATCAAAGCATTGAGGAATATACAGTTACTTTATTTAAAAGTTTAGGCTTGGGGCAGAAAAAGAAAAATAATGGAGTTCTTTTGGTGATCGCTGCCAAAGAAAGGCGCTTGCGTATCGAGGTTGGATACGGTTTAGAAGGTATCTTAACAGATGCATTAGCGCAAAAAATCATCAATAACATCATTGTACCTGATTTTAAAAATGAGAATTATTCTAGCGGCATTCTAAAAGGTGTTTGGGCTATAGTGTCCTTGCTTGCCAAGGAATATAACATTGAAATTAGCCATTCACCTTCAAATCCTGTAGCTCTTGATCTAGATAATACCCACAATAACAGGTGGTTCGAAATCGCCTTTTATGGTGTATATTTTTTGTTCATCTTTATATTCACAGCTGGTGGTTGTCGACCAGGTTCTCGCGGGAGTTTTGGCACTGGGTCAAACGGCGGGAGTTTTGGCGGTGGGCCAAGCGGCGGCGGCGGATCCAGCGGCGGCGGCGGGTCCAGCGGTAAGTGGTAAAAAACATATAATAAAATAGGAGACTTTATGAATAAAATCTTGATTGCTGTTGGAGCGCTCGTTTTGTTAGCGATATCGCTTTTCGGCTGGTATAAAAGTGGCTATGACACCATGATCAGTTTGGATCAACAGGTACAATCCGGCTGGGCCCAAGTGGAAAATCAATTGCAGCGTCGTTTTGACCTAATCCCTAATCTTGTCCAAACAGTACAAGGATATTCCAACCATGAAAAGAGCCTCCTAGAAGAAATAACGCACCTGCGCAGCCAATGGACTACAGCATCGACTATGCCTGACAAGGTAGGTACTGCCAATGCCTTGACTGGCGCTTTGTCCAAATTGTTAATGGTCACAGAGAATTACCCCACTTTAAAGGCAAACGAGAATTTCTTGACTCTGCAAAGTCAATTGGAAGGCACAGAAAATCGCCTTACAGTTGAACGCATGCGTTATAATCAAGCCGTTGAAAAGTATAATGCCTATCAACAAAGTTTTTTTGGCCGCTTCTTTTCTTCTCAAACGGGAAAAACTCAACCCGCGCATTACTTTAAATCTGCAGAGGCTGCAACCCATGCGCCTGTTGTCAAATTTTAGAAGACAGCAATACCTGCCTAGTCAAAGGAGCCCAAAGGTCTCCTACGAATCCGTATACATTCTTCACGTTTTTTGTTTTACCCCCAATCGCTGAAGGCAACACAACGAAAGAGTTTGTGCTTGGCTTTTGTTTTTTGTTTTCTTATAATTCGCTCCTCGGCTTATATTTACAATTGCAGTAGCGTATCTCCTGGATCATATGTCTAAGAAAAAAAAACAAAAAACCGGTAAAAACAAACAAGCACCAGCTTTAGCCCCGCGCCTTGCCCCCATGAGAGGGTGGCTATTGTTTTCAGGCGCTTTAGCTTTGCTGCTTAGCTTGCTTAGCTTTGCCTATGGTCATGCCACTTCGAATTGGCTGGGTTTGATCGGCTATAAATTGGGATGGCTTTTCCATGCGCTTTTTGGCATCGGCAGCTACGTTGTCTGTAGTTTTGTCGCCTGGATTGGCTGGCGCAAGCTCTTTAACAAATCCACCAACCATCTATTCGCAAAGACCTTCTTTGTATTTCTCTTGATGCTCTCTTTGAATATGCTGCTCAGTATTATAGAATACCGTTTTCCTCAGTTGACATTATGGCTGCGCGGGATATTTTACCCATCTCTTTTACAAGATAAGCTCAAGTACCATCTAGGAGGCGCCTTATCGTACTACATATACGCGGATATGCCCTCATTAAACTTACACCGTATCCTGGGAAGCCTGGGTGTGGCTCTTATCTTTTTTTGCACCCTGATAGCTAGCATCATGTTCTTGGCTAAAATTCATCCCATCCAGATTTTATACTTCTTGAAGCAGCGATGGAGCAAACTCAAAGAATCCCTGCCCAAACTTCCTGAAGCAGCAGCACAGCCGCTTTTTGAATCCTCTTCGGAAGTCAAATCTGAACAGGACCCGACCCGTTTGGTCAAATTGAGGATCCCCTCTATAACATCTCCGACAGCTGCAACGCCCGCCTCTCCTATCACTCCCCCCTCTTCGGATGTGCTTGCCATTCAACCTGAAACAAATTTGAAAGTGCGCCCCTCGATCTCACGCAAAGAAGCCACTACCGAAGCCAATGGATCCATCCCCTTTGCCGGTGAGTCCAGATCGCAAATCAGACCGCCTTTAGCTGTAAAAGAACCCGAAAAGTCCCTTCCTATAAACAAGCGAGAATCCGCCCTAGCTGCACAGAAAATCCACAATGGAGATTTTGCCGCTTATCGCCTGCCCCCCGAAAGCCTGCTGACCGTCCCCAAGAAAATCGATCAAAACTCCCTAAAAAAGGATTTGCGAAAGCAAGCCGAGGTTTTAGAAGAGACCTTGCAAAGTTTCGGCATAGAGGCGAAAGTCGGTCAGATTAATTGTGGGCCCACCATTTCCTCTTTTGAAGTGCACCCCGCCATAGGGGTTAAAGTGCAAAAGATCAAAACTCTGGAGAATGACATCGCCTTGAACATGGAAGCGAAGTCTATTCGCATCATTGCCCCCATCCCGGGCAAAGCAGCTGTTGGCATCGAAGTACCTAACCCGCAGCCGCAAGAAGTGGCTTTTCTAGACCTATTGCAAGCTTATCAGCAAAGCCCCAAGAAATTCCATATTCCCATATTATTGGGAAAGGCCGTAAATGGTGATAATGTCATGAGCGATCTGACAAAAATGCCCCACTGTATTATTGCAGGTGCTACCGGGTCCGGAAAATCCGTTTGTATCAACACTATTGTCATATCCATTTTAATGAATGCCAAGCCGGATGAAATCAAATTGGTCATGGTCGATCCGAAAAAAGTCGAGCTGACCCCCTACTCCCGACTGCCGCACATGCTTGCCCCAGTGATTACAGAGCCGCAAGGAGCCTGTGCAGCCTTAAATTGGCTAGTTAAGGAAATGGAAAACCGGTATGAGATCTTGAAACTCACCGGCAACCGCAATATCGAGACTTTCAATACGCGGAAGATAAACGCTGATGTCGAAGCTACGCTCGGACGTGAAATCCCTAAAAAGATGCCCTATATTGTCGGCATCATCGATGAATTGGCCGACCTGATGATGGTGGCCAGCCATGATATCGAGACTCCCATTGCGCGGATCGCTCAAATGGCCCGAGCTGTGGGGATTCACTTGATTTTAGCTACACAGCGCCCATCCAGAGAGGTTATCACGGGATTGATCAAAGCCAACTTCCCCACACGGATTTCCTTTAAAGTCGCTAGCCGCGTCAACAGTCAAATCGTCCTTGACGAAACGGGTGCGGAAACTTTATTGGGCAATGGGGACATGCTCTTTTTACCTCCAGGCACCTCTCATCTGGTACGTGCGCAAGGAGCCTTCATTCGGGATGAAGATATCAATGCGGTCATCAAGAACATTTGCGAACAAGCCCCGCCTAACTACATCATAGAATCTTTTGACCGGATTTCCCCTTCAGAAGAATCCTTGGGCAATGATGGAGATGAGCCGCAGGATAATCTATACCAGAATGCTTTAGATATCGTATTAAGCACCGGCAATGCTTCCACAACTTTTTTGCAAAGAAAACTGAAAATAGGTTATGCTCGTGCTGCCAGTTTAATGGACATGTTAGAAACTCGCGGCATTGTAGGGCCGGCCGAAGGCAGCAAACCGCGGCAAATATTAGCCTCAAAAACAGCTTTAAGCTCAGAACCTCTTCCTGAACTCGGCGACACCTTAGACGACGAAGAAGATTAAACACTGTAAAAATATTATAGGAATCAAATATGAAAGGATTTTGCCCATTAGCTTCAGGCTCGAAAGGCAACTGTATTTACTTTGGTACAGACCACACCAAAGTGCTCATCGACGCCGGCTTGAGTGCAAAAGCCATCACAGCAAAACTGGCGGAAATCAATGTAGATATACATGATATTGACGCCATATTAATCACACATGAGCATACGGATCACATTCAAGGGCTAAAGGTCTTAGCTTATAAAATGGGTATACCCGTCTTTGCCAATCACGAAACCGCTAAGGGCATTGTAGAAACATTTCACGATTGCCCCAAATTTAAGATTTTCTCGACAGGCGAAACATTTGAATTCGGAGACCTGGAGATCCATCCCTTCAGCATCCAGCATGATACCATGGATCCGGTCGCTTTTACGATTAAAACTAACAGCTTGAAATTAGGCTTTTGTACCGATCTAGGCTTTGTAACCACGTTGGTAGAAAATCAATTGAGAAATTGCGACTATCTTTATCTGGAAGCCAACCACCAACCTTCCATGGTCCATGCCTGTGCGCGTCCCATGGTGTACAAACAACGTGTACTTAGCCGCACCGGACACCTGTCCAATGAAGCCTGCGGAAAGCTGCTCTCACAGATTGCACATCCTAACCTTAAACACGTGCATCTGGCCCATCTCTCCAGTGAATGCAATACCCCAGAAACAGCCATCCAGGTAATCCAGGGTATTTTAAAAGACCATGGCATCGATCTGGAGATGTGTGTAGCCCCGCAACATATGATCAGCAAGGCTATCCACTTTTAACCCCAACATACTCTACTTGCACGCTTAATGCAGCGCAATTAGAGTATGTTGGGTTTTAACTTACTTCCAGAAATTAAACCAATCTTGAAATTGCGTTAACCACTGAGACAGGTCATTGAAAGTGACATAGATAAAAAAGCCTACCAGCAGTAAGGCAAAAGGTATCATGATCCTTTCCAAAGTTTTGGGGGAGATTCGTCGGCGTGTAACTATTTCGAGCAGCGTGATCATAATAGTTCCGCCATCTAAAATAGGTATCGGCAACAAGTTGAAAATACCTAGATTCAAGCTCATGAAGCCCAGAAAATATAGGGATTCTTTTAAGCTGACTTGGCTGACGGTATAGACCTCTTTGACAATTCCCACCGGTCCGCTGAGGGCTTTGATATTCAACATGCCGGATACCAGACTGCGCAAGGTTTGACCGATTTGATTGATGACATCTTCAAACATAACCGTAGGCAAGGGGTTATAGATCACTTTTCTGTCTTGAAAAGGCAAGCCTAGGAGAAGTTTTTTCTCCGCAGCGTCGAAAAGCTGCAGGGTTTGAGCTCTTTTTTCAGGATCTTTTATAGCATCGATCTCTTTGCGCTGTTCAGCCATCTCGGCAGCTAAAATAGCCCTCTTCTCCGGCGAGGCCAAGGATTCCAGGCGCGTTTTCGGTTGTATGGGGTTAAGGAGGTATAAGCTGCCGGAGTGTTTAATCGGATTGCCGGTCCCGATGGATTGTGCGATTTGAAGCACATCTTTTCCATCTACTTGATGCCTGAACTCTGCATCGGCATCTTTCCAATTGACTGTGCCCAGATCTGCAGGGATTCTCTGTACTATAACATTCACATGATGCTCTTGAAGCTTAGCTAGCAACTGATAGGAATGAACGACAGGATCTCCATCGACAGCGATGATTTTATCACCTGGCTCAAGAGGCATTTCCAACTTCGAGTAGGGGTGTGTTGAAAAGACTTCATCTTGCTTTTCACTATCGATGAATTTGAGGGCATTCTCTACCACGCATTCGTTATTTAAATTGTAAGGTATAGCTAACAGTTTTGCGGTTTTTATAGCATTCAACTGAGCTTCGTGCTGCCAATCGATAAATTCTTCTTTATATTCAGGATCCAACTTAAGTTCTTGCAATTCGACTCTTGGAACTCTCCTGAGCTCTATCTTGTCATTATGCAAAATGGTCAGCAATGCGCGATGATCATTCAGAATGCGCGAAAGCTGCTCCATGGAAAATAGCATCTCGCCATCTACCCACATGATGCGATCGTTATTTTGGATGCCGCTAGCTGTTGAGGAAGAAGTGTCCAACCATCCATTGTCAGGTGCATGATAGATAAAATAATTGGCAGGGTTCAAGATACCGGCAGTTTTGATGCCTCTTCTTTTCAAATTCGAGTTGGGATGGGGATAGGTATTAACTTTATAGATAAAGGGAATTTTTTCTCCGCTTTCATAATTGATTTTAAACCCTCGCACTTCCACTTCGTCTCCGCTGATGGTAGGTGCATATACATTATCGCTTGCGTTGGTATAAAGATTGTCATTGTACTGTATGATCTCATCGCCAGGTCGGATGCCATTTTTATAAAGTTCGGACTGCTGATCTACCCAGCCGATCACATGGGTGAATTCGGCAAAGGTTTTCTCCCTGCCGCCCGTCATCCAAATAACGACAAATACGAGAAAGGCAAATAAGATATTTACCAAAGGTCCCATAAAAGCCACTTTAATTCTATCCCAAGGAGATTTGCCAAAAAATCCATCTGGCACTTTGTAAGGGTCGCCGTCTTTGTCAAGATCTTGACCGGCTATTTTGACATATCCTCCAAAAGGAAGCCATCCGATCTGCCAGCGAACGCCTTTGCGGATCCAAGAAAAAATCGGGCGCCCAAAACCTATGGCAAAAGTTTCCACGCGCATACCTACACGGCGAGCCATCCAATAATGGCCAAGTTCGTGAATAAAAATCAGAAAACTCAAAGCTAAAATAGCTAGTAAAATATACATAGAACTTGCAATCATCGTATATAACCTTCTTGATAAAAAACTCATTATGCCATAGACGTACATAAGATAAAAGGGGAAATTGTGCCCGCGGCATTTGGTCACAAATCCAGTCAAATCACAACAGTGATATATCCAAACAACCTGAAAATTTGGGTATAGAGGGAGTTGCAAAACTCGGAAAATGCGGGATTTTGAGAGATTTTTCGATATACGCTAAAAGATCTAAAAGACTGCCTTCACGAGTTTTGAAATTATCTCTATCAAATTTTCAAAGCTTCCGCCCGGGCTAACTGATCTATAGCCAGAATTTCTTCCAGGCTTCCTAGGCGGACAATGGAATGCTTCATCATCAAAACTTCCAACTTTGCAGCGATATCGATCCAAGCGATCTCTTTATGGATAAAGCGATGCACTAAGACTTCGTTCGCGGCATTCATATAGCAAGGCAGGCTGCCTCCGGACTGAATCGATTGAAACGCCAAGCGTAAACAAGGAAAACGGTGAAGATCCGGAGGAAAAAATTCCAGTTGGCGTATCTTGGTAAAGTCAAAGGGAGGCAGCAATCCCGCTTTTCTCTCGGGATAGGTGAGCGCATACTGAATAGGAATGATCATCGAGGGCTCCGATAGCTGGGCTTTGATCGATCCGTCCGTAAACTCTACAAGGCTGTGGATGATGCTTTGAGGATGAACAACGACTTCGATTTTATCATAGGGCATATCAAACAGCCAATGAGCTTCGATGACTTCAAGGCCTTTATTCATCAAAGTGGAGCTGTCTACGGTAATTTTGGGTCCCATAGACCAGTTAGGATGTTTGAGCGCTTGATCCAAAGAGATGGTTTTAAGCTCATCGAAAGAATAACGATAAAATGGCCCCCCTGAGGCCGTCAATACCAAACGTCGAACAGCAGCAGTGGATTCCCCCTGCAAACATTGAAACAAGGCGCTATGCTCGCTATCAATAGGAATAATGGAAACGCCTTTTTCTCGCGCTAGCTGCATCACCCAAGCACCTGCGGAAACCAACGATTCTTTGTTTGCCAAGCCGATGGTTTTTCCGGCCTGGATCGCAGCAACTGTAGGTATCAATCCCAAAGATCCGCTCATGGCAGAAACCACAAAGGACGCCTCAGTTTCACTTGCAGCGGCTTTGACACCATCCATGCCAGACATGATGGGAATATGAGGTAATCGCTTTTGAAGTTCAAAGGCTTTTTCTTTATCATAGACGGCGATGAGATTTGGATGAAATTCTTTAGCTTGAGCTTCCAAGCGGTCAATATTAGAATGCGCGGCAAGCGCGGTAATCCGGGCTTGTTCGGGCCCCAGGTTGCGTATAACTTTTAGCGTGCTTTCACCTATAGAACCTGTGCTTCCAATGAGGGCTATTTTTTTCATAGTTTGTTACTTGAGTTTTCCAGTATTGTAGTGGTTTTTCGTAACTTTTACAATTGTTTATTTGATGAAGTCGTTGTTAGGGTGTAAACTCATCCCATGAATCCCATTGCTTAGTCAAGATTTTTTTCTTTTCTCTTAATATATTTTAATCTATACTTATTGTCATAGTTCATCTTAAAAAAAATAAGGTGAAACAATTTATTCTAAACAATAATTCAGGAGAAGGCCCACATGCCGACTATAAGTCAACTTGTACGACAGCCGCGCAATCCTAAAAAAAAGCGCAGCAAGTCGCCAGCTTTGAAAAAATGTCCTCAGAGAAGGGGCGTTTGTTTGCAAGTGAAAACCAAGACACCTAAGAAACCTAACTCAGCTTTGCGTAAAGTAGCCTGGGTTCGACTTTCGACAGGACAAGAAGTCATCGCCTACATCGGCGGCGAAGGACACAACCTACAAGAACACAGCATCGTGCTCGTACGCGGCGGACGTGTAAAAGATTTGCCCGGCGTGCGTTACCACATTGTGCGTGGAACTTTAGACTGTGCGGCTGTTAAAGACCGTAAACAATCAAGATCGAAATACGGGGCTAAACGTCCTAAGTAACACTAGGATATTTCGGAATAAATATCCTGGTTCGTGGTTTTCTTTTTAGCTCAGCCAAAAGGCAAATCACGCACAGGCTCCAGATGATAATAATTTGGAATGCCGGGTGAAAACTTCGGTCTTTCTGATACAACACTGAAAAAAATATGAGGATACCATGTCAAGAAGACGCCGTGCTGATAAGCGTGTCACAGAACCAGATCCGCTTTACAATAGCACTACATTAGCTAAATTTATCAACAAAGTCATGATTTCCGGGAAAAAATCAACCTCCCGCCGAATCATCTATAATGCTTTGGACAAGTTCGCCAAAAAAGTAAAATCGGAAGATCCCATGGAGGCTTTCGAGCAAGCTTTAGAAAATGCTAAACCTGCGCTCGAAGTTAAATCCCGCCGTATCGGGGGCGCCACCTATCAAGTGCCTGTAGAAATCCCAGCCAACCGCCGTACCTCTATGGCTATGCGCTGGATTATCGCGCACTCTCGCGCCAAGCCTGGGCGTTCTATGGAAGATGCCCTTTCTGCCGAATTAGCCGATTGCTATAACAATCAAGGTACAACGATTAAGAAGAAAGACGATACACACCGAATGGCTGAAGCGAACAAAGCCTTCGCACATTATAAGTGGTAATAAGGAGGTAAATCATGGAGACAACTTTAAATCTAGTATTTGAAAAAGCTA
>CAYMKI010000108.1:0-11711 GCA_964390695.1 uncultured bacterium
CGTTGAAAGCATATAAACGCCAAGCCTCCCTCAAGATAAGGTATCCCAATGAGACCCCCTGGAGACTACAGGGTAGATAGGTCGGGTGTGTAAGCACAGCGATGTGTTGAGCTAACCGATACTAAAGGTCCAAAGGCTTGACCGCCTTTTTTTAAATAGACGCAGAAGAATGACCGTCGAAGGCGTCGAAAAAATGAGTGGTCACAAGTTTATGAGAAGCTGTAATAGCGCGAGTGTGAAGTGAACTCAAGCGTTGATTTATGTAAGTGAACACATCCGAAATGATTCTTTGCTTGGTGGCAATAGAGAAAGAGAAACACCTGACCCCATTCCGAACTCAGAAGTTAAGCCTTTCATCGCCGATGGTACTGCACACAAGAGTGTGGGAGAGTAGGTCGCCGCCAAGCTTTTTTTTTCTTTAGACACAATTCTATTTTAACAAAACGACCTTAACGACATAATGGACACATATCTGCTGTCCATTGTGTCTTTTTTTTAAACAAAGCGACTTTCCAACAAAAACGACCCTAACGACACCAACGACCTTAACGACATAATGGACACACATATTTGTTGTACATTGTGTCTTTTTTTTTAACAAAGCGACTTTCCAACAAAACGACCTTAACGACACCAACGACATAATGGACAGCAAATATGTAACCTTTATGTCCCTAAGGTCGTTTTTGTCCAGTTAAGGATAATAGCTAAGATTAGGGATTATCCACCGAGGGAGGAGTTGGTAAGGGAGGAAGAGGAGGAAAAAATGTTGGATGAGGAGAAAGAGATGTTGTCGGTGGTGGTGGAATAGGTTTTGGTGGAACATGTCCAGGTTGTGGCTTAAGGTTTTGCTTTTTGATATCCCAATCATTAAAGTGATCCAATTCTCTACCATGAAAATCTGTTTTGGAGACTTGAACTTTTATGGCTTGAATTAAAGCTATGACTAGGTAGGGGACAACTAAAGGGGATAGCAAGAGTGCTTTAAACGGAACCAATAGGGGGCTCACCAGAATGTTTAAAGTTGCTTTTAATGCTAAACTCAGACGTTTGTTAGGAGTTAAATTTTGGGAGTTGTGTAGAGTCTTAATGTTCTTTGCGGCATCTAGACAATTGCTGCCGACAAATTTGGGAATCCATCCCAAATCTTTTTGTAGGCTTCTTAAGAACCTTGGTGTTTTAGATAGTTTTTTTTCTTGAGTCACTTCAGCTGAATCTTGTGCGGCTCTTGCTCCATCTGTTCGAGCTATTCTTGAGGTTGCACTATAAGAGTAAGGGTCTGATATAGGACTCATATAACCTCTCTTATTTTTTGCTTGTTATTTTCTATGTAAGCTTTACACTCTTCTTCTTTGTCCTTATCGCCCAATAGGTTAAAACAATCTAAAGCGTAAATCAACGGGGCTGTATCTGTAGGATCGCAGAGAAATGCATTGCAATAACATTGGGATGCTTCAGCAAAACGTTTACAATGAAATTCTGCATGACCGAGAGCAATTAAAGATTCTGGGCAGGTAGTATACAGATAGTTGAGCAAAATAAGCGCTGCCGAAGCTTCTTCATACTGGCCTTTATCGAAGAGCGGTAAAAGAAGGTGATAGGCATTTTCTAGTGATTTTTCGCTGATCCCTAATGTTTCATTGAGATTTTTTTCATCATCTATCCCTTTTTCAAGGCAATCTAATAGTTCTATATTTTCCAGAAAGAAATCATCTTCTAAGAAAGGAATAATCAATTTATTTTGTATTGAATACAAATTCTTTAAGATTAAATATCCTATAGATAGCTTGGTAATAATATCATTTTTGAATTTCTCTAAATCTGCTAATGGGTTTTTTAGGTTAATATCCCCGTTAGGATGAATA
The DNA here is from genome assembly GCA_964390695.1 of uncultured bacterium. Classification (GTDB taxonomy): domain Bacteria; phylum Chlamydiota; class Chlamydiia; order Chlamydiales; family Parachlamydiaceae; genus CAWACC01. Next base: position 1,866 of record CAYMKI010000108.1, read on the forward strand.
TTTAATTTTGAATGGTTAAAATCATCTTCTTCCTTTAATTTTTTTAAAATAATATTCTCTAGCGTATCTATATTTAGTAGTGGGAAATTAAAATTTTTCATAATACACCTATAATTCTATTGTATATAATAAATAATTTATTATATAGATTAAATTATAAAAAAACTCTCAATACAAATTGGATCTCTCGAATCCAAGGTACAGGTAAAATGCGGGGGGCTACGAACAAGACGGTAGGTGCGGCGGAGCGCATAAAAGAGACCATAGATGTTACACCCTGAATGACTTGCCAAGTCATAGTACCGGCATTGTAGAGGGTTCTTCCCAAATGAAATCTGGGTTTTGTTTGGGTAGCTTGGCGGACCCTGTCCATTTCAAGAAAAAATTGCTGGGGATTTCCGGCTGAGCGTCCTGCTGTTTCGAGGAGGTTAATTTGATATTGCAATTCATCCAGACCTGTAATGTCGACATCGACAACAATAGACGCCTTATTAGGTTCTATCCAAGTCCAGTCTTGGCTAAGGTCTTTGAGGGTAGACTTACTTTTGGCCGTTTGGCTAGAGGATTCGAGTTGATCTATTAAACTATGGAATTCTAAGCTTTCATCATCTAATTTGAGCTGCTCTAGCTTCTTTTTTAATCTCGGGGAGCTTTTGATTTTTTCAAATAGATCCTGGGCTATATCTTGAAAGAGAGCATCAGAATGCTTGGCTATAAAGTGTTCCAGTTCAGCATTTTTAATTTTGGTTTCAGCCAGCTCGCACTTCATTTTCAAGACATATTCGATGAGGCCCTTCATAGCAGGGTGGTTGCTTGCAGTTTGAAGATGTAGGAGATCGGCTAAAAACTTCTGCTGCTCCATCTCAACGGTGATTTGCGGATGGTGGCGGACTAAGCTATCTGAAAGTGGGAGCTCTGTTTCTGATTCTATTAAACAGTTCCTGCTTTTCGAATTTTCATCATTTGAGGTATGATGAGAAGCGACGGGTTGGTAGTTTTCAATAATTAGATTCTCACTAGGGGCTTTCCATACTGAGACTGAAAGACTCATAAGACTATCCTGAGAAAAATATTGATATACTCGCTACGTAATTTTAAAATATATCAGTAGGCATTTTTTTTGAAGCTATATAGACTAACAAATAGGGTTGAAGATGTTGATGCGTATCATTTGTTGTATGGGCTGGTTTCTCTTTATAGTTTGTATCCAGCTAGAGGCGGCTCATTTTGAAAACCCTGTAGATGTCTCGCTTAAAATCGAGGATGCCTCGTTCCATCTTAAGATCAAAGACCTTAAATTTAACGGAGAAGATATTCAATTAGATCCCTCGGATATGTTCAAACCACGCAAGGTTATGCAGTTTAAGTTACAGCCGGGGCGCTATGCGTTAGCCTGGACGACAGAAAGATCCCAAACTCGCTGGTCGGAAACTCCGATCAAACATCACGAAAAGATCGTCGTTTTGGAGGGTGGGGATTCCACGGTAAGAATCAGCATCAAGGGCGATGCCATTACTATGTATTAATCTATGATAGCAGAACCCTTAGAGCTAAAACATCGCGAATTGTTAGAGCCTAGGTTTCGCCGGCTCGAGCTGGATATTTCTGAGTATTCATTTGCCAACGCCTACCTATTTCGACGCGAGCACCAGTTTCAGGTCATCCGCAGTAAAGACATCTATCTAAAAGGTAAAACTCGGGATGGTTTTTGGTATCTGATGCCGACGACATCCATAGAGGATTGGAACTGGGCTGATCTTGAATATTGTTTGCAGGAATGTAATTTTCTCTTTCCTATTCCAGAGACATGGCAGAAGTATTTTGATGAGCGTAGATATAAACCTTCCAGGCAAGATTCGGAAAGCGATTATCTCTACACTGTACATAAACTCGCCGATTTTCCAGGTAGACACCTCAGCAGTAGGCGCAATTTGTTAAGGCAATTTCTTGATCTCTTTCCGGAACATCAATCTATGGCCCTAGATCTGTCTCATCAAGAAGATGCTATGCTTATATTAGAGACATGGCAAAAATCTTTAGGCGTTAGTGGTGATCTCACAGACTACGCGGCTTGTCACGAGGCTTTGGAATTGATGGATCGTCTGCATTTAACAGGCCACATCACCTATGTAGCGGGCAAACCGGCCGGATTTATTCTAGGTGAAGAGCTAAGCAAGAAAAGTTTTGTTATCCATTTTGCAAAGGCTTTGAGAGAATATAAAGGTATATATCAATATATCTACCAAGAGTTTGCCCGTTTCTTAGACGGAAAGTACGAGTATATCAATCTTGAACAGGACTTGGGGGATGCTGATCTTCAGCAGTCAAAACGCGCCTATGATCCTGATCAATTAATCCCTAAACTAAGGATGTCTTTATGGAAGTCTACAGCCTCTTGAGCATTATTTTATCAATCTTGATAAGCTCCGTAGCGGTATTTGTGACGGCACAGATTCTGCCTGGAGTACACATGGATAATTTCGGATCGGCTCTGATTGCAGCTATTGTACTTGGAGTCATCAACACTTTTATCCGACCTATATTATTGTTGCTAACTTTACCTATCAATATATTGACTCTTGGACTGTTTACTCTGGTTATTGTGGCACTATGTGTCTTGCTGGCCTCGGCTATTGTACCGGGCTTTAGAGTGGACGGCTTTTGGTGGGCCCTGGCTTTTGGTTTGGTATTGTGGATAGTCAATTCCTTTTTGTTTTCCTTAACAGGCTTTTAAACCCAACATACTCCAATCGCGTTACAATAAGCGCGCAATTAGAGTATGTTGGGTTTAAATTCATAAAGCTCAAAATTTGAACCACCGAGAAAGGTGAATAAAGAGGCGTATAACGATTCTGCACCCTTGGCGTAGCGTGTATTTTTAAATCACCGAGGGCAGTGAGGACAGTGAGAAGAGAGGATATAACGCTTTTCACACTTTGAAGGAGCATTTCTTCCCCTCTTCAAACCCTCTCACTGCTCTCACTGTCCTCGGTGGTTTAAAAATACACACTACGCCAAGGGTGCAGACCTGTTATTTTTATGTTATTGCTATTGATTTAAATGTTAAAAAATATAAGTATATTCTATACTAATCAAAGTAAAATAATAATATTTAATATAGGTTTTTTATGGTTAAGTTGACGTTTGGTAATTTTATAAATTATATCAATCATCCTACAAGTAGCGATTTAAACAAGTCCGATCAGAAAATAGCTTTGATATCTTCGATTGCCCTAGGGATATTTACACTTGGCCTCGTGCACTTAGGGTGTTATCTAGCGGATTTATACAACCAAAGAGTGGGCCTGTCTGTTCCTTCGGTAGGAGCTGGGGTTGCACAAGCTTCTCAGGGAGTTATTGGTCAGCCAGCAGCCACTGCGCAGGGTATATTATCTCCAAGCAAACTCAAAGCATTAGAAACCATATTTAACAGCAAGCATGCTGTTCTTAAAAAGCAACACCTTCCTTCCAAGCATCCTATTAGATCCTTCTTCTTTGATCCTAACTTCAGAACCAATTTTCACAAAAATTACTCTTTCAAAGATTTTGATTATGGCTTTGAGAACGAGCTGTTTGGAGTTCCATTAACTTTTCAAAATCCTGGTGATTTCAATCGAATTACGCAAAAGTACCCTCAAATTATCGGACGCTTGTCAAAAGATCCTAATCCAGCCAATCCCTTCAATCCTAACAATGGAAACCATTACCAAAGATTGGCTAATAACAACATATCCGTTATGTTAGATATGTGTGCGAAAGAAAAAAATAGCGCCGATAGATTGATGATTTACGATATGATCTCGGAAATATTGTCTGAAGCCATTATTGCGCATGGTTAAGCACTCAGCTGGTGACATCTAAGTGGTGTCGCAAACCTTCACCTAATAAATTAAAAGCCAATAAAGTCCCGGAGATGAAGCTTGCAGGCAAGAAAAATCTCCAGGGATAATATTCAAAGGCTTGCAGCCCATCGCTGGCTAAAGTGCCCCAGCTGGCGAAGGGGGCCTGAACTCCTAGGCCTAAAAAGCTTAAAAAAGCCTCCACAAAAATAGCCGAAGGTATCGTTAAGGTTAGAGTCACTAGTACAGGCCCCCAAGCATTTGGAAGTAAATGATAGAACAGCAAGTATAATCTGCCTGCCCCCCAGCCTTGGGCTGCGAGGATGAATTCACGGTTCTTTAATCCCAGAAGCTGGCTGCGTACTATGCGTGCCATGGGTATCCAGCTAATTAAAGACATGGCTAGAATAATTGTCAGAAGGCTGGGCCCTAGGACCAGCAGTAGCAAAGTCACTAAAAGCATATAGGGCAGAGAGTAAAGGGTGTCGGCAGCTCTCATCATGAGGTCATCCACCCATCCGCCCGCCATGGCGGCTATGCCTCCCCAAATAACCCCTATGAGTAAGTCTATAAAGGCTGCTAACAACCCGACGCATAAGGAAATTCGGGCTCCGAAGGCTATGCGTGTAAAGAGATCTCTGCCTAATTCATCCGTTCCCATCCAGAATTCACGGCTTGGGGGATGATTGGCTTTTGAAAGTAAGGTGTCGCTGTATGTGTAGTCAGAGAGCCAGGGGCCAAGTATGGCATATACAGCCATCAGGATAAGAAAGACAAGGCTTAGGGTGATCATGCGAGGGGAATGACCTTTCTTTGTTATGAACTGCATAGTCTAAGTCCTTTCTATCCTTGGGTCTAGTAAACGGTTGGCAACATCTACAAGCAGCACAAACCCAAGTAAAAGCATGCTGTAAAATACCGTCAAACCCATGATCACAGGGTAGTCGCGGTTGGTTATGCTATTGACCAGCCATTGGCCTAATCCAGGGATCGCAAAGATTTTTTCCACTACAAAACTGCCTACCAATATGTTTGCGCACAGTGGTCCTGTGTAAGCTATGACGGGCAGGAGAGCATTCCTTAAAGCGTGTTTACAGCATATTGAAGTCGAGGATATGCCTCTGGCTCTGGCGGCTTGAATATATTTAGCTCTTAAAACCTCAGCCATGCCGGCCCTTGTCAGGCGGGCTATAAAAGTCGCTGGAAGTATGGCAAGAGATATCGCCGGTAATACTGTGTGCGACCAGGTTCCCCAGCGGGCGATTGGTAAAATGCCTAGATATAAACTGAAGTAATATTGCAATAACGAGGCTATGATAAAGCTGGGGATGGAGACACCTAAGGAAGATGCAATAAGCAAGAGCTTGTCCCATAGACTTCCAGATTTAAACGCAGAGATCACGCCTAGGGTGATGCCTATGGTGATAGACAATAGCAGGGCCTCTAAACCCAGCAAGGCGGACACCGGAAAGCCTTCGGCGATGATGCTATTGACTGTACGGTCTTTGTAATATAGGGAAGGTCCAAAATTCCAGGAGGCCAAGGATATGAGGTAGCGGCCATATTGCCGATACCATGAATCTTCCAGTCCGTAATGCAAGCGTAATGCTTTGTGGATTTCTTCTGGAAGCGCCTGTTCGGATTGGAAAGGATCTCCCGGCAAAATATGCATAAATATGAAGGTAAGAGTGACTATCACCCACAAGGCTGCCAATCTGGATAGTAATAGCTTCATTCAGGCTCTCTTAAAAGTTTTCATAGAAAGCGAACTTGAAATCGAGATATCCCAGATCCGAGAAATAGACACCCAGAAGGTTATCGGATTTCACATAGTTGAAAGAGCTAAAGCAGATTGGAATAACAGGCATCTCTTGCATCAAGATGGCCTCGGCTTTAGATAGAATTTCTTTGCGTTTCTCGTGATGGAATTCGGTGGCGGATTTATCTAGCAACTGCGTGTATTCGGGGTTTTCCCAGAAGGTGTTATTGGTTTTGTTGTCTTTGGATTTAAAGATCTCTAAGAAGTTGATAGGATCGTGAAAGTCGGCGAACCACGAACCAAAGGCAACCTGATAGTCTTGGCGGCCAATGCGATCATAAAAAATTTGCGCTTCGCAATTTTCTAGTTTGACTTCGATGTTGAGTGCTTTTTTCCATTGCTGTTGAATAGCTTGGGCAATCTTATGGTTACGGCTGGTGTTGGAATAGCATAGGGTAATAGCGGGAATATTGTCTTTAGACATATGCAGATCTTCTAAAGCCTCCTGAAATAGATACCAGGCTGCAGGAGTGTCATTGTCATGAAAAAAAGTACTGGGATGCAAATGAAACGAGGGGGGAACAATAGCCATGGCAGGTTTTTGCCCCCCTAGGAGAACGTGTTCTACTAAGGCTTTTCTGTCGATGGCGTAAGCAAAAGCCTTTCTCATCTTAGCTGACTGAAATGGGGATTGAGAGGTGTTGACCCTGAACCAATGAGTGCCCGCTCCTGGTGTTATGCGCAATTCCTTTCGATGTTTCAAGGTGGCAGTAGAGTCTTGTGGAATGGATCCCATAGGAGAACCTGCCCACTCTAATTCACCATTTTGATACATCCTTAGAGCTGTATGCTCGTCTAAGGGCATAAAAACTAATTTGTGCAGCCTGACTTCTCGGGCGTCCCAATAGCGGGGGTTTTTTACCAAGGTTAGTTCACTGTGTTTTGTCCAGTTGTCCAGCTTAAAAGGTCCATTGGTGATAACTTCGTTTGCTGAAAACTTTGGATGGACAGGATAGAAAAAATGAGAGGTCAGAAGTTCTAAAAAATAGGGAGTGGGTGTTTCTAACTCCACGACCAATGTCAGGGGATTAGGAGCCTGTATAGAGACCTCTTCTACGGGAATTTTACCTTCCTTGGCAGCTTTCGCCCCTTTGATAACATAGAACTGGTAGGCATTGGGCGCAGGAAAATCGGGTTGTAATATCTGTCTCCATGTCGCTACAAAATCATGGGCAGTCAGAGGGTCGCCGTTAGACCATGCCGATTTTTTTAAGGTAAAGGTATAGGTTGTGTGGTCGGGGGAAAGGTCGATTTTTTCGGCTAGGGCAGGGATGGGTTCGCCTTGCATATTGCAACGCATGAGCCCTTCATATAAGGCATGGAGGATGGTTGTGGTATCAAGCGCTCTCTCTAGCCTTGGATCTAAGGATTGGGGATCGCTGGTCATGGAGATGTGGACGGTCTGCTCGTCAGCGTCTCTATGTTTTTGGTTGCTTTGACAACAGGTCAGGAGCATTAAGCCCAGAGATAACGCTGCTAATAATATTTTCTCTTTCATGCAAGGTTCCAGTGGTGAAGAATTATTAATATCGTTTTAGGCTGCAGTCTAAGGCAAGGCGGGGATCGTTGTCAATGATAAGGAAACAAAATCAGAAGGTTATACCGAGACCTTTGCCCCAAAATGATGCAATGCTTCATTGGAATTAGTAAAAATTTTTAAAATTTTTATCAAGCTGGTATATTTAAATAAAGGATAAACAGAAGGCTGCACACCGCAAACGGTGAAATGGTCTTTGTTGGCAAAGAGCTTGTAAATAGAGATGAATACGGAAAGACCGGCGGAATCTATAAAGCTGACGTGGGATAAATCGAGGATGAATTTTCCATCCAGATTATCCATAAGGTTAAGCAACGTCGCTTTGACTTCCGAGGCGTTCCTCGCTTCAATGCTGGGTTCTTTGATGGTTATAAGTGTAACAGAGTCGATTGTTTTTTTTTCTATATCCATATGAAATTTAAATTTATAGGTTGAGGATGATGTCAGAACCTGGGCATGAATTAATAAAATTACCTCTCATGGGGACCCTTCAAGGCGAGTATGAATTATTTCAATATCTGATTCATGATATCAACGAAGAAACCATGCGAATATTCATCCCCCCATGGCTGACTAATCCCTATGTTTTACAGCATTCAGATATCATCAATTTGCATTTGTCATTTAAAATAAAAAATGTTTTTTATGCAAGGGGTGTTGTAGCAGCTGTTGAAAAACAAGATTCAGGAGGTAAAATTTACACATTGGAATATATAGGTCAATCGAGTTCTCCAATTCCTCAATCAGAGGGATACTATGACCTAGAGCATCTCCAGAAACCGTACCATATAAAATTGAATAACGCCCACATTTTGAAGAAATTAAAGAACATATTGGTTATAAAAAAAGGTGTATTGGTTTATTTAAAACATTTTATCCCTTTTTTTTCACGGATTACCGGGTATGATAGAAAAGATTATATCATCCTAAAAAAACTGCTGTTGAACGATATTAAAAACAACCTTTGTAAACACTTGGCGCAAATTGAAGGACTATATCAATATTATTTGGAAAAACAGCAAACCCACTCTTTGTTGGATATCCTAGAACCTGAGAAAATTCTCGACAGCATTCAGTCGGAAATCAACCTGGATATTTTAAATTTAACCTTTGGCGATTTGGCTCATGTGCCCTACATAGAATCTATCAAGGAGCTGGAGGAACAACTCTACTGGAATTATAACCTGCTTATGACGGCTTATATGGACTCTTTATCACCTTCAGCTTACAGGTGTTGATGTACCTGTACTGGCTAAGATTAGATACTAGACGTAACATTATTAGAGTTAACTCTTTAGATTATTTTGAGCCCACCGTTGTATATTTTTTCTGGGTTTGCCGATATCTATTTCGGATGGCGTTAGTGTCCAATCCTCTTCTTTTTGCACTTGAAACCAGATGAGGGCTGTTATGTTCCAATCTAGACAGGTGCTCCAGGCTTCTTTTAACCATTTTTTTCGGTCACCTCCTTGCCTGACAGAGGCCGTTTCAAAAACAAATATAGGTTTGGAGCTGTCGAGTTTTTTTAGATCATGATATACAGAGGAGAAAATATCAGAAAAAGACCTCCAATGTGAATTCCAACCATTTTTAGCAGCAGTCTGTGTCGATCCCCAATTATAGCCGTCCATACCTAGAATGTCGATGTAATCCGATCCTGGGTAATAATTCTCTATCTTATTCCAGGCATTATTTGGAATGGAATCGGCATTGGGACAAAAGGCCCAAAGGACATTCAAAACTTGGCGATTTCTAAAAAAATCTATAAGATGCCGATACATCTGTTTATAGAGGGCTGGACTGTCTTCGTTATAGCTATCCTCATGTGATGCCCAATGATAACGTTGCAGATTCATTTCATGCCCAAAGCGGATGACGATGGGAAAAGGCAGTGCTTTGATATGATCCGAGAGCTGCTGCAGATAGGATTCATATAATCCGGACCGAATATCTTCCCATGTTACCGTATGCTCTATACCATCTTGCAGGTACATGGGTTCCCATGTGATGCAGGCGATAGCCCCATGTTCCCAGATAGTTTTTAAGGTTGCAGTAGGAATCACGGCATCGGATTTTGAAGGGGGAGGCCATTGGATATAAAATTCAATGATTTGCGCTTCGAGAGGCATTTGGCTATTGAGTTCATTCCATGAGTTAGTACTGAAGTCATTGCCCTCAACAGCATATCCCCAAAATACGCCTTCGTGTTTTTGTGAGTGTAGATAGAGTGCAAGTCCGGCAATAATGGCCGTGAAGATACCTCCGGAAATTTTTAAGGCCATTTTCATAGGTTTACTCGATTTGAACAAGGGGTTCTTCTTCTACTGGATGATTCAGGTAGATGACTACGGATAGAATTACAAAATAATAAAAACTCCATAACATGTTTACCATAAGCGATCCTGTCATTTCCTGTTCATAAAACAGGCGCATGACTCCCCAGGTTACAGCGGAAATTGATAAAAGAGCAGCTGAAATTTGCGGCCAAAGCCTCCATAAAGGGAGAGAGTTGCTGCCTCCTTTGGGAGTCACTACAAATCCCGTTTTCAGTCCCATTAAGGCGCTCAATGAAGCTCGCATAAAGATAGGAAAGGAAATGCTGGCTAATAGCACGCTGTTAAAAATATCTTTCGCGGGATATCGCTTTGATG
>CAYMKI010000109.1:0-11686 GCA_964390695.1 uncultured bacterium
GGGACGCGTTGGGTGTAGCCGTGGGGTAAAAGGCTGCCCTATGTAAAGGATCCATGATTTATTCTCCTATATATTAATTAGGTAAGGTATATTTAATTCAGGGTCTTGCTGGAAACACAAGAATATGGGGATTTTGAAAAGTTATGCTTCTCCTTATGGGAACGAAGCTAGAATTCGGTCTCCTTGATGACTATGGAGCTATGATTCTCGGTATACAGCGCGTATGATTTGCGGTGCGGCCCGGTGCAGTCTTTTAGGGCTTCCAGCATGTCGCTGCAGTCCACGGCATATTCGCAAGAATATATGCTGGAGAATTTTCCATAATAGCGGCTGAAGATGTCTTTGACCCTATGTAAAAGGGCGGTCTTTTGCGCTTGAGTCAAGCAAAGTTTAGGGTTATCTTCCTTGAGGCGTGTGATTTCCTCTTTCAGTGCTTCCGTGGCCACATTTTGTATTTTGGTAAACAAATCTTTGCTGAGGATGGTTTGCCCATCTGCGAGTGTGAAGCTATGGGTGGGCGCTATGGATTTGGACAGCAGATGTTCTTGTCCGCCTGTAAATTTGATCAGGAATTCCCCATTGGAATATATCTTGCACCCCCAGTCTAGGTAAGTGAAGGTATTAGCGTATTTAAAAAATGGAATGGGCAGGCTGGGCAAGCTTTCAATGTTAAAACCGTTATCACGGTATTCTTTAATGATGCTCTGAGGCAAAAACGTGATGGCATTGGCCTTAGTATCTGGGACAATACCACCGCCGATGATGAAGTCTTTTTCATGTTGTGGGGGCAGCTTGTGTTGGTTAATCCCTTTGATAAACTCGCCATAAGGAGGGAGACACTGCAGCACCAGCACATTGGCATTACGAGTGTGTTTCTGCAGATAGGGGGCAACATTTTGGGCCCTGCTGAAGAAATGCAGCTTTTCTATTGGTAAAGGACTAAGCCATTTTGTTTGATGCACCTGTTCCATCTGGTTTCTAAAATCGTGGAACAGTTGTGTATAATAGGTATCTACGGTGGTGTCGTCGCAAAGATAATCCGGATCTACAGGAAATACATACAGCTGCTGAAATCCATGTTCAATCAAGCCTCTGGCCACCAGATATTCCATCATTAAATAGTTCGAACCTATAGAAATCAGCGCTAACGGTTCTTTTGGAGGGTAGTTTTGGATGGTTTGCTTCAAGACATGTCGCACAAATTCGAGTCGATATTCCCATTTTCCGGCCAAAGTACTGGTACTACAGCCTATACGGGAGTTTTGAAGATGGTAAGTGGATATGTGCTTTCCATTATGTTCATTTGGGCATTCATGATGTTGAATAGGCAACGTCTTTAACCAATCGAGGTTAAGTGCTTGGGCTGAGGTGGATATAGCGGCAGGGTAAAAGGTCGCGCCATGTACAGGGGTCATGATTTATTCTCCTATGTATTAATTAGGTAAGGTATATTTAATTCAGGGTCTTGCTGAAAACACAAGAATATCGAATTAATTAAATAGATTTTGTTTAAGACCAAACAAGAATGTATGATCGATTCAAAGCTTATATCTCACAAGTATATTTATGTTCTAGTTTAATCTTTTTTGTTGTATTCTATTTAAAAAATAGTCAAACAATTCAAAATTTTAGGTACACAATCATGAGCGAGGCAAAAGAAAAGGCGGCCATCACACCTGTCCGCACAGAAGATTATCCAGAATGGTTTCAGCAGGTGATCAAAGCAGCAGACATGGCGGAAAACTCTCCGGTCAGAGGTTGCATGGTGATAAAACCTTGGGGATATGGGCTGTGGGAAAATATGCAAAGGCAGTTGGATGAACGCATCAAAAATACCGGACATGAAAACGCCTACTTCCCCTTGTTTATCCCTTTAAGTTATCTGGAAAAAGAGGCGCAACACGTAGAGGGATTTGCCAAAGAATGCGCGGTGGTCACGCACCATCGTCTGGAACTGAAAGAGGGCAAGCTGATTCCTACCGGCGAGCTAGAAGAGCCGCTCATCGTCAGGCCTACCTCAGAAACCATCATAGGTGAATCATTTGCGCGCTGGGTAGAGTCTTATCGCGACCTGCCGCTGCTAATCAATCAGTGGGCCAACGTGGTCCGCTGGGAAATGCGTCCGCGAATATTTTTGAGGACTACCGAGTTCCTTTGGCAGGAAGGGCATACCGCACATGCCACTGAATCCGAAGCTGTGCAGGAAACGCATAAGATGTTGGAAGTATATCGTGAGTTCCTGGAAGAGGTTTTGGCGATACCTGTAATTGCCGGCGAAAAGTCCCCTGGAGAGCGTTTTCCTGGGGCCGTCAGTACCTATACCTTGGAAACTATGATGCAGGATAGAAAAGCCTTGCAGGCTTGCACTTCGCATTATTTGGGGCAGAATTTTGCCAAAGCTTCGAACATCAAGTTTACTGACCAAGAGGGCGCCTTGCAATATGCCTATACGACCTCATGGGGATGCACAACGCGCATGATCGGCGCGATGATCATGTGCCATGGCGACGATGATGGGTTGAGGATGCCGCCTAGAATAGCTCATAAACAAATAGTGATTCTGCCGGTAGTGCCCAAGCCGGAGATGCAGGAAGAGATCTTCAAGTACTGCGATAGCATTGCCCAAACACTGCGCGCATGTCAATTCTATGGCCAAAACCTGCAAGTTTTTGTGGACAAGCGCGATCGGCGTGGAGGCGAAAAAAATTGGGAGTGGATCAAGAAGGGCGTTCCTGTGCGCATAGAGGTGGGTCCCAAAGATATCGAGTCTAAAGCAGTGATGTTATGCCGCCGGGATAAGCCTCACAAGGAAAAGAGCAAGATAGCTGTCGACCAGCTTCCGGTAGAAGTAGTATCAATTTTGGAGAGCATCCAAAAAAATTACTATCAGCAAGCCAAAGCTTACCGTGATGCGAACATACGCACCGACATCACCACATTTGAAGAAATGAAAAAGTTCTTTACTCCAAAGCATGCAGATAGACCAGAAATCCACGGAGGTTTTGTGCTGGCGAAATGGTGCGGAGAGGAGAGCACGGAGAACCTATTGGACGAGCTCAAAGTGACCATTCGCTGTTTGCCGTTACAGCAGAGCAAAACGGAAGGCAAGTGCGTTCTCACCGGCAAGCCTGCCACCTTGGATGCGATTTTTGCTAAATCTTATTGAGTGGAATTTTAAAGTTCATCACGTAATTGTGTGGAAGACAGAGAGAAAAGGCTAAAAAAGATCGATATCTATAATATTGCTTCATGTTCAACACAGAGGGCGCGGAGGCGCTGAGGCACGGAGTTAACGAATGAAAACACATGAATTCATAAGGCTTTGACAAGAAGCAAAAACATAAAATTGTGCGCGAAGCGCACAATTTTAGCGCTGTCATTCAAACCCGTCGGGTTTGAATGACATCTCTGCGCCTCAGTGACTCAGTCAGTAATTCTGCGTTTGAAATAGAAAACGATGATCCCTGTTATTTCCCGATAAGGGGAACTCAAAGCAACAGCCTCGTTCTGTGAAGCACTCATTTGCGTGATGACCCAGTTTGAACAGAATTAGGCAGGTTTAAACGCCTCCAAAAAAATAGCTTTTCAAAATTTTGTTGTTTGCAGCATTCTGAAAGAGTTGCATTTTTGTTCAAAGTTAAGGAGCTAAAGATGGCGTTAGGAAGCTTAGGGGATCTCAGGTACAATTTTCAGGAAATATATCAAGCCACCCACTTAGAACCCACTGCTTTGGGGACGAAGAGTTTAGAGCCGGTGGAGCTGTATGAAAACCTCAGTCCTGATCTGCTGCTTGCGGAAGGGCAGATACATTGCCGCCCTTGTTTCAATGTGTTCCTAAATAATGATCTTACGCGCGATTATTTTTTGGGAGCTATTCAGAAAGCTTTAGAACATACCCACAACCTTTTTCACGAGTACCAGACGCGCTTGCTCTCCACCGATATGCCCCGCATGTTAGACTATATGCGCGCAGTTTGTAAGTTAAAATCCGGTCAAGGATTGGATGAATGTGCATACCAGGAGGTGCGCGAAAATATCCAGGATTTTTGGATCGCCACGCATTTCTTTCTAAAAAGTGTGCATGCCGATCCCAATGTGCGCATGCAGAAGATCTTTAAAAAACATTTCTGCAGGCGATGTTTCGATCATATGGAATCATTGGAGCAGGTGCAGTCTATATTGGCATTACAAGGCTTCTTAGGGGAAACATTGCCTTTGAGGGATTTAGTTGAGGCCTCTTTTGGCAACGAGGGTGTGGATGAGTCCTTGATTGCCTTTGTGAAGAAGGTGAAAGCTGCCGGAGTGCCCTTTGATGTGCTGCATTTAGCCCTTAAGTCTATTGTAGAATATGCATCCAAGTATAAAATGACGCAAGACGATATTTTAAGGGAGAATTACCCTGCCTTAGATAAGCTGGAGCTGGCCTTGGATGAGATAGATCCGGCGTTCCTGATGGATGCAAATCCCGATCATTTAGCCTGGAGAGATACTTTAAAACCAGGGTCTGAGATCATCTCAGTGCAATATGAAAATCATAGCGGCCGGAAAGCTGCAGTGCGCTATCGCTTTATTCTGGGCGAGCGGATAGGGGCCAAGCCTGAAGGTTTTGACCACAATCTCTATTTTTCCCTCAAGGGGTGTTATGTTGCCCGCAGGTATTTGACAGAAGGGCGTAGTCGAGAGATGTGCTATGAGCCCTTGCTGCGCTTTCATAAACAGCCGGAAGAAAGGCTGCCAGAAAAAGAGCAAAGCAGGGTATTGTGGATATCCATCAACGAGGCTATGCCCGGTTTGCGCCACATAAAATCCAAAATATACTATGAGCGGTATTTGTGCGAGTACGGATTTGCTAACAGCTGCATCGATTTTATCGATAACAGCGGGCGTTTTGCTCTGGTGGAGAAGCTCCAAGACAATCAAAAGGGATTGTTGAAGGTCATTCCAGAAATGATCAAAATTGCTCTTCAAGAGGTAGCTGGAGCGCCCGTCACTTTGGAACCTTTGAACAAGCCTCAAAAGTTTATGTTTGATGCCAACAAATGCCTGAAAGCTACCAAACTGATAAAACCGGCCAAGGCCTATAGCTTTAGCGCATGGGAGCAGTTTGTCTATGATGTCGCCAAGGGGAACAAAGCAGCTTTTGCAGCTATCATGGCAAAGTCGGGATTGGATAAAACTGAGGAAGTGGAATTTCTGCGCCAGGCTGTACAAGACAGCTTTCGAGAGGATAAAGGTAAATTAGAGCAGGCGAGTTACTACCGCACATTTCATGATAAGCAGGTGTTTGCTTTGGCAACTTCACTGCAAAATGATTTGGCCAAGATCTTTGAAAATTGCTGCCGCAGTCTGGAAACCGCTTCTTCGCAGCCGGTATCTAAAGAGAAAGTCAAGCGCTTACTGCTGGAGTATTGCCAAAATAGCGGTTTTATCAGCTTTCTCAGTCCCAGCTTGCAGTCCGACGTCGTTCGAGCTTATACGGTCGGATAGACCATTACTGTAGGAGGCGGGCAACGGTGGCATTGCCTCCGCGGATTTTGCAATATCTGTAGGAAAAGTAATCTTCCGGGTGGGCGTAGGTGTTGATCCCGGCAATTTGCACATGTTCTTTTTTGAGTCCGCATAGCAGCAGCTGTTCCAGGCTTACTGCCCATAAATCGAAGTAATAGGGTTTAAACTGATGCTTTAGAAATGTAGCCGGGAGCTCGGTCTTATAATTCACAAACTCAGCATTTTCAGGGCCTAAGCTGGGGGAGATGCCCACACGCAGATCTTCGGGCTGTGTTCCATATAAGGCGTGCATTTTTTGCACGGTCTCGGCGTAGATGTTATGGCTGTTGCCGCGCCAGCCGCAGTGGACATTCGCTAGCGCGTGGCGGACGGGGTCGTAAAAGATGGCTGCTTGGCAGTCGGCGTGATGGATCATCAGCCCTTTATTTGGGGACTGGGTGGTCATGCCGTCGCAGGGGGTTATGCCGTTGTTCCAGTGTTCATCTAGGCTGAGGATTTCTTTGCCATGCACTTGTGTGCTCCAGTAAAGCTCGGAAAGATCCATGATGTCCTTCACATTATGAATATTGGCTTTGACATGTTCGGGGTTGTCGCCGACACCGAAGCTTAGATTCAGCGAGGCGAACTGGCCTTGGCTGACGCCGCCATGGCGCAAAAAAACTGCATGTTGTAGGCGTGTGAAGGGTTGGAAGAGTTCAAATTCCAGCCAATGGATACCTTGATGTGTGCGGCGTATCATAGAGTCGATCCGGAAGAGTTGCTGATGACAAAAAAAATATAACACGCTAGGATAAATTTATTCAAATTCTATTCGTATAAGATATCTGTATGCACTGTTGGAAATGTGGAGCCGCTTTAAGCGATCCATCGAGTAAGAAAATACCCTTTAGGGCGACATGCGAGGTGTGTGCTGCTTGGCTGCACTGTTGTCGCAATTGTGTGCATTATAAACCCGGCATGCCTAATGCCTGTTTGATCCCCGGCACGGAGTATGTGGCGGACAGAGAAGCGGGTAATTATTGTGAAGATTTTCAGTGTTTAGGCCAGGGGCCTTCGCAAGGCGCCGATGCCAAAGCTATCTCTCAAAAATTATTTAAAGACTCCTCGCCGGATGTGTCCGGACAGGAGTCGGATCCGAAACAAAAATTTAAAAATCTATTCGGAGATTGATTAAAATATAAAATATTTACTATATGTGGAGTTTAGAAGATAAATCTCTACAATTAGGAGTTTTGTATGAAAAAGTGGATCCACTTAGATTTTAAGAAGATGTGTCTTTTCGCTTTAAGCTTTGCCGCAATATCTTCTGGGGTTTTCGCGCATACGCCAAACCGCTATCAACGTTCCAATATTGCGCAGCAGGACGTCCAAAAACCCGCAGACAACCTGCCGGCCATCCCCAATTCTTTGATCCCTCCTAAAAATCAGGTCCAATCTGCGGCGCGTGACGAGAAAACGTTGGCTTCGCTCACCATCGTGCAAATTCTTTCCGAAGACTCGAGCTTCAGCAATTTAAATAAAGCTCTCAAGTCGGCTGGATTGTTGGATACGCTATCCGGGCCCGGGCCTTTTACCCTATTTGCTCCTAATGACCAAGCTTTTGCCAAATTGTCGCCGAATGCCTTGGCCGACTTGCTGAATCCCAACAATAAGGAAAAGCTGACGACATTGCTGACCTATCATGTGGTGCCCGGAAAGATCACAGAGGAACAATTAAAAACCATGAAGATCAGAACGCTTCAAGGCAAACCCATTGATGTTCAGGTGGCCGGTGATAAGAAAACCGTCAATCAAGCCAAAATCGTGGGCAGTCAAGCCGTAGGATCCAATGGTGTGATCTATGTGATCGACACGGTATTGAATCCTTAATAGACGGGCGGCTCAGCTTATCCCCCGCAAACCTCTTTTACCGAGGGGCATGGCCCCCTCGGAGCTGCTTTCCCCTGAGCTACCATCTTTCGCTCCATTCCGGGGCTCGTGAATTTTTTAGCGGGAATTGCTGGGCGGCTCATTTTCTTGTTGATGGCAAGCCCAGAACTGTTTAAAATGGGATCCAATTAACTTAAGGAGAAGGTCAATGGCACAGGCCGATATAGGATTAATTGGACTCGCGGTGATGGGACAAAACCTGATTTTGAATATGAACGACCATGGTTTTGTCGTCGCGGCCTACAACCGCACAGTTTCTAAGGTCAAAGAATTCATGGAAGGCCCTGCCAAGGGCACCCAGATTATAGGCACGTATTCTTTAGAAGAGTTTTTTCGCAGCCTGAAGAGGCCGCGAAAGGTGATGCTGATGGTCAAGGCAGGGCCTCCTGTGGATGAGTTTATCGAGCTCTGCTTGCCTTATTTAGAGCCGGGCGACATTGTGATCGACGGCGGCAATAGTTTGTTCACGGACAGCATCCGACGCTGCCAAGAGCTGCGGGCCAAGGGTATTCACTTTATAGGTGCCGGAATTTCCGGCGGTGAGGAGGGCGCCCGTCATGGCCCTTCCATCATGCCTGGAGGAGATGTCGAAGCATGGCCGCAGGTGAAGGGCATCTTTCAAGCCATTGCTGCCAAAGCTGACCGAGGTGAGCCTTGCTGTGATTGGGTGGGCAACGAAGGCGCCGGCCATTATGTCAAGATGGTGCACAACGGTATTGAATATGGCGATATGCAGCTGATCTGCGAGGCCTATCATTTGCTGCGCAAGGGATTAAACCTTTCCGCGGATAGAATTCACCGCATCTTTAAAACCTGGAATGAAGGCGAGTTAAATAGTTATCTGATTGAAATTACCGGACACATTTTAGCCACCCAAGATCAAGATGGGCTTCCCCTGGTGGATAAAATCTTGGATGTTGCCGGCCAAAAAGGCACGGGCAAGTGGACCGTGGCGAATGCATTGGACCTCGGAATGCCTTTGACTTTAATAGGTGAAGCCGTATTTGCACGCAATCTATCTTCTTTAAAGCAGGAGAGGGTGGAAGCTAGCCAAAAACTGTCCGGACCCAATGCACAGTTTGAGGGAGATTTGGAAGATTTCATTCAGTGCGTTCAACAAGCGCTGTATGCTTCCAAGATCATCAGCTATGCACAGGGTTTCATGCTCATGCGCCAAGCTGCTATAGATTACCAGTGGCAGCTGAATTATGGCGGCATAGCCTTGATGTGGCGCGGAGGGTGTATCATCCGTAGCCGTTTCTTGGGAAAAATCAAAGAAGCCTTCGATAAGCAACCCGATTTGAAAAATCTGTTGTTGGATGATTTCTTTTTACATGAAATCCACACAGCCCAGCGGGGCTGGCGGCGCGTCGTGGCTAAAGCGGCAGAGTTGGGCATTCCCGTTCCTTGTTTTAGTACGGCTTTGGCATTTTACGATGGATATCGCACGGCGCAACTTCCAGCTAATTTGCTTCAGGCTCAGAGGGATTATTTCGGTGCACATACGTATGAGAGAACAGATAAGCCGCGAGGGCAATATTTTCATACTAACTGGACGGGTACTGGCGGTAATGTCAGTTCTTCATCTTATAATGCTTAAGCTTGAAACTATCTAAGCCTTGCAGTATAATCGTGTATTTAACATATCCATTTGGCAATGAATGGTTAATGAAAGATAGACGGTGTATTATATGAAAAGATTGTGTGTGTGCTTGTTGAGCATGCTTTGTTTCTTTCAAGCGGGCTTTTGCGATCAAGGTAATGGGGGAACCGCGACTTCACAGATGATTTCCCATCAGCTGAGCAAAATAGATGACTGCTTGGAAGCTTCCAGGCAAAATGTGGTAGCTTTGACCCAGCTCAAAGCTTCTGCAGCGAGGTATCAGCTGTTGCAAGCGCGTTATATGCAGTACCCGGAAGATAACGAAGTGTTGTATCAGATGATCAAGGAGGCGCATGCTTTATTGGAGGGAATTAGGGCCCTGCAGCTGACTTCTGTATTTGATCCTGCCTTTATCAGTGAACTGACGGTGGTGTCTAAACCTGTGACAAAATTAGGGATACCCAAGCCGTAGATGGAACCTATCACTTATATAGACCGCCAAAGCGGTCAAGAGCACACCGAAGCAGTCTATGGAGAAGCAGCCATACGCCTTTTGTATGGAGAAGGCTGGCTTTCGCAGTGTATAGGCAAGCCTCTGATGTATCTGCTTTCGGGCATTCCGCTGTTTTCGAGTCTCTATGGGGCTTTCCAGAGACTGCCCTTGACGCGCAGGAAGATAGCGCCATTTATCCGTGAATTTCAGCTAGACGCCGCTGAATTTTTAGATCCGGTCGAGAGCTATGGCTGTTTCAACGATTTTTTTATCCGTAAATTAAAACCCGCTGCCAGACCTATAGCTGAAGGGGATAATGTGGCGGTCATACCCGCTGACGGCCGCTATAGATTTTATCCTAACATCGCCTTGTCAGAGGGATTTTGGGTCAAAGGCCAAAAATTTGACCTGGCCGAATTATTGCAGGACAAAGCCTTAGCGGCCCATTATGCCGGAGGCACCATGGTGATAGCTAGGTTGTGTCCCTCCGACTATCACAGGTATCATTTTCCGTGCGGTGGGATTCCCGGCGAGACCAGGTTGATTAATGGTTGGCTGTATTCGGTGAATCCGGTAGCTTTGAAAAAAAACATCCACATATTTACTCAAAACAAGCGCGGGATATGCGAGATTTCCTCTTCGCATTTTGGAAAGGTGTTGTATATAGACATTGGAGCTACCGCCGTGGGCAGCATGCATCAAACCTATCTACCTTTTCAGCACGTGAAGAACGGCGATGAGAAGGGATATTTCTCCTTTGGCGGGTCCTCGCTGATCCTTTTGTTTGCCCCTGGATCTATCCACTTGGATGCCGATTTGCTGAAGCATCCCGGTCAAGAGATACGATGCCTCATGGGGCAGTCTATGGGAAAGAGTCCGAATTAATCTTCTCTGGTAGAGTGCAGGCGGCTGCTTTCGCTACTTGAGCGCAGGCCACAGGCGTGTTGATAGCTGCTGCTGCTGGAGCTGATTCGCGAAGATTGGCTGTTGGCGTTGGAATTTCTGGATGAGGACTTTAAAGCACGCGTGCTCTGATGCAGGTTTTGGATGAGATCGAGGAGTAGAGCGGTGTTTCCTGTTTTGGCTTCGATGGTCAATGTTTGGTGTTCACCGGGTTCTTCATCTGAGAGAAAAGGCGCAGATGATTCTTTGCTCAGGCTTTCATGCTCATATATAAAATAGGTGAATAGCTCGGCAGGACATACCTGCAGCGTATGGAGGACGCAGCATTTGTTTAGCATGCATTTGACCTTCAGCGGAAGCTCTTGCTGGGTGATGCGCCAGCATATGTCGTGGATAGTTTTCTGAGGTGTCAGCCGGTCAAATGGGATGGTTGATTGGAAATATTTGGAAATAAGTAGCTCTTGGCAATGTGCATCGAAGGCCTCTGCGAATATAATCTTGACGTTTAATTTCCAGCGGGCGGGATTTTTAAAATCTATGTCGCGCTTGAGGGGTTCTATATTGCGTTCTTTCACTTTGCGCTCCAGCCAAGCCAGCTGATGTTCTAATCTAGGCAGGCGTTCGCCGCATTCTTGCATCCAGGAATCATAATGCTTCAAGACAAAACGCACGACATTCTTTAAGGCTAGCGTGGCGTGGTGTTTTTTTTTGGTTTGCTTGTCGTGTTTGTCTAAGGCTATCAGATAAGGGGCGTGGTCTTCTGATTTGGCCACCCCGAGGTATTTCACCGGGGCGTGCTGAGAAGTGAAGTCAAAGTCTAGGAAGACGTCTAGGCTAGAGTAATGGGAAGGGTCTGCCATGCCAATCCTTTTTTTGAAATATCCTGGATTTGTGTGCATCCAGGATACGCAACCTCTTGACCTTATCTCTCTCTGAGTTTCGACAATAGTCTCAGAAATTCCACATACAGCCATATCAAGGTGACCATTAAGGCAAAGGCACCATACCACTCCATATATTTGGGCACTCCACGGTTGGCGCTTTGTTCGATAAAGTCGAAGTCTATAATGAAGTTAAGCGCGGCTATGGCCACGACGAACAGGCTAAAACCTATGCCCATCCATCCATTGCCATAGATAGCCGGTACGTTGACTCCAAAAAAGCTCAAGATGATGGTGATGAAATACACGATGGCTATGCCTCCGGTTGCAGCGAAGACGCCCATTTTGAAGCCTTCGGTGGCTTTGATG
>CAYMKI010000110.1:0-11599 GCA_964390695.1 uncultured bacterium
AAAGTGTTACCTATGTATGTGAATCAAAATGTTACCTATGTGTGTGAATCGTACCCCTTCGTGTCTTTCTGTCTTTGTGTTGAATTCTTCCAGACTCATGAGTTCAAATTCATGTGATGAATTCCAGTTCCTAAGACATCTCAGCGGGAATTTCAAAATCTCTTCGACACATGCTTGCCAAGTTCAACGAAATACAACAAAGGTAAGTGGGTTACATTTTTTTTAAGTATGCCCCTGCAAACTGCATGACTTTTCCACAGGACGCGTAAACGAATTGCAATGGCCATTTCCAATTCGCCGTACTTGAAGGCCCAAAAGACTTGCGCGCACAGATGACACCGGCGCAGTCATTACTTGGAGGTTGTGGGTTGACAACATAACCATATTGGACATAACCTATCCACAGTATTGTTTTATCGGTCGCATTGCCTACACGTACCATTTCACCTGCTGACCAATTATAAAGCTTTATTTTATTGCCTGACTTGGCGCAGACCATGAATGCGTCGACCAGTGTATCGATAAGCTCGGAGACTTGGATGATCTGACGCCGGTTTTTTCTAGCTTCTTTTCCGAAATTTTCTGTAGCTAAGCTTATATTTTCAGTAGGATGAGCGGAAGATTTACTATCCTCATGCTCATCTGAATAATCTCCATAAGCTTTTTTATCCTCTTCTTCAACGAGCTTCGACTGCTCCTCAAAATCCTCACCCATGCCAATAGGTTGTGTCTTTAAACATACCCAATGGGACCTTTGCAGACATCTCACGGCCCCTCTTTGTTCTGGACATAATAAAGAAACATTTTCAGAATGAAAATCTGTTATGGGAGATTGAAATAGTCTTTCGATTTTCTTTATGATATTTAATTGAACGACTTCTTCCTCCCCGTTTGGTTTCATCACCGTAACTTGTTCAGGGACGAAAGTCAGCCGTGCGCCCTCTTCAATGATCCTATAGGCTTCTCTGGGGATAGGTATTTCATCGCTAATCTTTATCACCTTGACATATTTTTTCCAATCTTCTACCCCATATATTTGCGGATATTTGAGGCGTAACATTTCAAGATAATTCTTGTCTTCCGCTAAGGCAACCCAGTTTTTACTGACTAATGCCAAGGAGTCGAGATCTGTGCTGGCATGAATAAAAATAAGACGTCCAATTTCTGCGGGCAGAATTCCTACTCCAAAATCTACCCCCTGAACTTCCACGGGTTCTTTTTTTTGAGTATATAAATCAGTTAATAACGATTACATGACATGCATTTTACCCTTCCTTAATTTTATGCAACTGTTAATAAAGTAAAGGTAAAACCTCTCGCTACGCTCGAGATTTTACCTCAATTCATGCCTAGTTTGTAAATTTCCTCAATACCGAGACTCAAAGAACTTTTTTTAAGATGGCCGCATACCCGCCATCCCAACCATCGAGGTTGGGAAACACAGTTTTTTGCCAGATGAGATGCAAGCCCAAGGACTGGCTAAGAGAAGCGACTAGCTTCTCATTTTCCTCAGGTAGAATGCTGCAGGTCATGTACCATATTTCCCCTTGAGGCCCAAGCAATCCTGCCGCATGGCGGATCAAAGCACTTTGAACGGCCTCTAAACTGCGGGTATTGGCTTCGCTTAAACGCCAGCGGGCTTCAGGGCGTTTATTTAATACTCCCGTATTGCTGCAGGGAGCATCGATGAGGATTACATCAAAAGGTACGGTAGAGGTATAAACCTGCCCCGGTGAACAGTTGAGTTCCACCTTCAGCTGATATTTGGTGATATTTTCTCGCAACAACCGCATCTTTCCCTCGGAGACATCGTTCGCATATAAATTTGCCGAAGGAAAGCGATCGTGCACGGCTAATAACTTGCCTCCAGGCGCGGCGCATAGATCCAAAATGCGCCCGGGAGCAGCATGCTGCCATTGCTCGCCCAGCTGCTGCATCAAGAACGCAGGCGTCAGGTTTTGGATGTAGTAATCGGGAGAATGGATCAGCTCGGCAAAATGCCCCTGATCCTGCAGCATCCCCATTAGCGGCTCGTGATGCACTATCCGAACCGAAGGCAGCGGATGGGCTTCAAATTGGGCTTTAGAGCGAATTCTAAACAGCAGCGGTGCTGGCTGGTTGCCGGCTTCTAAGACTTCTTTGGCCTTTTCCAAAGAACATACGTCCAATAGCTTTTGAATATAATAAAGCGGATAGGAATAGCGCACACTGAGCTCTTCGACGGAATCTCCTGTAGGCTGTGCAGGAGGATATTGGATAAGCTTGCGTAAAATAGCATTCAAGAAAGCACTGAAGGGCCGGCTAGCGACATGCTTGGCCAACTCGACACTCTCGTGCAGAGCTGCATAGCTGGGTATTTTATCCATGAAGCAACATTGATATATGCCCATGCGCACTAATAGGCGCTCGTTAGCCTTCAAACTGAGCTTTTTCTTGCTTGCCAGACTTTCAGCGATATAATCTAAAGTTAAGGCTCTCCTTATACAGCCATAACACAGCTCCTGAACAAAACGGTAATCGGCATCGGAAGGATGCGCCGCCGCTTTCCACGCCTCCAGCTCCTGCGCGGCGTAGCTCTTGCCTTCGCATGACGTCTTTAAAATTTTCCAAGCAGTTTTGCGCGCAGAAGGTTGCTGGCGGTCAAGATTCCTCGAGGGCGAGCCACCGGTAGACGATCCATTCTTGGAACCACAGGTGGAGGTGGTTTTGGGCTTCTTCATAAAGAGATCCTTGCTGCTTTTCCAGCCACTGACATAAGTTTTCAATGGTCGTTCCGCTGCTTATAAGCTTCAGAACCCTGAATTCCGCTTCGGGAATTTCGTTCCATTGTATATCGTTATGAACATTACGGAAAAGCACAAAGTGGTATTTTTTTTCCTTTGGCAAGGCCGGAAACTCATGCTCAATCCAATACTCCGGCTCTTGCTTTAGAAATTCAACTCTAAACGAGAACAAATCGTAATCCAACGAAAATAAGTGGATGTGCTCCTGCAAGGCGATTTTTTTGTCTAGCAGACTAGTGATATCTCCAGAATCAGGCAAAGAAGACTGCAAAATAGGCGTTTTTTGCCCGGTGCAAAAACTGTGGCTAAAGGCCCAATCGACTTTCGCAGCATCCAAAACTAAGGGCTTGTCATTTTCATTATATTCGGATTCTATCCATGCGGGCAAGGCATGGCCAAGCTCATTTAATGACCAATGCGTAGGGGGATATTTGACTAAATAAGGTATGGCAATCAACCTGTTGAAATCATGGTATCCAAACAACCTAGTCACCAAAGGAAAGGTCTCATGCATAATATCCAACAATCGCCACCAGTACTGCTGATTATATATTTGGATGCGCTGCGCCGGCCTAAGAGTAGGACTGGGCTGGATATAATCACAAGCCTCAATTTCCATGGGCTGACCCGAGGGGGAAATGGGATTCATGCGACTATCTTCATCGATAGGCCTTGAGATGATCCTGCCAAACCACTGTTGTATCTTGAGAAGCTTGACAGGTACTTTAGAATCATACTCTAACATACAAAACTCGCCCTTTAATTACCTGCACAGAGAGGTTCTAATTTTTTTCCCTTGGGGGCCTTTTTCTCTATCTGAGCTTGGAATTTTTTAGCTTTCTTAGCTTCTTCCCAGGTTTCCTGCACGCAAATAAAATTATCGTCCCATTCCAACAACGTAGAGACACCGCAGGTCTTAGGATATACCTCGGCGTATATTTGCCACACTTCATCTTTGACATAGTTGTCGTGCGTATCTAGCACATAATCGCCGCAATCGGTATGTCCAGCCAAATGGATTTGCAACACTCTTTCCAGAGGCAAATGGCTATAATAATGCTTGGGATCAAAACCGTGGTTCCTGCTGGAAACGTAGATATTGTTGACATCCAGCATCATATAGATATCGGCTTTTTCGACCACCGCAGAATAAAACTCCCACTCGGTCATCTCGTCATTTCTATAAGAGACATAGGAGGACAGGTTTTCCAAAGCAAACGGCAGCTCTAAATAGTCCTGTACTATGCGAGCTCTTTCCGCCACATAATTAATGACTTCTTTGGTATAAGGCAGCGGCAGCAGATCGTGATAATGAGCTCCAGGCAACCTTCCCCAACACAAATGATCCGAAATCCAGGGGGTTTTGGTTATCTTGGCCAAAGCCTTGAGCTTTTTTAAGTAATTGAAATCTAATGGATCAGGGCTTCCTATAGCCAAAGAAACGCCATGCTGCACAACTTTATAGCGGTCGAGTATTCTTTCTAAATGCGCTAATGGCTTGCCACCTTCCACCATGAAATTTTCGCTGATAATTTCAAACCAATCTATCGCCGGCTGATGGGTGAAAATATCCTCGTAATGAGGAATGCGCAACCCAATGCCTATGCCTAAATTGGGAAGATGTTTTGCGTTTTTTGCCATATATCAGACCCCTTTTTCCTCTTAAAAAGTGCTTCCCGTTTACAGGGCACAACCTTAGGATAAAGGAAGATGCAAAATTAAATCTATAACTTTATCAAATTTTTTAATTCCCTCTTTTGTAGAATTAATTTTTTTAGTATACACATCGTATACACCCAATAGGATCAACTAGGATTTACTCATGACCTACTCTGCAGCCTCAAGCGTTAAATATGACGACTTTCCTGTCAAATTAATGCTCTACCCTTCCATCTTCTTTCTCGTAATGGGAATGTTCTTCGGCGTTTTTATCGCATTTAACGCCTTTGTATGGCCCGATTATTTTTCTGGCCAATATATGCATTTCGGTGTCGTCAGGCCCGTGCATGTGACCAACGTGACCTTACTATGGCTGCTGTCGTGCAATATCGGGCTTTTCTATTATTTTGTGCCGCGCTTATGCGGAACGCCTTTATGGAGCACAACCTTGGCTAAATGCTCCGCCGGACTGTGGTGGTTTTCCTTGATCATCGGAAATTACTCCTATCCCTTAGGCACCAACTTCGGCTGGGAATACGCCGAGCTGCCGGTATGGGTGTCCATATTTCCTACCAAAATCCTCTTCACCATAGCTTGGCTGATGGTGGTGACGAATATTTTCATGACCATTGCCCATAGAAAATACGAAAAAATGTATGTCTCACTCTGGTATACCATGGGCACCATGATCTGGACAACCTTTACGGTCGTCGTCGGCTATTATGTCTTGAATTTGATTCCTATGGGGATTTCTCGGGTCAACCTGAGCTTCTTCTATGTGCACAACTTGGTTGGCCTGATCTTCACCCCTATGGGATTGGCCCAAGCCTATTACTTTTTGCCCAAATTGGCCAATACGCCGATTTACAGTCATAAATTATCGATGATCGGTTTTTGGACTATTGCGTTTATCTACGCCTGGATCGGCGCACATCATATGATCCATGGCCCGCAGTCGCAATGGCTGCAAACCACCGCCATAGTATTTTCCATGTGGCTGTTCATTCCTGTATGGACAGTCGTGACGAATTTATTTGCCACCCTGAAACCCAACTGGGAGGCTTACACCCAAAGCCCTCCCATCCGATTCATCCTGATGGGCACTCTCTTCTATTTATTGACCTGCGTGCAAGGCCCTTTAATGGCTTTGCGCAATATCAATGAAATCACCTCCAAAACAGACTGGGTGATCGGACATTCGCATATCTCGCTTTATGGCACGTTCACTTATTTTGCCATAGCTGGCGTCTACCAATGCATTCCGGTGATTACAAAAAAACCGATTTGGTCCTCCACCCTATCCGAATGGCATTTCAATCTCAACTTGCTGGGCAGCGTGCCTTTTATGCTGTCTCTATGGATTGGTGGTTTTTTACAAGGCATGCAATGGGCCACTTGGGCCAATGGCACCACCTATGAGGAATTCCATAACAACCTCACCTTGCTGTCATTTTTACAAACGGTGGCAGATATGCGCATCTGGTGGATCTTCAGAGGTATCGGCGGTGTCATCATTCTCTTTGGAAATATTTTATTTGCCATCAACATGTTCAATACCATCATTTTAACCCCAACAAACAGCGAAAAAACCTCACTCTCTAATTCAAAGGTATCCGCATGAGCCAAGGAAAAGGGTCTTTTTTTCAACATCTCGATAAATCCGCCGTCTTAACTATCCTGGGCGTCATCCTCTTGTTCTCCGCTTCAGTCGTCGTGGTCTTAATCTCCCCTAACTACATCGACCCTACCTGGACTCAGCCCAGCAGCCAATATCAAGTCCAAATACACGAGGTCTCCGATCCGCACCTCTACTTCGGCACCACCTACCAGGGAAATACCGCCCTGCAAGCTGTCTATCACCTAAAGGCAAACCGCACCCTATTGGCATTCCAGGAATCCGAGACGGTACGCATCGTCGCACCGGACGATCTCCAGCCTTATATCACCAAACACAATGACCCTATCTTGAAGCTGACTTCCACCCTGCTGCTTTTGCGCAAGCCTCAAAATTCACCTCGCTTCAACGCCCTCAGCCAGGCAGATACCATCCGCCAAGCATGGCAGGCCTCCTGGGAGGCTCAGCACCCAGATTGGAAAGAAAAGCATCTCATACGGCCCGAGTTGGAAATTCTAGAACTTTATCCCGTTGACAGCGCTGAAGCTTTCGCCATCGCCCCCGTGGATACCGCCTTGGAAAACTGGGTGGATAAAGGCCGTTTTGAATTAATCGCCTGGCCTTCCCCCGAGCCGTATTCCACTGCAGAAGGGTGCATCTATATCCATAACCCCCAAGAATACCGCCTGCAACAAGTAAAATTCGGCGATGCCGTGAAATGGCAGTACGATCCCAACGGCGAACCCATCACCTCTCTCGAACAACTGCAAAAACACCCCTTGATTTTTAAATCCCGAGAGGAACTGATCCGCGAAGGTGAACACCTATTTGCCGTGGAGGGCTGCTGGTACTGCCACACTATGCAAACACGCACGCTTATCCAAGATGTCGTCCTTAATGGTTCTGCTGCCTATCCCGCGCCCCCTTCTTCTGCCAACGAATATATCTATGAACATATCACCTTTCCAGGCACCAAACGCAATGGACCCGATCTTTCCCGCGTAGGCATCAAAAGACCCAGCAGAGATTGGCACCGCGGTCATTTTTGGTCGCCTAAAACAGCTAGCGAAGGCTCTATCATGCCGGCCTTTAAACACTTTTTCGATAACGATCCCCGTGGAATTACCCCTTCGGTGAATATTCCCAACCATAAATTTGAAGCCATGTACCAGTATTTGATGACCAAAGGCACGCGCATCACTCCGCCTACACAAGCTTGGTGGAATGGCAAAGATCCCATCGACACCAAAGCCATCATCGAAGGTAAAAAAACTATAGCTACTAGTAAAGAGGGGATATGAAAAATCCATTGACCTTGATACAACAAATGGCCGCTGCCCCAGTTTTAGACGGAGGAGGCGAATGCGGCACCATCACGCATTATGTGTTTATTCTCACCCTCGTCGGATCGGCCTTTTTGATCTTTCTCTACCTCTGGAAGAAGGGAAAACTAGATATGGACGAGGAGCCAAAACAAACGATGATGAACTCTCACGAGGAAGACACCCTTCCACCTAAAGCTACCCATCCACAGGGAGAACCGCATGACAAATCATGATGATGAGATCGAAAGCTACGGCGACGACTACATTTCCAGCTATCATGGTACAGTGCCACGCTGGCTCAAACTCCAGTATTATTTTTGGATTGTATGGGGCCTAGTTTGGTTTGTCCTTTATTGGAATGGTTCTTGGGGATACATGGATAGAGGATATTGGCAACAACTGCAAAGGGCCGCCAATACCACCTTCCCTATAGAGAACCAAAATGCATCTAAATAAATGAGGTTTATATGGCAGAAAAAAATGAACAAAATCCCAAGCAAAAAAATGGCATCGAGACCTTTCTTGAAAAAATCAAAGTCTTTTGGAATGACCTGACACAAGATAAAAATGTCGAAAATGCAGTCCACTACGCCAAAAGCAACACACGCGATATGATCGCCTACATCCTTTTGCTCACAGGGTTATTGCTGATGTTCTTTGACCCCAATTACGGCGGCACCTTGATCGGTGTGATCTTTGGCTTGTACTTTTCCCAAGAACTCTACGACGCTTTCAAAAACTACGAGATGTTCATCCAGACCCAAGGCTTTGTGAAAAGCTTGGTATTTGGCGCTGTTCTCTTGGCTTTTTTCTTCTCGGTACCTTTTATATTCATCGGCGCTATCGCCGCTGTAGGCGTTCGACGCCTTTTGGGGACTTAAAACCTAACTTGCCCCCTAAATCATGCTAAACTGAGCCGGATTCGGCAAGTGTAAGCATATAAGCGACTTGGGCCAGTCTCGACTGGCCCACTATAGTTTGTACTTTTTTTGTGACTATTCACCACCCCTCATAAAATAATAAATTAAAAACCACAGAGCCCACAGAGGGATATAACAAAGGGTCTGCAGCAAATGAGTGTCTCACAGAACGAGACAGCTGCTTTCAGCGCCCTCTATCGTGAAATAACGTGGATCTTCGTGTATATTTCAAACACAGATTTGCAGAGTCACTGATGCTCTGAGGATTCATTCAAACCCGACGGGTTTGAATGACAGCGCTAAAATTGTGCGCTTCGCGCGCAATTTTATGTTGTTGCTTGTCAAAGCCTTAACTCCGCGTCTTTGCGCCGTGCCCTTTGCGTTGAACTTGAAGCAATAAGGATATTTTATAATTAATTTTCTAATAAATGGAGGTAATTATGCAAGAGGTATATTATCGGCTATGCCTTAGATATATGGAATGGATGGAGTAAACTGTACCTACAATGGGCAAAAATCTAAACAACCCCTCTTGCATCCCCTCCGCTTCTTTTGCCACTTGATCACTAATTTCATGCATTATATCTCTATTTTTACGATATTTATCGTAAGAGGGAAATTGGGTTTCTTGATCGGGTTTTTTGTGAAGATTTTGGAAAGCTTGTTCTCTTTGTTCTGGAGTTAAACTTTTATCGTTTTCAATATCAAGCCATTGCTTATGTGAGTGAATTCTGTATTCTTTGACTTCTTTTCTATAACTTTTAATGTCTTTGTCATTATATTTCACTTCATTCAGTATCAACCTAGCGGTGTCACGGATTAGTAAAGCGAAATTCCCCAGAATTTGTCCCAAGCCGATAACTGATTGAATGCCTGGGCATATACATAAACCATCGACAACATCTTTTTTATGAATTTTCATAGGTCATGCCTCTTCATTGCTAGCCTCATTGCATAATGAGAACTATAAATTTTCACTTAACGTTTTAACCTCTTGCAAAGTGGGAATTTCCTCGAAACGGGGATTGATCATTATTTTGATTAATTTCTGACGAGGTGTATCCGTGGGAAAATCCGCATATAAGCGATTGAGCGCATTTTCTAACGTATATTGAGGGCTTTGGCCCGGAACTTTTTTTATTCCCCCATTGCCTTCCCTTTTGCCTTTGGTATTTATCTTGGTGCTTTCCCAAGGTAACACCTTTAATCCACACTCCATCTGCGCAAGGGTCAGTCCCATAGCATAGACATCGGATTTTATTTGGATGTCTTTATATTGTGATTTTAGTTTCTGAAGTGTTTTATCCATTTTTTCTAATTTCGAGGGATCTAAAGAGTCTGCATTCTGCCTTTTTGAAGAAATGCGATCTATTTTCTTTTTAAGGGCTTTGATGTTATTTTCATCGGCTTTAACAGCGGGATGTTCATAAGCTTCAAGTTGAAAGCATTTATCATCATAAAAACCGCGTGAACAGCCAAAATCGCCTACATACGGAGTATAATTGTCACCAAGAAATATATTGGCGGGTTTGTAATCTCCATGAATGACATCCTGTTCATGGATATGAACTCCCCCGTTAATGACGCCTTTGGCAATTTCTGTTTTACGAGCTTCTGTTAAAATCTTATGACCGCTGTTTTTCAAATTATCTTTTTCAATAATCGTAGAAAGATCACCCATTGAATAGTACTCTTGCACCACAAGGATCTTGATGGGTTTATCTTGAACCACCGATTTTTTGCGTTTACCCTCATATTTTACAGACTCTATAAAATTAGCTACATTGGGAAGATTCTGCAATTTTTGGCCATATTCAATCTCCGTTTTAACAGACAGTGCGCTTGCTTGATCTTGCCAGGTGGCTAAATAACGATCGTATGACAAGGTTCCCGCAAAACAGAGTTTTAAACTGTCGTGTTCGACACACAATTGACCGACTTTAAATGCACTTTGGTGATGGAAGGGATTTGACGAGGCTTTTCTTTTAAGCTGCCAAAACATATGCCCCTCTTTTGTGATCAAAAGAGAAAAGGGAAACCCTGTAACTTCTCTTCGCAAATACATATTTTGTGTTGAGGTGATTTTACTGAAATTAAACCGATTGAGTTCAACAAATCCTGCCATCAACTTGATCTGCGATTCCTCGATTTCAGGCATCAGTGCTTTCAATTCATGGACTTTCTCTAAAGCCGACTTAGATTGTTTGAGACTTTCCAAGATTTTAGTAGTATCAAATGAGATGTTTGCCTGTGCTAGATTAGCTCTTTGGGCTGCAAAGAACTCAGCATCCCTCGCAGCCTGAATATCTTCTTCATTCGAAAATGGATAGCTAATACCTTCACCCGAAAATGTGTATTTTGCCAAATTTTCAAAGGGCGCTTGGTCCGTTTCGGCATTCGACACCTCAACGCTATCAGAAGAAATCGAACCGCTACCAGAGGAAATTGAACCGCTATCAGAAGAAATCGAACCGCTACCAGAGGAAATTGAACTACTGCTTGAAGAGGTGGATACGCTTGTCGAATTCGGTCTTAAGAGATTGGAATTCATGAAATATTTACTCTCAACAGGGGATTTTTCTGAACCTCGCTCTGTGCGAAGAGGGGGAGCTATGTCTCCCAATTGCTTATGAAATTGCTTTTGAATGTGTTTATGCCTATCCGAATGTTTTTCCTCGAAATGAGCTTTAATTTCCTTGGGTCTGGAATAGTGATCATCCGTATTTTGATTTCTTACATTTTTTTGCGGATTCCATTTGTAATTTTTTTTATTCTCTTTGGAATTCAATTTGTACTTTTTTTCATTCTCTTTTTCATTTGAAATACTCTCAGTAATTTTGATAGGATCTTTATTAAAGCTATTATGATAATGGTAACCTGAACTAGAATCCATACAACACCTAAATATTATGATTTAATTTGAATTTATCTAAACAACACAAATTAATAAAATCAACTTAATATTAACTATATTATAAAACAAATTATTATATTTTAGTAATCAGTTATTACATAATAATTTGAATAGTAACTTAAATAAGTGACTATTCACCACCTCTCATAAGATATTTTAAATCCACCACAGAGCCCACAGGGAACACAGAGAGATATAACAAAGGGTCATCAGCAAATGAGTACTTCACAGAATGAGGCAGTTGCTTTCAGTTCCCCCTATCGGGAAATACCATTGATCATGGTTTTGTATTTCAAACGCAAAGTTGCAGAGTCACTGAAGCTTTGAGGATTCAGTCAAACCCGACGGGTTTGACTGACAGCGCTAAAATTGTGCGCTTCGCG
>CAYMKI010000111.1:0-11582 GCA_964390695.1 uncultured bacterium
GTGGAATGAGCATTTGACCTATGGCGACATCTACCTGCGCAATGAATATGAATGGAGCCATTATAATTTTAATAAATCAAGTGCCGAGATGTGGTTCAGGCACTTTGAAGATTACGAAAAAGAAGCCAAACGCCTGATCGGCGAAAATTTACCCATCCCGGCCTATGATTTTGTCATCAAAGCCTCTCATGCTTTTAACATGCTGGACGCCAGAGGGGTAATCTCTGTCACCGAAAGGACCGGCTACATCGCTAGAATTCGAGACCTGGCCTGCCTGGTAGCTAAAGAATACATGAAAAGCCGCGAAGAACAAGGCTTCCCTCTTCTCAACCGCTTCGCAAATAAGCAAAAAGTCGAATCAGAAAAGGCTCATGCCGCCATCCCTCATACACTCCTCGGTGCCAACACCGAAAATAGAGATGACTATCTTTTAGAGATCGGATCTGAGGAACTACCAGCCACATTCGTACCGATAGGTTGCCACAATCTAGAAAACGCCCTCAGAAACTTACTCGAAAAAGAACATCTAGCTTTCAAGTCTATTACAAGTTATGGAACCCCACGCAGACTGGCAGTTTTCGTAGAAGGCTTAGTCCACGGCAGATCACCCCAAACCAGCGAGAAGAAAGGCCCGGCTCTCAGCTCTGCCTTCGATTCTGAAGGAAAAGTCACCCCCGCCGGTGCTGGTTTCTTTAAATCCTTGGGTATACCTTCCCCAGACCTTGCCGAACTAAAGACAGGAAAAATTCCTCTGATAGAAATTCGCTCTATCAAAGGCACCGATTATCTTTACGGACACGTACAAACTCCAGGCAAAGCTGCTGCTGAAATCCTCGCCGAACAATTGCCGGGGCTTATCCTCAATCTGGATTTCCCGAAGAAGATGCGCTGGGGGGATCTAGATATCACCTATGCAAGACCCCTGCGATGGATCGTTTCGCTCTTCGGTCAGCATGTCATCCCCTTTACAGTGGGCAACGTGCATGCCGACAGACTCTCCTCCGGTCATCGTCAGCTAAACTATCAGGATATTCGTCTGGACAAAGCTCAAGATTACCTTCCTAGACTCAGAGAACACCATGTCATCGCCGATATCCATGAAAGGAAGAAAGAGATCCTTTCCCAATTGGCGGCCTTAGAGCAGCAATTGAACGGAAAAGCCGTCAGTGGCGATAAAGTGCTTCCACAAGTTGTCAATTTAGTGGAATATCCCTTTTTAGTCGCTGCCAATTTCGATGCAGCTTACCTCAAAGCGCCTAAAGAAGTATTGATATCCGAAATGGTAGAGCATCAAAAATACTTCCCAATGGAAAATAAGGATGGCTCATTGCAGAATGTTTTCATCATCACTGCCAACACCCATCCTAACGCCATCATCAGCGAAGGTAACCAGAAAGCCCTATCTCCAAGGCTGAATGATGGTGTCTTCCTCTACGAACAAGGCTTAAAAGCCACCTTAGACCATTATAACGAAAAATTGAAAAGCATCACCTTTCAAAAAGAACTTGGCAGCGTCTACAACAAAGTAGAAAGAATTATTGGCAACACCCAAATACTGCAAAAACTTCTAGGCATAAGCTCTGCGAATAAAGCTCTGAGAGCAGCCCAATTATGCAAAGCGGATCTAGCCTCTGAGATGGTCTATGAATTCCCTGAATTGCAAGGCATTATTGGCCGGTATTACGCTCTGGCTCAAGGTGAGGATGCTGAAGTCGCCCAAGCAATTGAAGAACACTGGATGCCTAAAGGGGAAAATGCCCCCTTGCCGGAAACACCGACAGGCATCCTCGTCAGCCTCGCAGATAAATTTGATAACCTCTTAGGCTGTTACGCTGCCAACTTAAAACCCACCTCATCCAGCGATCCTTATGCTTTGCGCCGCCAGGTGTTGGGTATTATAAAAATTCTGATAAAAGACCAATTTCGCCTCCCCCTTCGCGAGGTATTGAGAGCTTGTTCTCAACATTTTGCTTCCATTTCAGCGCAGCAACGCGAAATACTGCTATCAGAAATTGAAACGTTTATCCTTAACCGCATCAAGACGGTATTTTTAGATTACGGTCTAAGCAAAGATGAAATCGAAGCCGGCCTTGCGCAAGGCGTTGAAGATGTTTATGACGCCTTCTGCCGAGTCCAAGCCTTGCATAAATTCCGCCATCAGCACGCCCAA
Organism: uncultured bacterium; assembly: GCA_964390695.1. Taxonomy (GTDB): domain Bacteria; phylum Chlamydiota; class Chlamydiia; order Chlamydiales; family Parachlamydiaceae; genus CAWACC01. The sequence continues at coordinate 2,171 of CAYMKI010000111.1, forward strand.
TTCCCTCTGCTCTACGAAGTCTATAAGAGAGCCAAAGGACAAATCGGCACACATGCTGAAACTACTTTTTCAGAAGCCTTGCTGATTGAATCCGCGGAGAAAGAGCTTCATCAACAATTGAACCGAGCCGAAATACAATATTCCGAAATGATGAAGCAACGCGATTATGATAAAGCCTATGAAGTCTTGGCTCAGATACAGCCAGCCTTGGCTTCTTTGTTCGATCATGTAAAAATCTTGGCGGAAGATCCTAAATTGCAAAACAACCGCATCGCCTTGCTGCGTCGAGTTTTTGCCCTTTTTGCCGGATTGTTGGACTTTAGCAAGATACAAGTAGCATAGCATGGAAGCGTTCTCTTTATGTCCCTGTGGTAGTGGGTTGAGCTATGATGTTTGCTGCAGCCTCTACCATCAAGGGACTAAAACTCCAGAAAACGCCCTACTCCTAATGAAATCGAGATATTCTGCCTATGCTCGCCACCAGTATGATTACATCATCTCCACCACATATCCTAAGAGCCGAATTTATCTAAAAAATCAGGCCTTGTGGCGCAGCGAGATCAAGAGATTCTCATCTGCCACAAAATTTATCAAACTAGAAATATTCGACTATAGTCCGGGCACTACCGAAAGCTTTGTCACCTTTGGCGCTTACCTTCAGCAGGGTGAAACTGATGCCTCTTTTAAAGAAATTAGCCGTTTCATTTTGGATAACCACAAGTGGTACTACATGGACGGCCAACTTTTTCCAATAAATGATTGAACTTAGACAGTAAATATAATTGTACGCAATGAAAGATTAGGCGCTTACATCGATATTGTCAAAAGGCTGTTTACAGATTTGCAAAACATCCTCTTATTTTGCGTGAACAGTTACGATAATAAATGTATATTAAAAGTCTTATCTAGCACTCATCCGTGCTGCAAAACCCTATTGCACCTATTTTAGGTGAAAAAAATCACACAATTTCAAGTCGCATTAGCGGCTTAAATTCATGTGATTTCATAGATTTTAGAAAGTAACGCGATGAGCGAATTTCTGACGCTGCTTCCGCAGCTAAATTAATATTTGCATATTCGCCCCCACGTTCCGCTCGCTAAAGCTCGCTTCACGCGGGGCTCTAAACTTAAAGCCGCTACCGCAGCCTTTGGGGCGGCAGCCCCAGAAGTCTGTAGCCCCGCGTGGAGGCCATGTGCTACGCACTTGCCTGAACGTGGGGTATAAAATGTAATAAATATTAAGCTGCGGAAGCAGCGACAGATAAGTCGCAAATTGCGTGAAATTATGTAATAAGCCATTTTAACAAATCATTGGGCGAAGCCTGATGATTTGTCAAAAGTCCAGTTAAAACCCAGAACATCGCGCTCTGGGTTCTATGAAGGCTGCAGCAAAACCTTATTTTTCAATATCCAATTCCACGCTGCGCGGCTTTTCTCCATTGGCTAAACGTGCATTAATCAGTTTGATCACCGTGGGGAGCGAGTTAATATTCGGAACCACATAGTCTGCGCCGGCTTCGTAGAGCTGACTCTCTGCAATCATGAGCTCGCCTTGCAAGATATCTCCAGGAGTATCTACCAATTCCTGCCAGTTTTTTCCCAGGTAATTACCCGTTGCTGAAAGCCCTACCGTCCATGTTCCCGACGATGAAACTGCTTTCATGGCTTTACCTTCTTGAATATCGCCGCGTGTATCCCCTATTTTTAACACTTCCTCAGGATCCAACACGCCAGCTTGCTGCATATTATCTTCCACCATATACCAATAGGGTCTGGCTTTGGGAACTTGAGAAGCACTTGTAAAGACATCTGGAAAGTAGCCCTGTTCTTTGGCTTTACTTAGCAACAGCTCATTCATTTCCTGATTAAATCCAGTAGTAGAACCTATCAATACGCCATAGTCGCGCCTGATGTCCGAAATTGTATCGGCCAGACCAGGTATGAGTTCTGCGTAGTCTGCCAAACAACTCATCTGAAGCGGGATAAAGTCTGCATACATTTTATCCACATCGCTTTCATTCCAATCCCGACCATTTATGTTCCTAAAAGATTGGGAAACATGGTCCAGAGATAAGATGGCCCTGATATGGTCTTTTTTATAAAGCCCCATGGGCTCCCTGGCATCTGCCATGCTGATTGGCAGACCATATTTCTCAAATAACTTCAACATAACCACCGAAGGGGCGTAAACTCCGCAGTCATTTGTCGTGCCTGAATTATCCAAAATTACCAGTTTAATGCGTTTTGTTTCAGCATCAGCATTTACTTCGACAAACGAACAAAGTATGGTGATAAATAATAATGACTTTTGGCAAAACCTCTTCATATTCATGCTCCTTGTATATTAATATTTAGCTCTATGAGAACTTTACGAATAGTTTGAATAGCTTCTTCCATCTGTTCTCGATGGAGATCTCCAATACAACCAATTCGAAAAGTGTCGGCATGGGTCAATTTTCCAGGATAGACGACAAAGCCCTGTTCTTTAAGCTTATTGTAAAATCGTTGAAAATCATAATTAGGATCATTTAAGTGATTAAATGTTACGATAATTGGCGCTTGTTTATCTCTAGCAATATAAGTGCGAAAACCCATGGAGTGCATCCCCTCCAAAAGAACATTCAAATTCTCGGTATAACGCTGATATCTTGCCGCAACGCCGCCCTCTTGTTCTAATTCTTCTAAAGCGCGGTGCAAAGCTAAAAGAACATGTGTCGGAGGAGTAAACCTCCATTGACCGTTCTTCTCCATATCTTTCCACTGTTCATAAAGGTCCAACGACAATGATTTGGCATTGCCCTGGGACATTTCGACGGAGGTTTTACGAGCAATGCAAAATCCCACGCCAGGGACACCTTGCAAACATTTATTAGACGATGCCACCAAAGCGTCAAACTGAATATTTCTGCTATCAATAGGAATGCCTCCAAAAGCACTCATAGCATCTATGATAAGTTTGCGATTGGCTTTGGCAACTACACTAGCAATCTCCTGCAAGGGATTTAATAGACCTGTGGTAGTTTCACAATGAACTACAGCCACATGGGTAATTTCGGGATGCAGTTCGAGAGTTTGGGCTAGCAAATTCACATCGACTTGACAATCCTCAGAAAATTCGAGGATACTGTACTTTCTGGGGATTTCGTCACAGATTTTAGCCATCCTCTTGCCATATATTCCATTCACTAATAGCAAAATGTGACCTTGTGACGGAACTAAGGAACGAAGGGTGGCTTCTACAATAAAAGTTCCACAACCTTGCAGCGGAATGGCCACATGAGTTTCTCGAGCATTGACCAGCTCAACTAATCGATTAAGAATCTCGCGGTTTATGCGTATGAAATCTTTATCGCGCGAGCCGTAGTCGTGCAACATAGCTTCTTTAACCGACAAAGTAGTGGTCAAAGGCCCAGGAGTTAGGAGCCAGGGATCTCCGGTTGGACTTAATGAAAACAGTGGAGAGACTGACAGAGCGCTAAATGCTAGAATGGACTTCCAAATCATAATTTCAACCTTTTATTAACAAAAAAATTTAAATAAAACAAGGCCTACGATATATGATTGATGGAAATCTATTCAATAGATTTTTTCACTTGATTTCAGCTTCGATAATTTTTAAGCATTTATTCACATCTTGCAAGAGGGTGTTGTCACCTTCTAAATTGTAGTCGGTCTGCAATTTGCCCATCTTTATTTTTAAGGCCTTTGCATTAGACAGCCACATGTCATGAATAATCTTTAACTCTTCGGGCTGAAAACAGGTGTTGTGAGCACGTGAAGAAATCGCTTTGATATCTAAAACTAAAAACCTCATTTGTTTCAACAGCGGCTGCCAATCAAAATACTCCATGCACGGATAGAATGATTTAAACCAGGTTTCCACATATAGATCCGGAGGTAAAGCTTTCCACTGCAGTTGTCCCGCGATCCACAGATTGCAGTGGTTTAAATCACCCGCTGGGGGAAGACAGGAGGCATAAGCGGCTATGCCAACAAAATTGTGGCGAATGCATCGAGCATAATAGTTCTCGAAGATATCGAAATGCAACGAAGGGTATTTTGAGTCTGTCATAAAAACTAAAGGAAGTAAGCGTAAACCTAAAGGTTCTTGCATACGGCGCAGTTCGCACCAAAAAGGATGCATCTGGAGATAATCGCCAGAAGGACCACCTGAAAAGGCTGAAAAAGCTATCACCGTCTGCGATGAGATTTCCGTGGAAAGCTCTTGAAGCATATTGGATCTGTTGTGCATCCAGGTTGAATCGAAAGGCAAGTAATAGATCAAATTATATTTCCCTTGGCCCATAGCTTCATAATGGCGCACATCTTCAACAAGACTTTCTATAAAAGATTTTCCTGCGCGCAAGTCCAGATTTTCCGTCTTAACTCTGCTTTTGACAACTACCAAGGAACCCTGTTCCAGGCATGATAAGATGTCATTTTCTTTGTGAATCGACCCTCTGTCTAAAGTGAGCTCATCCAGCAGCCCTGACATCACTACTCCAAGCTGTATTTGCTTTGAGCGCAAAGAGTGCTGCAAACGTTGAATATAGGGTTTAAGATCAGACGAAATTTTCTGAAGCCTATCTTCTGGATTTCCTAAAATCAAGGCATTATACCCTAAACACAGTATTTGCTCAGCTAAAGCATCAAACGATCCTTTATCCCAAGACAAAAGCCAAGAGGGCCAATCACATTCCAGCCATATAGGTCGTATGGCAAACAAAGGGCGCGTCTCTCCTAAAAATTCAGGCCAATGCCCGCTAGGCAACAACGAATTGATATGATGGACTGCAAATGATTGACTTGATAAATTATTTGCTTTGATGCAGATAGATCCATTGATATATCGAGCTGTATACCCTTCTAAGCTACGACCAAACACAGTTTCACATTCAATATTCGGTGATTTTATACCAGTATGGCGGCACCACAAAACATTTTTTTTTGATCTACTTTTCATACATCCGTGAATAAAATTGGAATATTTGATACGATATACTCTTTAACACTAAACATGTGTAACTATGTCAAAAACTCACCCCAAAATTCACTCGGTTGAGCCGCTGCCTACGGCTTATGAACTCAAAAGCCAGTTTCCCATTACATTATCGCAAAGGGACTTTGTAGAAAAGAGCAGAGATACGATCGTTCAGATTTTAAACGGGGAAGATAACAGACGGCTCTTGATCGCAGGCCCCTGCTCCATCCACGATATAGAATCTGCTAAAGAATACGCCTATAAATTAAAGGAATTAGCAGAAGAGGTCAGCCCAGCATTTTTTGTCATCATGAGAGCCTATATCGAAAAGCCCAGGACATTAACTGGCTGGAAAGGCTGGGTCTACGACCCCCACCTGAACGGCACCAATGCCATACAAGATGGCTTAAAGTTGTCCCGCGAACTCTTCCTTCATCTTGCCGATATTCAAATTCCCGCCGCCACAGAATTCCTAGACATCAATACCCATTACTACTTTAGCGATTTGATTTCCTGGGGATGCGTAGGAGCACGCACGGCAGAATCTCAACCTCATAGACTTATGGCCTCGGGGCTGCCGACGCCAATAGGTTTCAAGAATAGCACTTCCGGAAACGTCGATTTAGCTATCAACGCCATCTTGTGTGCTTCACAGCCACATAGCTTTGTAGGCTTAGATGATCATGGAAAAGCTGCCATTCTTAGGACCACAGGCAACCCCCACACCCACCTTGTACTGCGGGGCGGAGAAAAACAGCCCAACTATGACTCTGTTTCGATACAACAATCTGCCGAGCAGCTTCAACAGGCAAATTTAGCTCCTCATATCGTCGTAGATTGCTCACATGACAATGCACGGCGTCAACATAACAAACAGATCCATGTATTTCAATCTCTTGTACATCAGATCGTCCAAGGCGACAATAGTATTCGAGGTATGATCCTTGAAAGCCATCTGGAATCCGGACATCAAATCCTATGCAACAAACCCGAAAATTTGAAATATGGAGTTTCTATTACAGATCCATGCCTTGACTGGAAAACTACGCGAGACATTGTCCTTTGGGGCTGCGAAGCATTAAAGGCGCGGCATTTTGATTCATTTAAACTAGAGCCAGCAACCCAAGAAACTGATTATGCATTTAATTAAATTTCTCCTATGCATCGTTCTTCTGCATATACTTGCAGGCTGCTCTCAACAGCAGCTTACGATTTATACCGATTACTTAAGCCACAAAAATTTGGCCAGCTACCGCGTAGGCACCCCTGACCCCCTGCAAGCTCACCCCCCTATCGGTCAACGACTTGTCATCTCCTGGAAATTTTCCAAAGCTACACTGCATCTAGGAGATATTCACCTCGAAGCTAAAATCCGCTTTAGAAATCGGGAAGAAGTCACTGAAATTGTATCCATATGCAAACGATCTGGAACATATTACTACAACCTGCTCAACGAGGACTTTGTAGAAAAAGGGGGCATTCTCACCTACAAGGTCGATCTTTTAAGTCACGACCAAGTCTTGGAAGAGTGGCGTCATCAACTGTGGACAGAACTGATCCTTTTTGATGAGGAAAAATGAAGACCTACCGGAGCCTTCTCTTTGCCAGCTGCTGTTTGCTGGGCTCTTGCAATTCGACTTCGCCACCAACAAATAAATATGAATGGCAATATATGCAAGGCCGCAACGCAGAAGGCACCCTCTATAGACCTCTAACCTATAGGGCCAAAACCCCCTCTTACTGGTCCCGCAAAGAGTCTCCGACAAATGAATCCCTTGTAGATACTCGAAAGCCTTTAGTTGAGTATTTCATTCAGGAAGAAGGCCTTTCTATTCGAATCACCCTGCATAATTTCCCTGCAAATAGCTTAGAGGAGAGGATCTCTCCACAATCTCAAATCAACCGTTGGAAAAAACAATTTGATCCCCTTGTCGCTGAAACCATTCACACTTCTTCATTAGCAAAGGGAGGATTTTCGGGTCTTTTTTTTGAAGCCTCGGGCCTGCAGGATCAAATCGAAACCACTGTGTTAGGCTGGAGTATGCAGCTATCAGCAGAACACTTTAGAAACCTGTCGCATTATGCCGAAGAGGCCTATAGGCAGATGCGTGCCGATTACACGCTTAAAGCCGTAGGCCCTTCTGATCTTATATTCAAACACAAATTCAGCATCATAGAATTCGCCAATAGCTTTGAACTCATAGAAGAGATTCCATCATCCACATGAACATCATAAAGCGCATTACGGTTTTTTTAGGAAGTATTTACTTTGCCCTAGTGCTTATTCTCCTAGCGGCCTTGTCTGCGATTGCTGGAACATTTATAGAATCACACACACATTCGCATCTATATGCTGTGTACTCTGTCTATCAGCACCCTATATTTATTTTGCTGCTGTGGGGATTCTTTTTGAATATATTCTTATCTACATGTAGGCGATGGCCATTTAGAGTCAAACACATTCCCTTCATCATCACGCATATTGGCTTGCTGATGATCCTGGCCGGAATATTATATAAGAGCCTGTACGGAAAACAGGGGACTCTGGTTCTTTTAGAAGGCAGTGGTCAAGATGAAATAATCATAAACCCCTCAAAAGGCATCCAGATAGAACAAAAGTCTATCTCCGGACCTCCTCATCAAAAAGCGATGATTCCCCTTGATTTAACGCCAGGGAAGAGGCTTCAAGCAGCTAATTCCCCTGCTTTTGAAGATGTCTACATCGAGGTGTTAGGTTATTACCCTCACTGCAGACAGACCGTTGAAACCTGGATTAAAGGCGATTTTTGTGTCATCTCTGGATTGCCGCCTATTTCCGTCACCCCCTTCGATGACACCAAACCCTTCATCAAAAAAGCCGCTAAAATCCAGTTATTGCCCTTACCCTCACTTCCATGGGATCTGATAGCCTTGAAGGCTAGGGATCCAGATGCAGCATTCAAAGCGGTCTATGCAGAAAACTATACAAAGCCTATCACAGGCATTCCTTCTGAACATAGACTTTCCGCTGTGATACCAACTCTCTTATTTATAGAAGACCCTTCGAAACAAGTCCACTTATACTCTTTTGATGCGACAGGCACCATCCACACGGAAATCTTTACACAAGAAATGCCTGACAGATACGTCGTCTACGATCAAGGCTTTAGAGGATATTGCCAATGGGCCGACCTGCCATACTCTCCCCTAGTACATTCTGAAGAAGATCTTGAAAAACGAAAAATGGATCTTTTGAAAACCGAACTTCGTTCAGCCGAAGAGACTTCTTCACCTTTATGTCTTCCACTAGAACTCCTCAGAAAAGCTTGCCTCATCAATTCCCTCGACTTCCCCGATACTACTGTTGATTTTCTATATACATGGAATGCCTCAAACACTCTGCTTATGACCCATAACTCCAGCCTTAATTCTCAGGCAACACAATGCCTGAGAGCCATCGACTGGAACCTTGTAAGCGAAGAGCTTTTAAACGGTTGTTATTGGACGTCCTACATACTTCACGAACTCGACAAACGAGCTGCCCAAGGAATAGATGTATGGACATCGCTCAAACAATTGAACTGGCCTTTTTTGGATGACTTGCAAACAGACATTAGCAAAGACAGCCTGACAACTCCGCTTCAGAAACTAATACCGCAACTCGTCGGCCAAATTTTTTACTTATCCCCGGTTTTACCACCCCGTCCCCTAGACAGCCGCCCCACTGTTGCCTGGCTATGCTGCTTGCTGCTGCTGCACGGCATTCATCTTGACGCTATTCCCAAGCCTTTACAAGTTCCTGCACAACCCCTAAAAATTGAATGTCCTATAAGTTTCAAATACACACCTACAACTCCTTTAAAAAAGTATGAAGATAACACCCCCCTATTACATCTAAAAATTTCCCATCGCGATTTACAGGAATCAGTGTATTTGAGATACGATGCTGCCATGAACCACCTCAAGCAACCTGTTTTAAACGGCCAGTACTTGCTGCGATTTCAGCCCCTGTATGAAAAAATTCCCTATCGTGTGCGGTTAAGACAGGCTCGCCAAATCAACTACCCGGATTCGTCTCAACCTTATAGTTTTGAAGCGGATGTGATCGTGACCGATAACCGATCAGGAACCTCTGAAGAAGCAACCCTCAGCATGAACCGTGTCTATGAAACATGGGATGGCTATCGATTTTATCTGGCCAATATCACCCCTTCTGAGGTAGGCTTCGTTAAAAGGGTACAAATTGTGGTGAATCTGGATCCGGGCAAATACTGGCTGACCTATCCCGGAGGAGTGATGGTTGTCATCGGCAGCCTGCTACTCTTCTGGCTAAAACCCTATTCGCAGCACAAAAAGAGATAGAGAGGTAATTGCAAAAATCGGAAAATGCGGGGTTTTGAGAGATTTTTAGAATAGATCCAAAAAATATAAAAACGGTAAATGCCTAAGTAT
>CAYMKI010000112.1:0-11518 GCA_964390695.1 uncultured bacterium
GCTTATAAGTAAACTTGAATTTTAAGAATTTTTTTTTCACATAAAAATTTGCTGACCACTATGTATCCAACTCAAGATATAACTCATAAAATAATTTCAATGTTCCTTTGCTCAAGGATGAAATTTACCGATGAATTCTAGGAGGCATTGTTGCGACACACCAGGGAAAGAATTTGTAAAACACAGAGAAGACAGAGCCACAGAGTACGCTGAGAACAAATCTTTGAGCTAAGCTCAAAGACTATAATTTGTATTTTTTTTGACAAGAAAATAAAATTATCTAAAAAAACGCGTGCTTGATAAGATGCAGGCTTGAAAAGCCTTAAGGTTACAGCCCAGGTGAGTGCGGCTATTTTTGGTTGAAATACTTGAGCAAAAAAAAGACTTCTTTCTTAAAATATGTTTTCCAAAACCATCAAAGAAAGAAGCCAAGTATGACATCAGTTTATCATTTTGAAAATTTCGACATAAGCAAAAACATTGCGGGTATTAACGATTATTTAAAAACTGAAGCTAACGCCCAGCAGCTTCATGAAGTAGAACATTCTTTATTCAAACTATTGCTCGATATGGGCAAAAGTCTTCTTAATCAATTCTTGGAAAAGAAACTTGTTGAAAGCAAGTCTTCTAATATAATCAAGGACAATCAAACTCTGCCACTCCAATCCATCAAGAAGCGAAATTACTTATCTATTTTCGGAAACATTAAAATCGCACGAGCTTATTTTTGGAAGCAAGGATGTCTTGGGGTATTTCCAATGGATGCTGAACTGAATATGCCGAAACATCTACATTCGCATTTATTAGACAAATGGATACAGCATAGAGTAACTGAAGGGCCTTATGAAGAGTCTATTGATAGCATTTGTGATTTATTAGATCTGAAAGTTTCTAAAAGATTAGTGCAGCAAATAACAGATCAAGCTTCTCAATATGTAGAAAATTATTATCAGCAAAAACCAAGCCTCCTAAATGAGGGTTCTCATTTAGTTGTACAAGCAGATTGTAAAGGAGTAAGGATGATTTCTAAAGAGCGTCCTGAAACAAAAATAAAAAAGGAGTTTGAACGAAGAGCAAAAGGCGTGAGTAAAATAGGTACTAGAAAAAATGCTGTTATCACGTCGGATTATTCAATTAATCCATCGCTTCGTACCTATAAAGATGTTTTAGACGGACTAATGGCTATAAATTCAAATAAAAAAATATTAAAACAAAAAGAAATAAAAGGAGACTATCAGAGGCTATAAATAAGCAAGTGGCAGGAACTATGTTTGGTTTAGAAAAAGCATTTAAGAATTTGGCAGATCGTTTGCAAAGACGTGATAGTGATTGTAAAAAATCAATTTATATTCTCATAGATGGTGCAGTTCCATTAGAGAATGGAATAATGAAGGAGTTTGAAAAAAGAGGATGGACACATAGAATAATAGCTTGTTGTTTGGATATAGTCCATGCTACTGAATATTTGTGGGATGCCAGTACAGCCATGTATGGAGAATCAAGTCCGAAAAGCTGGCAGTGGGTAAGAGAAGCGTTAAAAAAGACATTGAAGAGCAATATTAAATCGGTGATCAAAGAGTTGGAAATGAAGATAAAGATCAAAGGACAGTCAAAATTCACTATAAAAAGGCTTCAGAGATCTATAAATTATTTTAAAAATCATCAACATATGATGGATTATAAGAGATACTTAAAAATGGGTTTTCCAATAGCTTCAGGAGCAATTGAGGGGGCATGTAACTGTTTAGTTAAAGATCGTACTGATAGATCCGGAATGCAATGGACCAAGAAAGGTGCAGAAGCGGTTATAAATTTGCGAAGTGTTCAGTGTAACAAGAATTGGGAAGACTATTGGGAATATTACATTCAAATTGAGTCAGAGAGGCTATATGGAATGGCTGCTTAGCTTCAACCAAAAATAGCCACACTCACCTGGGCTGTAACATTAGGGCTTTGCAAGCCTGTATATTATCGAGCCAGCTTTTAATTTTAATACAAATTATCTACCCTCAAAAAAAAGTACAAACTATAGACTTTGAGCTAAGCTCAAAGAGGGGTAATTTATTCTCAGGGTACTCTGTGGCTTAGTCTTCTCTGTGTTTTACAAATTCTTTTCCTGATGTGTCGCGACAATGCCCCTAGAATTCGTCGGTAAATTCCATTCTCGAACAAAGACTCAAACTCTAAAGCTAAACATGTGCTGTACACTGCCTTTAAGAGACCAGATCCTTAATTTTTGTGAACCTCTATTGCCGCTAATTATTTTATGAGGGGTGGTGAAAAGTCACCTTTAATTTAATCTAAAATATCGGTATAGTCTTTTAGTTAATTGAAATTATTCAGTATGTTCAAAGGGTGAAATTTTTGAACCCGGTTCAATATCTTATGTTTTTTGAGGGATTGTGAATAGTCGCGGATAATTGATGCTAGAAATATAAACTAATAACAAGATTTAGGGATTATGATCATTAATACGAATGATATCTATTTTTTTGAGTATGAAAATTTACTGCCTGAGTATACGGAAGAAGATGAAAGACATTGGATGGAGAAGGCCGTAGCTTCGATCAAAAATCCGGTCGATAGTATCAGAATTAAACAGGAAATAACTCGTTGTATTGAGGCCTTGTATGGGTTTTCATCGGATCAAATAGTGCATGTGGTCAAAATATTTGAACAAAGGGTCAGGCAAGAAATTACCAGTGAAGAGATCCGCGATCATTTAACCCAAGAGATTGTGGGGGCAATGGTCTTAGAGAAAATTCCTTTGGAGGAATATTTTAAGGAAGGTTCGGAAAAATGCAAAGCTTTAGAAAGTGTAATCGAGGCTGTAAAAGCACGTAAACTCGATCCTGTTAAGGCTGCACAGTATTTGCAGAATAGCGGAGTGGATGCTCGTGGTTTGGAAATACAAAAAGTTCTGATCGAAATAGCTAAGTTAGGGGCCAAGAATAATATTTGGACTATTTCCGAAAAGATAGGTCAATTTGGTATTGATACCTCTAGGCATGAGGGAAAGCAGGCTTTGATCGAAATCGCTATGCAGGCTGCTAAGTACTATGGCAGCGGAATCTCTCGTTACATCAAGAACTACGGCTTTGAAGCCTCTACATCAGAAGAACAAAAAGTTTTGATAGAGATAGCTAAAATTTCTGCTAAGTATTGCGCGTGTGGTACATCTGAATATATAAAAAACTATGGTATTGATGCCTCCACCCCAGAAGGAAAAAATGCCCTGATAGAAATTGCCATGCTGGCGGCTAGCACTAATGGCGCGGAAATCTCCAAACATATAAAAAACTATGGCATTGATGCTTCTTCGCCTGAGGGTCAAAAGACGCTGATCGAAATTGCCAAACTAGCCGCTAAGAATAACGGAATGGGAACTTCGGAATACATAAAAAACTATGGCATTGATAGATCAACATCGGCAGGTCGAAATGCCCTGATAGAAATTGCCATGCTGGCTACTCGGCAATGCGGTGTAGGAACCACCTTTTTCATTAAAAACTATGAGATTGATAGATCGACATCCGAGGGTCGAAACGCCCTGATCGAAATTGCCAAGCTGTCTGCTCAACTATGCGCTGTCGGCACCTCCGAGCATATTGCAAATTATGGCTTTGATGCAGCTTCACCAGAGGGGTTAAAGGTGCTGGTTGAAATTGCCATGCTGGCTGCACGGCAAAGCGGCAGGGGAATCTCCCTATACATTAAAAATTATGGGATAGACGCCTCTTCGCCTCAAGGTCAAAAGATTTTGATCGAGATTGCCAAGCTGGCAGCACAACAAAGCGGCGGGGGAACCTCTGAATACATTAAAAATTATGGCATTGATTCTTCTTCTCCTGAGGGACAAAAAGCGCTGTTTGATATTGCCATGCTGGCAGCACAAAGAAATGGCAGGGGAACCTCCCAACATATTAAAAACTATGGAATTGACGCCTCTTCGCCTGAAGGACAAAAAGCTCTGATCGAGATTGCCAAAGAGGCGGCTCGAGCAAGCGGGGGAGGAACCTCTGAACATATCCGCAATTATGGCATTGATTCATCGACACCTGAAGGTCAAAATGCCTTGATCGAAATCGCGAAGCTAGCCGCTAGGCAAAATGGAGAGGGTACTTCCGAATTCATTAGAAAATACAGAATACATATATTCTCTCAAGAATCTCAGCCGATATTGATCGAAATTGCGAAGCTGGCAGCGCAACAAAATGGTAGAGGGACTTCAAAGCATATTAACATGTATATGATTGACTTCTGTTCAGCAGAAGGACAAAAAGCCCTGATAGAGATTGCCAAGCTAGCAGCCGTACAAAATGGTCCGGGGACCCTCGAATGGTTTTCAAAGTATGGCATAGATGTTTCTGTACCCGAAGGTCAAAACGCCTTGATTGAGATTGCAAAGCTTTCCGCTGCACAAAACGGCTTAGAGACCTCCCTGTTCATTGTGTGGAATAAGATAAAGACTTCTGTACCGGAAGGGCAAAAGGCTATGGTCGAGATTGCTAAACTGGCGGCTCGGAATCATGGTCAAGGAGTCTCAGAACATATCAGAAATTATGGTTTGAATGCTGCTAGTTCTGAGGGACAGGAAGCGTTGCTAGAGATAGCTAAACTGGCAGCTCAGCAGAATGCCATTGGAACTTTGGAAAATCTCGACAGGTATTTGCTTGATACTGAATCTGAGGAAGGAAAGCTTCGTTATAATGATTTATTAAACATTTGCTTTATCTCTTTAGTTAGACAATTTTCCGATTTCAGGTACCGAAATTTCTCAAAATTTTTCAAGAGATACGTTCTCGAATGCAAAGATGATAGCGATAAGATGTACCGCGTGAACCTTAACAACTTTCTCTCTTCGATCGATCGACTTAAAGCTGGCGACATACATGGGGCTCTTCAAGAAGCTGTTACAACGGTGGCCTTTATTTATAAGATGAATACGGAAGATCTACAGTGGGTGCAAAGAGTTGTTTCTGCAGTAGATAATCAAGACGGCAAACTTGAGCTTTTAGAACAGTTTATGAGTCTGGCTTCACTATGCGCTACCCGGCAAGATCTAAAGCAGTTGTTCAGAGACAATGGTCCGTTATTTGAACGGATAGCCTTGTTATCTTCAGGTTTAAGGATCCGTTTTATGCAGGAGGTGATAGCCTCATCCTTACAGCCCAATAGCCTATTTGTGGGAAGATTGAAATCGGAAATATTTAAGAAACATTCGATAGTAAAGAAAATAGCCGTACTGCCGCGCGATTTGCGCTTGGCGGTTTTAGAGGTGTTCCTCCGCGGGTGTTACGATGATCAGGCAACAAGGGTAAAAGGCTTACAAGCTAAAGCGTCGGATATTGTCCACGCTCAGTTGGCGTGCTATATCTTGGCGGAATTTCCGCTTGCGGGCGAGGAAGTCTATGTGGATGCTCTGGATATTATCAAAAACGAAAGAAACTTCCGCGATGCCAAATATCAACAGCCTCTGCTATTAGCTTTATTAACACTCAAATCCAGTGACTTAGATGATAAGGCTAAAATCGTGCTTCTCAAGAATATATTTAAAAATATCTCTTCTAAAGATCTCATTCGAGGGCTTCAACTTATCACTGATATTATAAATTTCAAAGGGAAAGCTTGCCTGGGCGAGGTGAGCTCTCTTTCCAGTCTGCAATCCACTTTGGAACAATTATTTATTCAAAAGTGCAAATTGAAAGTGGATAATTTTGGAGCTTTGTATCAAGAGTCGATCGGCAAGTGGAGGAACAAAGAGGCTTTGTTGACTTATGCCGGAAAACAGGTCGAAGATGCTAAGGTTTTACCGTATTTTCAAGCCTTTCTGCTTTCGGTGCTTCAAGGCAAGTTTTTGCAAGTTCGCTATGCCACACAGAAAAATCCCCATCTCGAATATATCAAGCACCACCAGCCAAAGATTTTTGAAGGTTGGCAGCTATCAGCCTGTTTGACCGAAGATGAGATAGCTCTCAAAGGACCCGTAAAAACCGTGTCCAAAGAGAATCGAGTGGTGGATATTTTGAAGCGCGCTGTGGAAGACCGCCACCTGGGCCTCGAGCGGCAAGCGAAGCTTTTTCCCATCTTATCATCCTGTGCGGATAATTGGCACATGATGAAAAATGCTCTAAACCAAATACTGGAAGAGCTTAAGCCGCTTTCCAACCGCCCTTTGACAGGCATAGAGATACAGCAAAAACAGCTGCTGCAGCTGCAAAAAGCCGTGCTAGAGCTGGTCTTAGAACCTAGCGATCTGGAGGACAAGCTGAACCGGTTAAAAGCTTGCAAGATTACAGGTTTGGATGAGGTGTTGTCTCCTTTTTATCAGGATTTAAAAGATGCGGCAAAATTGCTGCATGCGACCGAAAAATCCTCTTCCGATACCTATAAGGTTATCGACAGCGATGATCCCAATCACTTCCTTTTGATGGGCACAGAAGTGCTGAACAGTTGCCAAAAAGTTCACGGCAGCGCCAGTTTGAATGTGGGATTATTAGGCTTTGCTCTGGATGGAAAACACCGTCTGGCATTGGTCTGCGATCCTTCCGGTAAAATACTGGCCCGATCGGTGTTGAGACTGTTGTTAGATGCAAAAGGAAATCCAGTGCTTTTTCAGGAGCGGGTCTATGTCGCCGATCCCAGTCCCGCGTATCCGGATTTATTACGAAAATTAGCTATAAAAAAAGCAGCGCTGTTAGGTGTTCCTTTATTGGTCAGCCCATCGGATTTTGAAAAGGAACAGGCAGAGCCTTATGCTCATTTTATTGAAGCGAAGGACAAGCCTGTGCCCTTCGAATATGTCGATGCTTTGCGTGGTATCCAAAGAGGGCCTTATATGATTTCCAACACTTTACAAATTAGAACGGATTTCTGTCCAAAACTCCAGTAGTTATAATTGACAGATTTAATAATTTTGATTATAATATTTATTATTCATGAATCTAGAACAAATAGAGTAGTATCCATGTGCAAAACAACTAAATGTGTGAATCCCAATATCTATTTTGGTATGGCTATAGTGCTAGGCGTCTTAGCCGGCTTTTATGAGGCGCCGTGGATATTTGCATCGGCAGAAATCGTCTCTGAAATTTTTATCAAACTCTTAAAACTCGTCAGCCTGCCGATTATATTTCTCTCTATTTTTTCGACAGCTTTGGGTATGGAAAACGCCAGAGATATCAAGGTTATTGGATTCAAGGTGGTCAAATATACTTTGCTGACCACGATTATGGCTGCGACGTTGGCTTTAGTCCTTTTTGTTTTTGTGCAGCCTGTGCAAAATATCTTGAGTCTAGAAGCGGCTAAAACCTCTGAAAGCCAAGCCGGCTATTTGACCTATCTCTTAAACGCCATCCCTTCAAATATCTTGCAGCCTTTCGTGGAAAATAATGTCATCGGGGTCTTGTTTTTAGCGGTGATGTTGAGTGTAGCTTCCTTGTCATTGCCCGTACAAAATAAGTTGATTTTACAACAGTTTTTTTCCAGCTTGTTTTCGGCGGTTATGAAAATCACGCAGTGGCTGGTCACACTCATGCCTATCGCCATTTGGGCGTTTATCACCTTGTTTATACGTGATGTCAAAAGCGGATTGGAATTCAAGAGCATCGCGCTCTATCTATGTTGCGTACTTGCAGCGAACGTGATCCAAGCCCTTATCATCTTGCCCGTATTTTTGAAGGCAAAAGGTGTTTCTCCGGTAGGTTTGGCTAAGGCCATGATGCCGGCACTATCCGTGGCGTTCTTTACAAAGTCTTCCAGTGCAGCCCTTCCCATGGCTATGAAGTGCGCGGAGGAAAAGGGCGGGATATCCCGAAAAGTGGCGAGCTTTACCTTGCCCTTGTGCACGACGATCAACATGAATGCCTGTGCGGCTTTTATCTTGATAACTGTGTTATTTGTCTCTATGAGCCATGGATTTGTCTATAGTCCTGCGGCCATGATCTCCTGGATCTTTATCGCGACGATAGCCGCTATCGGAAACGCAGGGGTGCCTATGGGCTGTTATTTCCTCGCCAGCGCTTTTTTGGCGTCCATGAATGTACCCTTAAGCATCATGGGAGTGATTCTGCCATTCTATGCCATGATAGACATGTTGGAAAGCGCCATAAATGTGTGGTCGGATTCCTGTGTCGCGGCTGTGGTAAATCGCGAGCTTAGCCAGCAGGAAGATGCCGTCGCAAACGCAGAACCTATACTCGCTTCCTCCAATTAAAGAAGTATGCTATCATACGATTATATCTGATAAATATAGGGATGATTAACGCATGAGCTCAGAAAAATACCATACGCCATTAAAACGCGTTACACACAATTATTTTGCATCAAATCCCCAAGAGGTTATCAAGGAATTAGGTCCTGAAGCTTTGATTGAGAATTTGAAAAGGATGTTGTTGATCCGCAATTTTGAAACGCGGGCTGAATCGGCTTATTTGCAAGGCAAAATAGGGGGCTTCTTTCATTCATATATTGGACAAGAAGCCATTCAAACTGCGGCTTTGCAGGCTCTCGGTCCAGACAATTGGTGGATCACCTCTTACCGCTGCCACGCCTTAGCACTCTTGTTGGGAGCTACTTCGAATGAAATTATGGCAGAGCTCTATGGACGCAGTACCGGAAATGCTAAAGGGCGCGGCGGTTCCATGCATTTGTTTACCGATCGCCTGCTCGGAGGTTTTGGCATTGTAGGGGGGCAGGTGCCGATTGCTACAGGGGCTGCCTTTGCTTCCAAATACCAAGGCAAAAAGAACGAAGTGGCAATTTGCTTTATGGGCGATGGCGCCATCGTACAAGGAGCCTTCCATGAGTCTCTCAACCTGGCTTCGCTGTGGAATCTGCCTTGCATCTATGTGATTGAAAATAACCAATGGGGAATGGGCACGGCATTCAATAGAGCTGTGTGTGTAGATAGGTTAGCCGAAGATAAAGCTTCTGGGTATAACATGAAAGGCTATACCTTCGATGGCATGGATTTTTTCAACTGCTATGCAGGTTTTAAACATGTCTACCGAGAAGTTTTAGAGACAAGCCGTCCGGTTTTAGTCGAAGCCATCACAGAGCGCTTCCGTGGACATTCTATATCCGATCCAGGCCTTTACCGTTCCAAGGAAGAGCTTAAAGAGTGCCAGCAGAAAGATCCTCTCATCCTTATGCAAAAAGCACTGATCGAAGCGCATGTTATCGATGAAGAAACCATTAAAAAAATAGATAAAGAATTAAAAGATCAAGCCATTGCCGCCATGAAATATGCGGATGAAAGCCCATGGCCTGATCCTTTGACTCTTGAAGAAGATGTATACGCACCCTGAGGTTAACTAATGGCAGATACGCAAATTGTTGAACTACGAGAAGCTCTGCGCCAGGCTCTGGATGAAGAAATGACCCGAGATCCCACCGTCTTCATCATGGGAGAAGAGGTGGCGGAATATAACGGCGCTTACAAAGTAACCAAAGGCATGCTCGAAAAATGGGGGCCGCAAAGAGTCATTGATACCCCTATTTCAGAATCGGGCTTTGCCGGTCTTGCCATCGGAGCTGCAATGACAGGTTTAAGGCCTGTGGTGGAGTTTATGAGCTTTAACTTTTCCTTTGTCGCTGCCGACCAGATCATCTCCAACGCGATAAAGATGTACTACATGTCCGGAAATAGATTCAAGGTGCCTATAGTCTTTAGAGGTCCTAATGGAGCTGCTGCCCAGGTGTCCAGCCAGCACTCGCATTGCGTCGAGGCGATCTACGGTAATTTGCCCGGCTTGATAGTCGTGGCTCCCAGTAATCCCTATGATGCCAAAGGGTTGTTGAAAGCTTCCATTCGCAATAATAATCCCGTTTTATTTCTCGAGTCAGAATTGTCTTATGGTGATAAGATGGAGATTCCCACTTCAGAATATCTGGTGCCCATTGGCAAAGCCAAGGTGGTACAGCAGGGAAAGGATATCACGCTCATATCACATAGCCGTATGGTCAACGTCTGCAAGGAAGTGGTCAAAGTCCTTTCTGCCAAGGGGATCAAGGCAGAGCTTATTGATTTAAGGACTTTGCGCCCATTGGATATCGCGACCATCATCGAATCGGTTCAAAAGACTAATCGCTGTGTATTGGTAGAGGAAGGACATGTATATGCCGGTATAGCCGCTGAGGTGGGCTTTCAGATCATGCAGCATGCCTTTGACTATTTGGATGCGCCTCTAGAGAGAGTGTGCCAGCTGGATACCCCGATGCCTTATTCCAAGGTCCTTGAGAGCCAGACATTACCGACAGTAGATCGTATTTTAGCATCAGTATATAAAGCATTAAAGTAAGGAAAGCCTATGCCTTTTACATTGACCATGCCGAAACTCTCGCCAACTATGGATGAAGGCACTATCGCCAAATGGCATAAACAGGTGGGTGATTTCGTTGAAGCCGGAGATGTCATTTTGGAGGTGGCTACAGATAAAGCGGTGATAGAGCATAGCGCCATCGATAGCGGCTGGATGCGCAAAATTTTAGTAGCAGAAGGCAAAGAGGCGAAAGTCAATCAACCGTTGGCTATCCTTACGGAAAAAAAAGAGGAGAGCATTGAAGGCTATCTGCCCGAAGGCCTTCAACCAGCCCCTGAAAAAACTCCTGCGGTATCTGTGGCGGGGTCTGCGCAAAACCTACAACCGGTTGAAACAGTCCAACAGCCATCGCTTCCAAAGGAAAAAGGGATGTTCCAGCCCAGCTTTATGCCTGAGCCTCCTTTAGAAAGATACGATTTTCAAAGACCTGTTTCGCCTGCCGAAGGTCGCCTCAAAGCTTCGCCCTTGGCAAAAAAATTAGCTAAGGATAGGCATATCGATTTAAATACAGTCAAAGGGACAGGCCCTAGTGGACGTATCATGAGCCGTGATTTAGAGCTGGCTCAGCCCGCCGCAAAAATAGTTTTTGGACGCCATCAACATCCTACAGTTACACCGGGGACTTACGAAGAAGAAGCTTTGACGCCTATGAGAAAAGCCATAGCACAGCGTTTGCAAGAGGCAAAGACCTTCATTCCCCATTTTTATGTGACCCAAACTGTGGATGCAGCTCCTCTGGTTGCTGCGAGAGAGCAGTTGCGCCAATTTGATCAGAAAGTTACCTTCAATGATTTCGTTATGAGGGCTTGTGCTCTAGCTTTGCGCGATCATCCCAAAGTCAACGGCGGATTTGATGCGGTGAAAAACAAGATCATTCAGTTCAAAACCATAGACATCGCCGTGGCCGTTAGCCTTGAATCGGGGCTGATCACGCCGATTGTGCGCCATGCAGACTTCAAAAATCTAGGCGAAATCTCAGTGGAAGTCAAAGCCTTGACCAAGAGAGCCAAAGAAAACAAATTAGCGCCCGAAGAATACAAAGGCGGCTCGTTTACTGTATCCAATTTGGGAATGTATGGCATCACTGAGTTCCAGGCTATCATCAACACTCCTACAGCCGCTATTTTAGCCGTAGGGGGGATTTTGGACGAACCTGTGGTCAAGAACGGAGCCGTAGTGCCCGGAAAGACCATGAG
>CAYMKI010000113.1:0-11511 GCA_964390695.1 uncultured bacterium
CTTTCTTTTCCATCAAACGCGCCGCTAGCAGCGCGACACCTGGCATCCAAAGTGCGAAATCACCCGAAGCCAGATCTCCCATGGGAGCATCAAAGGAATCGAGAGAAGCTGGAGTCTCGGTATAAAATGAAGTTTTTTGAAATCTTTCCTTTAGACCTTCCCTGAAAGCTTAATTATTTTCTGCCGATATGATCTCGGTCCAAGCGAGCGGATGTGAAGGAGTGGAAAGGGACATGCAGCGCTCCAAATTCATTGTTTAAAACTAAAGATTATAGTAAACTATAGGATTATATCCAAAAAAGCTGATATGGTTGTTTGGGTATAGCATAAAGTTTAATATATAAGGCATCTGTAGTAATGAACAAGTATAAAATTAAAAATATCCGCAACTTTTCCATCATCGCCCATATCGATCACGGGAAATCCACCATTGCCGACCGTTTATTAGAGCAAACCCATACGGTGGCGGCCAGAGATATGCAAGAACAGATTTTGGACGACATGGATTTGGAAAGAGAGCGCGGCATTACCATCAAGGCGCATCCGGTGACCATGCATTATCAAGCCAAAGATGGGGAAATCTACCAAATCAACCTGATCGACACGCCGGGGCATGTGGACTTCACCTATGAGGTGTCCCGTTCTTTAGCAGCTTGTGAAGGGGCTTTGCTCGTGGTCGATGCCGGACAAGGAGTACAGGCGCAGACACTGGCCAACGTACATTTAGCGTTAGAACGCAACTTGGAAATTGTTCCGGTGATCAACAAAATCGACTTGCCTATAGCAGACGTGGAAGGAGTCCGCAAACAGATAGAAGACGTGATCGGTCTGGACGCTTCAGATGCCATTTGCTGCTCGGCTAAGTCAGGTATAGGCATCGATCAAATATTGGAAAAGATCATATCAGAAGTGCCGCCGCCTCCTGAGCCCAATGATAATACGCTGCGTGGGTTGGTTTTCGATTGCCATTATGACGTCTATAGGGGAGTCATGGTGTACGTTCGCGTGATCAGCGGCGAAATTGCTAAAGGCTCCGATATCAAAATGATGGCCACAAACAAAAACTTCGAAGTGCTGGAGGTTGGCAAGTTTACTCCTAAAGAAACCCCTGTGGATATCTTAAGGCCGGGCGAGGTGGGTTATATTGTCGCCAACATTAAAGCGACGGCGGATGTCAAGATCGGGGATACCATCACCTTGCAAAAATATCCCGCACAAGAGCCATTGCCAGGTTTTAAGCTGATCAAACCAGTGGTATTTGCGGGCATATATCCTATCGATGCCACAGATTTTGAAGCTCTGCGCGATGCCTTGGAAAAGCTGAAGCTGAATGATTCGGCTTTGTATGTGGAGCAAGAAAGCAGCACGGCATTAGGCTTCGGCTTCCGCTGCGGATTTTTAGGTCTGCTGCATCTGGAGATTGTGTTTGAAAGAATACAACGTGAGTTTGATGTGGATATCATATCTACAGCGCCCAGCGTTATCTATAAGTTCACCTTATCCGATGGAACGTGCTTAGAAGTCGACAACCCAGCACACTATCCTGATCCGGCCACAATAGAATGGGTGGAAGAGCCTTGGGTGCGCTGCCATATCATGGCTCCGGCGGAATATCTGGGGGCTATTTTAAGTCTAGGCATGGAAAAGCGCGGTCAATGTATCAAGACTGAGACTCTCGATGCTAGGAGGCTGATGCTTACCTATCGTCTGCCTTTGAATGAAATCATCACCGATTTCAACGACAAGCTAAAATCCATCACGCGCGGTTACGGTTCCTTTGACTATGATTTCGACACCTATGAACAAAGCGAAATTATCAAATTGGAAATCAAGGTCAATGAAGAACCTGTGGATGCCTTTTCTTGCTTGGTGCACCGCACCAAAGCGGAATCCAAAGGCAGGGCGATTTGTGAGAAATTAAAAGATGTCATCCCCATGCAGCTTTTCAAAGTGCCTGTACAGGCAGCTATCGGGGGCAAGATTATTGCCAGAGAAACCATCCGCGCTATTACCAAAAACGTCACAGCCAAGTGTTATGGCGGCGACATCTCGCGTAAACGCAAACTGTGGGAAAAACAGAAGAAAGGTAAGAAGCGCATGAAGGAGATCGGCAAGGTGAATATCCCCCAAAGCGCCTTCATGGAAGTTCTAAAAGCTGGAGAGTAAACCTCCAGCTTTGCCCCATTATCCCCTGTCAATACCTTTGGTTCAATTCAATGACCTCGAGATGGGGGTTAAAATAGGTAGAGCTTTTACTTAGATTCGAGCTGGTCCTAATCAGAAGATCTCCAGGCTTTGACTGTTTGATAATAAAATGTTCGCTTTCAATGGCTTGAATATCGAAATTCAGGCACAATATTAAGAAAAAACATGATAGGCAGGATCGCCTTCGGCGGCAGGATAATGCATCTGATTCTAGAAACCCAATGCCAAGCTCGTTCATAACTTCGAAACAGGTGCCCGATATTGATGAAGTGAGTTGAGAATGTGGAAGTCTTGGGTCAAGATTTAGATCATTCATTATCCTGCCGCCGAAGGCGACCCTGCCTATCATGTTTTTTATTGCAGGCACAACTCTAGCCTAATCTTTAATACAAGCAGAAAAATAATTTTCCATGTACAACAAAAAAAATTAACATAAACAAAATTAAAGAATTAAATTTTGTAGAATGTCAAACTGTCAAAGTCTGGATTACCAAAAACGTCACAGCCAAGTGTTATGGCGGGGACATCTCGCGTAAACGCAAACTGTGGGAAAAACAGAAGAAAGGTAAGAAGCGCATGAAGGAGATCGGCAAGGTGAATATCCCCCAAAGCGCCTTCATGGAAGTTCTAAAAGCTGGAGAGTAAACCTCCAGCTTTGCCCCATTATCCCCTGTCAATACCTTTGGTTCAATTCAATGACCTCGAGATGGGGGTTAAAATAGGTAGAGCATTTACTTAGATTCGAACTGGTCCGAATCAGAAGATCTGTTTTAGACAGCAGCAGACAATCTAGAACGGCATCTTCGCCATGTTTGTATTTCTGTGAGGTGGTAACGTGCAGGGGCTGTCCATCAAATGAACGCAGGGCTTGATGCAAAAAGCAGATTTTATCCCCATAGCGGGTAAGCATGTACCTTATAAAATCCCCTTCGTCAGTTGCAACAAAAATGGTATATCTTTGATGGCCTAATCGCTGCATGGTTTCCTGCAACTTAGCATCGACGTATTCATAAGGCATTCTTGGTGCTTCGGATATCTTATCTGTACCTCTATAATGAATGCCGATGGTATAGCCCCGGAATTGTTTTTTTACAAATTTATTAATTTTTTCTTCGACATGTGCATGGAGTTTGATATATTTGCCGATTAATCGATGGGCTTCGGCCCTAGAAGTCCGGAGTTCAATATCCCATGGATTCACTCCTTCGTCCCCTCCGTACACCTCTTTTACAGGACCTGATTTGTGCCCGAGGACAACCGGTTGGAAGTAATATCCCCACCAGTTAGAACCATAGCTAGGGTCATAGTAACAACCTGTGGTTCCAAAATTTACTTCTACATAATCAAAGCGGGAGTTTTCATACGATTGCAAGAGGGCAAGCACATCGTAAAAGATGCTGAACATGCCAGCATCCCTCGAGCGCAAGACCACCGAGGTTTGAGCCTGCAGGTTCAAAGGCAAAATACACAAAAATATGAACGCCACACAAACATATCTATAAGAAGTTCTTCCCCATGTCATTGTAGCAGTCCTATTCATGAATTCTAATGTATCACAATCCTACGCGTAAACCTATATTAAAGAAATGATCCCATTCATGTCCAATGCGACCTTCGTAGCCTGCAAATAAAGTGGAATTATTCCAGAGGGTGTAGCCGATGTTAATACCGTAATGTCCCCAAGTCATTGGAGATTGAGATAGATCTAAGTCATAGGCTATATGCGGATTATTGTCTAAATGCACCTTCAGTTTACTCTTATCCCTAGCGAATGCTTGCTCCAATCTCCCGATGATTTCGAGGCTGAAGTCGCGGCAATAAATTTGCGTGTTATACAGAGCGGAAAATCCAATCTCTCCGCTGAGCAGATTGGCATGAGAACGATCGATATGCAAGGCATCGATAGTGTGTTTTTCGCTCAGGCTTCCCAGATGAGAATAGGAATAGATCAAATTGGCATGAGGAGCAATAGAAATGCCGCATAAGGACCAATCGGTATATTGCACTCCTATGTTGCCCGTCCAAGTATTTGTGTTGCTGGTGGATTTGCAATTTCCATTCATTGTCTTGCGTTGCAGATGATTATTTTGAGAGGAGTAGCATACGGAAGCATATAGCGTGTAGTTATCGCAAACATCTGTTCGGGCGTACAGAAGTCCCGCAGCTCCATCGAGATGCCCTTTGCCTAATTCTGCATGCATGTTGCCATTGTTGAAGGAAAATAGTCCTCCCAGAGCAAATCCGGAAGAGAAGGTGTAATCGGCTCCCAAGTAATAGTCACGGCGTTTGAGTTTGGCGTGATCTTCCTCATGCGCATCGCTGCTCAGATACCCAGCATAGGCAGCAAAAGCCTGCTGGCATGAACATTCTCCACTTGGCATATTGTAGAGAGGTGAAATGCGATTCCAAGCCAGGCGCACTAAAGCTCTATCGCCTAAGATGGCATAATCCGTCAAAGCACCGTAAAATGTGGGTGTATAATGCTCTAGATTGCAGGCTGCATCTCGCGGAGAATCTATGATTTGCCTGGCTAAGGTGCCTTTCAGCATATTCGAATCGATCTGATTTTGAGCTATCTGCGCAGCTTTAAATAGAGCGTGAGCCGCGCGGCGTTGATTGGCATTAGCTCCTAGATCAGCAAACTTGCTGCCCGGTTGATTTAACCCCGAAGCGACCAGCTGCCCATTGGCGATGTCGAATACAAAGGCGGCATTGTGCACCGGAGGCAGCGGTCCATCGCCATCCAAGTCATATTCGACGCTGCCGAAAGTTCCATTGATATGGATCGGCCCTCCGGAGCTATCACCGATGATTTGATAGACATCGCCCTGTGAGGCAAATTGTTGGTTATAGGCGTTGATTTTCAAGATGCTGCTGGGCCTTAGGTAGACATCGCCGCTCACGCGCACTTGACTATAACCGGTGACAGGTGTGGTATTTTCAATATCGATGTCCAACTCAGATGCTTCATAGTAATTGCCGACGATGTTAGCCAGCCCGGGGGAGTTGCCGGGATGAAATGAACCTGTATTGTGAAAATTGCCGGCAAAGGTCAGATGTCCGCTGACAGAGCCGTTATTCATAAAGGTATTATTGCAGCAGTCTATCGTTCCATAGCCATCGATTTCGGTGTAGGAGATCTTTGAGCTATCTTCGACTTTCAGGGTAGATTGGGCTTCCAAGTAGATTATTTCGGCCGCCAATGAACTTGTTTCATCTACATGGATCAAGCTGCTGCCGTTAGCCTGGATATTGCCTTGGTTGTTCAACTGTGAGCCGTCGCATATGCTGAGGGTAGAGTCTGTGATCGAAGCTAGCCCGTTGTTGTTAAATATGCTATTATCGCAGATGTTCAGTTGGCTATGTTCCATGATCTCCAAGCTATTCGTAGTGGCTTGGCTTGCGCTAAAGTGGATGGCAGCACCATTGCTGATGTTGATGGCATCTGCTGCGATAACTGTGTTAGTAAAGTTAAAAGGTCCCCGTAGATCTATTTCTGCCGGTATAGTATCTTTAAATCCTGTCTCGATTCCACTCTCTTGGATCGTACCCGGATTTGAGGAGGACACCGGAGGCGCGCCTAGAATTTTACCTGTGAAACTGCCGCCGCCGTTAATAATAAATAAATAGGTATTTACATATACATTGCCGGCGCCATTGAGGATATCGATCGTCTGATTTCCCCCATTTAGAATCATGTTTCCATTTAAATTCACGGTTGCAGCATTATTCAATAGCTGAGCGCCCATGAGCTTTAGCGTGCTATCAAGAGGTATATTGAAGGTCGTTGCCCCCATGTTATTATAGGCTTCTACATTTCCAGCGGTAGTCACTACGCCAGTGCCTAGGTTAGCTTGTACAATCGATCCATCGTTCAAAAGGTACGATTCTGCTATTAACGTTCCTGTGCCATTGATTGTACCTGTATTCACCAGGTTATTGACGGTCTCCTGAGATTGCACGGATAAGGTGCCATGGTTGGTCAGTGTGCAATCATCTGCCAAGCCTCTATTTGTGCTGTTAAGTGAAGCCCCAGCGGCAATAGTTACTCTTCGACTATCTAAACTTCCGAGAAGGATCAAGGAGCCTTCATTTATAGTGGTGGGTCCAGGAAAAGTGTTCTCACCAGACAGGGTCAGTTCTCCTGAAGAGGCTTTGATCAGATCACTACAAGAGTCATTGCCTCCAATGTCTCCAGAAAAAACTCCTTGATTTATTGTAAGATTCCCGGAAATAAGATTTACGATACCGCATCCTTGTAAAGTATCTAGAGACTGATTTGATTCGATATTTAAAGTTCCATCCACAGTAGCTATGCAACCAGCGGGCAGACCGCCGTAGACATCATCGAGCATAGCTTCAGGAGATATAACTAGACTAGGACTATTCAAGCTGCCCACCAAAATAAGAGTACCAGCGTGAACCTCAGTGGGACCAAGATAAGTATTAGATCCTGATAAAGTCAAGGTGTCGCTAGTGGTCTTAGTGAGCCTTTTTTGAGGGTCTGTACTCGATATTGATCCTGAAAACAAGCCTCTCTCTAAGGTCAAGTTGCCCTGCTGCATGGATATGTTACCCGTTCCCAACAATGTGCCTAGGGTTTCTTCGCCACCCAGTATAAGGTTGCCATCGACGGTGGCATCAGGATGATGGACTAGAAGACCTCCTGAACCTAACGAAAGCGTTCCATTATGTACATTAAAAGTACTGGCTGAGCTGCTTCCGTTTAAAGCCACGGTGCCATAGCTGTCTAAGGTGCCGGATCCTAAATTGGCATTAATGCTAGATCCATCATTCAAGGTATAAGTAGATGCGGATAATGTATAGCCGCTGCCATTTAAGCTGCCAGAATTGATAAAGCTACCCACCGTTTGATTGGCAGCAAGATCGAAAGTTCCGTAGTTGGTGACTGTGGCGCTACTCGACAAGCTGCCGCTGCGGTCTTCAAAGGTAGAGCCCAAAGCGATGTTTACGATTGAACTCGCTAGGCTGCCGGTTAATATTATCGTTCCATTTTGCACTTGAGTGCTACCTACGAAGGAATTATCTCCGGATAATGTTAGGCTGTCAGTAGAGGTTTTGATCAACCCATAGCTTGAATTTCCACCCGAAAGAATCCCAGCATAATTCCCTCCGTGCAAGCTCAGTGATCCATACTGCAGAGAAATCTGGCCTGAACCCAGGAGGGTATCTATACCTTCATTTCCGGCTAATTGCAACAGCCCGTCCACTGTTACGCAAGGGGTATTGAGAAAACGACTTGCTGCTCCTAATGTCAGGGTGCCATTGATCACATCTATGGAGGCAGCCGAGCAGGTGCCATTCAATGCTACAGAGCCTTGTGATGTCAAAATACCCGAGCCTAAATTGGCATTGATGACAGAGCCGTCGTTAAGCGCATAACTTGCCGCTGAGAGAGTGTGACCGGTATTGTTGAGGGTGCCGCTATTGATCAAACTAGAGATGGCATCATCTGCGCCCAAGTTGACTGTGCCTGCGTTTGTTAACACAGTAGAGGAGCACAATCCACCATTAGGTACTTCCAAGATGGCGCCACTGGCGACGTTAATGGCCCTGCTGCATAGGGTGCCTGTAAGATTCAATGTGCCTGCGTTGATCTGCGTGGGACCGATATAAGTATTCGTACCTGATAAGGTCAGTTGGATAGGAGAGTTTTTCACTAGGCCATATGCAGAGTCTGTACCATTGATGCTGCCGCTGAAGCTGCCGTTGCCGAGAGTTAAAGTTCCCCCTAATAGATTCACAGCACCGCTTCCCAAGAGAGATGTGATGGAATCATTGGATAATAAATTGAAAGTGCCGTTATCGATCAGGATAGTGGAGTCGTCTAATCCTCCGGATACATCATTTAGGGTAGCGCCGCTATCAATCGTCACCGTGCTGCTGGCGATACTGCCTTGGAGGGATACTACTCCTCCTTGAACATGCGTGGGGCCTGTATAGGTGTTATGCCCAGCCAAAACGATAGTTCCCGAGTGCGCGTTGTCGTTGAGTGTCAAAGATCCATTCGATAGCACGCCTGAGAATGTCGCTTGGGATGATCCGGATTGGCTTGGTGTGGACAGAATAGTTCGAGTTGAACTGCCCAGATCGATATTGTTCGTAAAGATCACATTTTTATTGGCAGTGTCGGAACCGAAAAGCAAGGAGCTGCCGTTAGGTACAAACCCACCCGAACCCCAGCTCAAGGATTCATTATTGTTCAAGGTCACAGTAAGGTCGGATCCATAAGCTGCAAAACCTCCGGAAGCCGTCCACTGTATAGCTGTGCTGGATGTTCCTAAGAAGCGGTTTAGAGATCCGCTGCCTTGCAGAATGCCACCATTGAGTTTTATGTTGCTATAAGGATTGATACCTTGGCCATCCACGGCTTGGAGCACGCCCCCATTGATGGCGGTTTGACCGGTATAGGTGTTTACGCCATTAAAAATCACATACCCGCTTTGGACATTGAGCCCAGCTCCTTGTCCAGTGGAGACAGAAGCTGTACCGATGCTGGCAGCACTATCATCGGCAATGGTACCGTTAAAGACAATGGTGTTTCCTGCGCCTGGATTTAAATTGACTGTGGAGCCTTTCATCATAAAGAGATCTGTTCCGGCAGCAACACCGGCAAGGCCATTATTTAAGCTTGAACCACCTTCCACGCCATTGTTGTTGAAGGCAGCCGGTCCATTGATATTGAGAGCGGCTCCATTAGAAACAAAAATGGCACCGCCGAAGCCGCTGCCTCCTCCTCCTTGAACGCCGTTATTAGAGCCATTCGCATTGCTGCCTACACCACCTCCAAAGCCGGGCAATCCTCCATTTCCCATAGATCCTAACAAGTAACCATTATTCATTGATGAGTGTGTGCCATTAGAACCGCCTTGTCCCCCACTGCCGCCTTGTCCTCCACCGCCGCCAAATCCGCCGTTACCGCCATTGCCACCATTTCCGCCAAGTCCACCGCTAGCTACGGAATCGCTGACAGCATTTCCGCCTTGGCCTCCAGTTCCGCCGGGCCCTCCACCAAAACCAAAGCTGCCATTGCCTCCGATGGCCCCGTTGCCGCCATTACCTCCTATTCCAGCCACGCCATCGGTAAGGTAACTGGTCGTTTGGATGGCTGTCAGGTAGACACTCTGCAGTGCTGCCATGGCGGCATCATAGGTTAAAGATCCTCCGGCGGTTTCGGCTGCCATAGCGTAAAATTCAACACTCAGTGCTTCGAATACAGCAGCTGTGGCCTCTGATATTGCCGCTGCAGTAAATTCGGCGCCAGCTGCAGCAGCTGCAGCGGCACCTACTTCCAGTGTAGTGCCTATAGCTGTAAATGAAGCTGTTTCTCCTGTATCAAAGGCGCTTTTAATCACTCCGGCAGCTAACTCTGCGATCGTTTTGATTACATCAGCCGTGGTTCCTGTTCCAGGTCCGCCTTTACCGCCATGACCTCCTGCGCCGCCATAGCCATTGGAGGCATTACCTCCTGGGCAACCTGTATAGCCAAAGCGGCCGTTACCAGCGTTTTCTATTCCGGCGCCATCAGGCGCATTGTCGCCGTTTGCTCCGGCGCTTCCATTCGATGTAGGTGTCAGCAATCCATTTAAGTTGCCTCCGGTTCCTCCGCTACCGCCATTTCCGCCTATAGCCATATTGGCATTAAACGTTACATTGTTAAGATTAACAGTAGCGCCGTTATTGATGAAGATCGCTCCCCCTAAGCCTGCACCTCCGCCGCTGCCGTTTCCACCGGTGGTTGTAAATCTTTGCAAAGTTACATTGTTGATGTTGAGGGTACCGCTATTTAAAAAATAACCTGTAGGATTGCTAAGGCTGGCCCCGTCAATAATTGCTCCATTTCCTTCCAGAGTGTAACTTCCAGAAAGCACAGTATTGGAAGAAGGATTCGCATCGGCTAAAACAGGTACCATCAACAAAAATGGAAAGACATAAGAACGCATAGCACCTCAAAATGAATGAAAATTTAAATACACGTAACTTATTCTCTATAAAAAAGAAATTTTGAAATGTAAATATATTTTTTAATCAAAATCAAAGATACATGAGGCATGTTAAGATTTCCTCAGTTTTTCAGTTTGTTTGAGTATAACACGACTTTGTCTATAGGTTGGTGAGGTCGCTTATAACCTGTGTGACCTCTTTCCAATTGACTTGAGATAGAGAATCTAGAGGCTGGATCATGATCAAAACTGGTTCTTGTCCCGATCTTCCTAGGGTCAGGCGTCGTAGAGTCGAATTCCACCAATATTCCATAGGAGAGCTAAAAGGGGATATTTGATCTGAAAACCAAAAAAGGGCTGCGCGTTGTTTTGAACCACGCCGTAACACGAGTTCTTTACCTGTGCCATTAGCAATCGGTACATCCTGTTGCTTTTCAATTTCCCATCCACTACCGGTAAAGCAATAGTATGGATCATGCACCACATGACGGTTGTGGGTACCATCCAATACGGTGATGAGATAGTTTTCGTTATTTACCCGATAGACTCTTTTAAGCACATTAACTCCTTTAAAAGTCTGCTCTTCAAAATCATTTAAAGGAACGTTGTTGCCGACAAATCCGGAGCCTATCAAAGGAAGAGCTTCCAAGCGCAATTTAGCATCTTCAAGAGGATAATATTGCCACAACAAGCCTAAGAGCAAGGCAATTATAAGAAACACAAATAAAAAGGTAGATCTATGCATAACTACGCACGTTTTTTTAATTTAAAGAGCAATCCAAACGAACCTATCAAAATAGCCGCTAATCTAAAGCTAAAATACCAAGAGGAATAATTTGGGACAAGGTGTGATAATAGCCAACTCACCTGAGGTATCCAGGCCACTCCAGATAAAAGCCACAACAGCCAGGTCCAAGAGAAAGGAATAAAGGCTGCAATAGCCACCGCTGCACCGATATTAACGAGGACATGCACTTCACCTATATTGCCAAATAGCGAAATCAGCACACTCAAGCTAAGAAGACGGGGATCCGATATCCATGAAATTACATTGTAATATCTAATTGCAGCATACAATTGATAGCAAAAAGGCAGCAGCCATAACAAAAGTAGCAACCATCCGTATCTTTCATACATCGAACCCGGACTCCAGGCATCAGCGATCTCTCTAGCATTCCAAAGACAATACATCAGAGCAGCTAATGATAAGAGATGTTCATTAATTTTTGACACTAACCATCTCCTAAACTAGCTTTCTGTTGCCAACTAAACCACAACCAGCACAATGCAAACATGACCATGATGACCACCCATCCGCCAATTTCGTGGAAAGCTCCCATAG
>CAYMKI010000114.1:0-11509 GCA_964390695.1 uncultured bacterium
GCCTAACCCAGGGCGATGCCCTGGGCTATTACGTTCCAGCCCTTTGGGCTGGTGACTGGGCGTTTGTGATAGGTGGCAATTAGTCGGCAAACGCTGTAAATGCCGCACCCTCCTCCAGGGCATGGGTGTGGAGGTAGCAGTCTTACAGACTGCTACAGGTGATGATGGCCTGCCCCAGGGCGATGCCCTGGGCTATTACGTACCAGCCCTTTGGGCTGATAAGAAGACGCTTTAGATAGGCGATATTTACTACGCAAATGCGGCTGAATGCCATACCCTTAACCCAGGGCATCCCACTGGGCTATTACGTTCCAGCCCTTTGGGCTGGTGAGAGAATGTTTCTGATAGGCGGTATTTATCTGCAAATGCAGGTGAATATCTTACCCTAGTCTAGGCATTGCTGAGGTGATTGGCAAGAAAGCTATAGCAGGTGTTTGCAGGATCAGCTATGTTCATGCTATCTCTTCAGCCCGAAGGGCTGGTACGTAATAGCCCAGGGCATCGCCCTGGGTGGGATATGCAATATCAAAAGCAGCCTGTAAGGCTGCTACATTATCGCTGAATGCCTCACTACGTTTCAGATTGTTGGGTTGGTGAGAGGACTCCGTGTAAAACATAAGATGTGAACCACAAAAAACAAACAAATATATGTTAAAACTATTTTCTCCGGCTAAGATCAACCTATTTCTAAAGATTCTCGGTAAACGTCCCGATGGCTATCATGAATTGGCTTCTCTATTTCAAGCCATCTCTCTGGGCGATACGCTTGAAATCGCCTTGTCGGCAGAAGACCGCTTGGTCTGCTCGGATCCCTCGCTTCCCACCAATGAATCCAATTTGGTTTGGAAAGCTATTAACAAATTCCGTCAAAAGACAGGCTTACGTTTTTTTGTCGATATGCGTCTAGAGAAAAAAATTCCTTCGCAAGCGGGGTTAGGAGGGGGAAGCAGCAATGCGGCTGTCGCTCTCAAAGGCATTAATCAACTTCTCGGACAACCGGCTTCAAAGATGGATCTGATGTCTTGGGCGGCAGAGATCGGCTCTGATGTTCCTTTTTTCTTAACAGAAGGTACAGCTTATGTTACGGGTCGAGGAGATGTTATAAAGCCTTTACCTCCCTTGTCTATTCCCAAAAAAACTTTGTGGATCATAAAGCCGCCAGCAGGTTTGTCCACGCCGGCCGTCTATGCTGCTCTGCAGCTAGGCACACTGCCCCTCCGCAACCCTTTAGAGTCGTTAGATAGTTTTGTAGCAGGGAATCCTGACTATTACAATGACTTAGAGCTACCCGCCTTTACCTTACTTCCGGAGCTTGCAATGATAAAATCCACTCTTGTGGCTGCAGGATATCATCCTGTGTTGTTATCAGGCTCGGGGTCTGCTTTATTTTGCATGGGTGGTACAGATCCCTCCAATCTTTTGCCGCATTGTGCCGTAATAGCGGCTGAATTTTATATGCATTCATTCTAGAATAGTCTGTGAAGGCTTTTTATTGCTTTGGCAATGAGACGGTGTGTAAAATGATTTTGCTTTGTTTGTTAAGAATTTAATACAAACATTAACATTCGATATGGGTTATGTTAATAAAACATAAAGAAAAATTTACACTTTTTTAGTTGCAGAAAAGCTCTTGATCTAGTTACACTCTATGCTTTACATCGAAACTATAAATTGCATAAATAAGGAGATTTTTATGGCAATAGATTCCGTTAAACCAAATGTATATGCTGAAACCACTAAGCTTCAAGCTGAGATTCAGGAAAAACAAGAAGTTAAACAAAATAACGTTGTCGTACCTCAGGAAAGAACAAATTTCTTTGTAGTGATATTTAATCGCATTAGAGATTTCTTCTATACGAACTTTACATCACAAGGCCGTTTAGAGGTAAGATCTGTAAAATTATACAACAGAGTTATAGATAGTCAGGCTAAAATTAACCAGACAATCCAAAAAGTAAATGAATTGAAAGCGAAGTTAGCTCCATTGGATCAGGCTGTTTCTGATATCAAAGAAGGACACCTCAAAGACAAAGCCAGCGAACAGGCAATTGCTGAGTATAATGTCGTATATGACGAGTATGCTGCAGTGGTCGATCAACTTGAAAAACAAAAGAAAGCTCATGTTGGAATAGAAGACAAATTTAAGGCGCACCGTACCAAGCACTTTGGTTTGAAAATTGTCAATGAGCAAATAGAGAGATTCCAAGCTGCTTTTAATCAAGTAGAAGCGAATCTAAAGAGTACAGATCTCGCGCTCAATGAAGCTGCAGAGAAAGAAATTGGCTATATCGTTGAAGAATACACTAATTTCTATCATGAATATCAGCCAATCATAAAGAAACATCCAGAAGCCAGCGCTTCTATAAGCCAATTGTCAGCTCAAAACAGCAAGATCACACGTCTTTTGGAAATTTCCAAAGGCAGAAAAGAGATTGCAGATAAAGAGTCCTATATCGCCCAATTGCAAAAAGATAAACAAGCATACATGGTGAAGGTGAAAGAGGAGATGAAAGCTGGCCTAAGAGCTCATGAATTATCTTCTAAAATTGTGGAACTAAAATCCCAAAAACAAGAGATAGTTGAAAAATTTAAGCAGATCGGAATGTCAGTAGAGTTCAACAAGATATCTGAACAAGAACGTGACGATATGCAAGAGCAAATAATTGAGTTAAGGGAAAAATTTGATCAACTAAATATAGAGCTGAAAAAAGCTGAGGATGATTTTGATAAGGTTGTTTCTGAAAGAGCTAGCTTAGAAAACAAAGCCGACGAAGTCTATAATCCTGCGATTGCTAGGATTGAAGCTGATGTAAAGAAGGCTAATGATAAGCAAAAAGATGTGGTAGCTCAATATTGCAAACCTGCAGCTTATAATTTCCTAGATAAGCAAGAGGTAGAACAGAATGAAAAACTTTATCAACTAAAAAATTATGTAGCGAAGTTCAATAAGTATACAAAAAACAAAGAAGCCAAGGGCGAGACAGTCAGTGCTTATACCAAAATGAAGGCTGAAAAGAAAATAGCCGAGCTACAAGATGAGTACCAAGCCCTCTTGAAATAATAATTTCGATTGGACTTAACAAAAAAAACCCGCTTCTAGCGGGTTTTTTTTTGAATTCAAAAAAATGTTAGAGTAATGCTTAAGCCATTTTTGATTGAACTAAAAGCCAAGCTTTGTTAAATTGCCTACTCGAATTCAAACCCATACTAAACGTTAGGAGCTGTTATGTCTGTCAATGTCCCTGTTAAAAGTGCTTTAGAGTCCAAATTTGCTACAGATTATTTCAAACTTAATAGCGAAAAAGTCATAAATCTAAAACAAAAATCTGTAAAAAGGAATTTTTTTCTAACCGATTTATTTTTTAAAATAAAAAATTTCTTTTACACGCGTTTTACCTCACAGGGTAGATTGGAATTGCGAGAAGTGAAGTTGTTTGCTCGAATAAATGAACAACAAGACAAAATCGCAAAAACTAAAGAAAAAATCGATGGTTTTCTGAAGCGCATCGAAGCATTCAATCACGATTTTGCACAGCGCAAAAAGGCCTATTTTGAAAGCACAGAGGGGGTGTTTAGATTTTCTCAATATAGAAAGCTTATAGGTCAGTACGAAGGCTCCTTGGAGGAGTTGGATACCTTAAACAAATCTCATAAATTATTAGATCAAAAATTCAAAGCTCACCGGTTGAATCACTACGGTGTGCAAATCGTCACAGAAAGCCTGAAACAATTTAAGGGCGCTTTAGATAAAGTCGCCATGAAATGCCGTTCGCACGATGCGAAATGTCTTGAACAGGTAGAGAGCGAGCTAAAGCAAATCATCAACGATTTTGTGGATTTTAACTTGGATTTTGAAACAGTGATCCACCCAAGTTCTGCGCTTAGCCAAGAAAAGCATGATCTCATGAGCTCTATTTATAAACTTAAAGATTTGGTGGCTGAGCAGAGAAAATTGTCGGCTTGTGAAGTCGAATTGGAAACAAGCGTCTATGCCAAACAAAAATATATCGCGGACCAGACGCAAGAAGCTAAAGAACTCTTTCACCACATCCAAGGCTGTGTGGGCGAGTGGATCCAACTCAAAGCAAAACAACAGATCAAAGCTCAGGAATTTCAACAGCTTCAGCAGCAAGGGCAAGGCTACTGGGAAGTAGAAATCGCTATGCCGGAGTTTGAATCCAAGAGATCACAACTGGCTGCTGAATTAGAATCCATAAATACAAGGGTAGAGGTATTAACCCAAGCGATCCCTGAAATGCAGGCAAAAGTTATCGATATAGATGACAGTAAGGTGAAGAAGGCAGAGGAGAAATTCGATGCAACCATCGTCAATTTGCATAATCGGATTCTGTTATATAAAAATAACATCGAATACATTGAAAAACAACTCAAGCTGCCTGTTATCAAGGCAGAGCCAGAGCTAGAAACACGGCAGTATGGCGGCTCGAAACCTTTAATGAATCAATATGGTAAAGTGGCATCGGTAATTGCTGACAAACAACCAAAAGCTGTTTCGGATACTTCAGGAGTTGACTCTCCTTATGGGCCGTTACCCATTTTGGGGTCAGATCTAAAATTCGACGTTACGGATGTTTTCAAGCAATCAGATTTGCCGGTAGTGATAAGTCCTAAACATCCTTTGAAAGATGACACCTCAAAGGTGTCTGCAGATAATTTGATGGATACCATTGACAATATACCTAGCAATTGATTTGTAACAATTCAGTGCTGTACACAGTGCGTAACGAGGTGCAACCATAGAACCCACAGAGGGACAAAACTTGAAGAATAATATTCAACTAGCATTCTTATAATTAATTGCGTTCTTTGAGGGTTCTGTTCTCCACCATCTTATGGTTTCTGTTGGGTGGTTAATAGTCACATTGGTTTTTGTGTTGATTGGGTATAATAGATAAATAAAAATAAACTCGTTGTATATATAGTTGTTTTTTATATGTAAATGTAATTATTTAAAATAGTTAGAAAAATACTGTTTATTATTGGTTTTTGAATATACTCAATTATTGATAGAATTAAAAATTTTAAGTTGCTATATGTTTTTTTTGTTGATTTAAATTATGTTTTTTTTGTAAAATAATTGTTTAAGTAATTGTAAAATTAAATACACGGAGGTTGTATGAATTTAAATCCTGTTTATAAAGCACCTAATAAAATTATTAAAGGTGTAGAAACTTTTGAAAATCCACTTTATGTTAAATCCGCAGATAAATCTCAAGTAAGAGTGCAGGAAACTGTAAAGCGTAAAAATATTTTCGAAAATATAAAAAACTTTTTTTATAAATATTTTACGAAGCAAGGCCGCCTAGAGCTTAAAGAAGTTCGATGGGTGAAAAAATTAAGCGAAGCTCAGAAAAAAGTGGCACAATGCCAGAAGCTTCTCGATGTGAAAAACGCCACGCTGCGTAGCTTTGAAAAAGACTTTCAAGGACGCTCGGCTGAATATTTTGAAGGCTCAGAAGGTAAGTATCGCTTTGCGCAGTACAAAACACTGAACGATGAATGTGAAAATCTCTTAGAAAAACTGAATGCCAAAACTCAAGCCAGAGATACCATTGAAGCCCAATGTAAAGCTATTCACCTGAAAGCTCACGGTCAGAAAGAAGTCGTAGAAGGTTTAAAGCAATTCAAAGCTTCTTTTGAAGCTGCTATAGCCAAATATACTTCCAAAGATTCTGAAAGCGAAATCCAGCAAGGTGAGGCAGAGATAAAAGCTTTGCTAAAAAAACTAGCAGATTTTTACAAAGAATACGACGCCGTATTTGTGAAAAGACCCGCGCTGCGCGCAGAAGTTGGTCAGTTGATGAATCAAGTCGTGAAGTATAAGCCTCTAGATAGCTTATATGATCTGTTTGATCTGTCTCATCCTTCTGAGAAAGTTAAACAGCCAAAAAGTAAACTCGATTTTCAACCGACTCTTCCTGCAAAGAATCCAGTAAAGTCAAAAGCTGCAGAAGCAAAAACAGCCTACCCAGCTCAAATATCAGAGGGATTTGCTCGAGTTTCTGATACGCTCAACGATTTAGAAGTCTCGCTAAAAAATAATTTGCAGTACAAGAAGGAGTTCTTAGAACGCCAAAGAAAGCTCATCAACGAAAAACAAGTCGATGTGGAAAAGCTAACCAACGGGATTGGAAAGCGGCGAGCCAAGATTAAGGAATTAAAAGCGGAGATAGCAGAAAATAATAAGTTGGCTCAGCAAGATCTTGAGTTAGAGATACAACTTTTTGAAGATGCCAAAAGGTCGGTAGTTGAAGATTATAAAAAATTAGGGTCTAAAGTTATTACAGATCCTCAGGAAAAGAAAGCTGTGGAACAGCAAAAAAAAGATCTTAATACAGAGTATAGCAATCTCTCTAATCAGATCAAAGAGGTTAATCAAAAGCTTCAAGCCCAGAAGCAAGCGATTGCAGATGTTAAAGAATTGAGCAATGGAATCCACGTTTTGAAGTCGGAAATTAAAAAAAGAGCTAAACAAATAGAAGTTCTTAAGCAAGAACTTAAGGAAATTGGAGCTAAAACGCTTGAAGTTTCCCAAAAGTACACGAAAGAAATAGCATCTTTGAGAAAAAATGTTAGAGCTTACCAGGAGAAATATGATCTTATCGAAAAAGCTAGAGTAGATGCTGATATCGAGGCTTTGGAGTTAGATCCCCATAGCGTCGATGATTTAGAGTTGGATCAAAATCATCTCGATAATCTCGAAGATAAAGAATTAGTTTGGAAGATGCAACAAAATAAAATTGATTCGCTCGAAGAGATTGAAGCTTTGGAGTTAAAACCAGACCATTTCTTTGATATTGAAGACGTAGAGGATGTTAAGCTTTAATCAGCCGACCCTACTGATTTAATTTGTCTTTTTTAAAAAAAAGCCCACAAAATGTGGGCTTTTTTTTTGCTTTGGCATGAAAGCTGCATAAATTATTTCATCGTCCGTATTTTATTTTATTAAGGAGGTAAACCATGGGCGGCGTATCTAAATTAACCAGAAGTCAGAGTTTGGCAAATATACACCGTGAAGAACAAAAAGCCCCGGTTGCACATAAAGAGTATAGGCAAGCAGCTTATAAGGCAAATGTGATTGATAAATTGACGACTAAACTGCGTGAATTCTTTCATCTGAATTGTACCAAATTGGGAAGGTTGGAGAAACAGGAGCAGAAGATTGTTAAAGAGTTAAATCACACCATGGCAGAGATTATGAAAATTGAAAAACAGCTAGACAAGTCAGACAAGGAAATGCCTTGGAAGTCAAGGGATCAATTGAATGTGAAAGCGAAAAAGTTATTCCGTGTCCACGAGGCGGCATGCCGTAAATTGAATGTAGTGACGGATAAAATTAAAACGATCCGCCATGAAACGGAAGGGGTGCAAATCGTTGATCACAGGCTTAGCAAAATTCAAAAGATGTTTAAAACCGCAGAGGCACATGTAAAATCGCCGCTCGACTTGCATAAGGGTGTAAAAGAGATGGAAACAGCTGGTAAAATACTCGCTGCGTTCTACCTTGAATACAACGATGTCTTCGTGAAAAATCCTAAGCTGCACGATAAGGTGAGTGCCTTAATGGATAAGGTAGTGGAGGGAAATAGAATATACGACATCACCAAGGAATTGTTCCTGCAAAATCGCATTTTAAAGGAAAACAAGGAACTCTTAGCGAAGCAAAAAGCGCAAAGGAGCGACTATGTGAAGCGAGCTGGAAATAAATTTGAAACACAGTTGAAAGTGGTGCATGATGACCGTTTGCAGGTTGAGAAACTCAAAAAAAAGAAAGAAATACTTACTAAAAAATTTAAAGAAACAAAGGATCCTGAAGTCGCAAAGCAGTTTGAAGCTAATAGTTTAGCTATACAAGCAGCTCAAGAGAAATTAGCACAGGCAAAAATACAAACCGGCAATATGCAAAAAGAAATGCATAGAGTTTTGGAGAGCTATGATCAAAATATCGAGGGGTCCTTGAGAGATATAGACTTTACCGAAGCTTTAATCGGTGGGTTGAAAAAAGAACTCAAGGCTGCCAGAGCTGAATAGATCTTCGCTCTAACAGATCGCATTTTAGGCCCACGTAAGTGGGCCTTTTTTTATTTTATTTTTTCAAGACATTTTTTTTGAAATATGCTAAGATTTTACTTTAGCATTAAACTTGATACCTCTTGGAATGTAAAGAGGTAAGTTATTCATTTACAGTAAAATACACATAACCGTTGTAATTTATGCACACACAAGACAGATGCATCGTTGTCACCGGCGGGGCCGGTTTTATTGGCTCGGGAGTCGTCAGGCACCTTAACGATCAAGGCTATAAAAATATTCTCGTGGTCGACGACTTGGGCAAGGGCGCAAAGTGGAAGAATTTAGTCGGAAAGGCCTTGGCAGATGTCATCTCCAAGCACGCCTTGTTCAAGTGGTTGGAAGGGCGTCAGGCTGAGATCCAGGCTTTTATCCATCTGGGGGCATGTTCTAGTACGGTGGAACAGGATGCGGGGTATCTATTAGAAAACAACTACCGCTACTCCCGGCACCTAGCAGAATATGCCTTTCAACATGGGATTAGGTTCATTTACGCCTCGTCAGCAGCAACCTATGGGGATGGCTCATGCGGTTTTCATGATGATCATGAGCAGCTGGAGGCTTTAAAGCCTCTGAATATGTATGGCTTCTCCAAGCACCTGTTTGACCTGTGGTTGAAGTCCCAGGGTGCTTTGAATTTAGCCGTGGGCCTTAAATATTTCAACGTGTTTGGCCCTAACGAATACCATAAGGGCAGGATGGCTTCGGCGATTACCCACATACTTCCCTCTGCCAGAAAGGAGGGGGTGATTCGTTTGTTTAAGTCTAGCGATCCCTCCCACTTTGCCCATGGGGAACAGAAGAGGGATTTCATCTATGTCAAAGATGCCGTGCGTATGACCTGTGCATTTTTAGAGAATTCCGCTTGCGGCATCTATAATGTGGGGACCGGCTATCCCGGCACCTGGAACGAGGTGGCTTCAGGGGTATTTAAAGCATGTGATCTGCCGGTGAATATCCAGTATATCGATATGCCTCCCGACCTGCTGGGCAAATATCAAAACTATACCTGTGCCGACATGAATAAGACGCGGGCTGTTTTAAAGGAAAAGGCCTTGTGCAAATCCCTTGAAGAGAATGTGATAGAGTATGTGAAAGATTACTTACTGCCGGAGAAGACATGGTAAGGCTTACAGGAACATTTAGTCAGCTCGGCCCTAAGAGGGTGATGGTGATCGGAGATTTCTTATTAGACACCTATACCATTGGCAAGGCGCGCCGCATCTCGCCCGAAGCACCTGTGGCCGTCGTGCATGTGCAAAGGGAAGAGCATAGGCCCGGCGGAGCTGGAAACGTAGTTTTGAACCTTATATCCATGGGATGCCAGGTCGCCGCCGTGGGGCGCATAGGCGAAGATGCCGCCGGGGCCAAGATGTCGCATATTTTGCATGAGGAAAAGGTGGACGTGCGCGGCGTGTTTAAACAGCCGGCCTATCCGACACCTGTGAAAAATCGGATCATTGCCGAAGGGCAGCAGATGGTGCGTGTGGACCATGAGCAGATCCTGCCGCTTCCCGAATCTTTAGAGCAGAAAATCATCGAGGCTTTGCCCTCTTTGATGGACGGAGTGGATGTGATTGCCATATCGGATTATGGCAAGGGATTTTTGTCCAAAACGTTGCTAGCGGCTGTGATGGAATTAGGCCATCTGCGCAGCATCCCTATTATCACCGATCCGAAAGGCGTGGATTTTTCTAAATATGCCGGTTGCACGGTGATCAAGCCGAATTTAACAGAAGCTTACGCCGCTGCGGGCTTGCCGGCAGAAGCTTCATTAGATAGTGTAGCCGCGAAGATTTTAGAGCTCTCCAAGAGTGAAATACTCATGGTGACCCGTTCAGAATCGGGCATATCGCTCTTTTTCCGGCAGGGAGAGAGGCTGGATTTTCCAGTCAGAGTTCGTGAAGTCAAAGATGTCACCGGTGCGGGGGATACGGTATTGGCGATGATGGCCTGTGCCATGGCCAATGGCTTGTCTATGGCTGAAGCGGCCCAGCTGTCGAATGTCGCTGCAGGCATTGCGATCGAGCGGTTTGGATGCGCCAGAATCACGTTGCCAGAATTGGCAAGGCGTTTACTGGAATATGATGTCGGCAACAAGGTCTTCGACGAGGAGCATGTGTTTGCTTTGCAAAAGGCTTTGGAAGGTTGTGAATTCAATATATTGGGCGTTTCTGGATCGCAGGGCTTGACATCAGGTATTTTCAGCGCTATCCGTCATTTGTCTCAAGATCCTAACAAAGATTTGCTGGTGTATGTGCGCGATCACGATCCCGAAGCTGAGTTTGTGAATTTGCTGGCTTCATTGCACGAGGTGGACTTTATATTAGTCAATGGAGAGAGCCTGCGTAGTTTATGTTTGAAGGTGTCTCCGACAGAAGTATATGAAGTTAATGGTTCTTTGCTTCATAAACATTCGGATGCTGCGTCTTTAGTGCCATCTTAGCTACAATAAGATGCCTTTCAGGCAGCTTTTTTGGGGGCATCACCCTGGGTGGTGCATGGATAAGGTATAGCAGCTTATAGAGATGCCACTTAAGATTTGAACTATACCTGTAAGATTGTAGCACCCTTACAGGGTGCTACAGGTGATAAATGCTCAGCCCAGGGCGATGCCCTGGGCTAATTCGTACCAGGCCTGCGGCCTGATGAATGCTCTTTAAGGGGGATATTCTACAGGTTGCCTGAATTATCTACAAGGGGTGAGGTTAGTTGAAAGCTTAGTAGGTACTAGCTTGTGGGTATCATCCTACACCAGGATACAATATGAGCCCTAATTTCGGACAGTTCGGTTTGCCCTCTCATCAGGACGCAGGCATGGAACGTAATAGCCCAGGGCACCGCCCTTGTCATTACCCATTTTATTAGAAAATTTATTATAAGATAACCTTTTAACAAAAGGATCTCTGGTGACTATTCACAAACCCTCATAAAATAATAAATTAAAAACCACAGAGCCCACAGAGGAATATAACAAAGAGTTTGCAGCAAATGAGTGCCTCACAGAACAAGACAGCTGCTTTCAGCGCCCTCTATCGTGAAATAACTTGGATCTTCGTTTTATATTTCAAACACAGATTTGCAGAGTCGCTGATGCTCAGAGGGTTCATTCAAACCCGACGGGTTTGAATGACAGCGCTAAAATTGTGCGCTTCGCGCGCAATTTTATGTTGTTGCTTCTTAAGCCTTTACTCCGCGTCTCTGCGCCTCCGCGCCCTCTGCGTTGAACTTGAAGCAATAAGGATATCTTATAATAAATTTTCTAATAAAATGGGTAATGACAAGGGCGGTGCCCTGGGCTATTACGTTCCAGCCCATTGGGCTGCTCTATAGTTTGTACATTTTTTTGATAACAAAACAATGTTTCTAAAAAAAAGTCTCATCGCGGATGCTTTTAGTTAGGTCCAAAACCAAATTT